>NZ_JBSICH010000089.1:0-836 GCF_053613315.1 Streptomyces sp. JK94 | reverse complement strand
CCGTCATCGAAACGGACCGCCTCACGCACATGGCGCACCCAGTACTCCGGGTCGGCCAGCTCACCGGCCAGTGCGATCCGGCCGGTCACATTGGACACCACCGGCAGCCGCGGCTCACCGAACGACAGTCCCGCCACGGTCTCGCGGAAGGCATCGAGCATCGGCTCCATCAACGGCGAGTGGAACGCATGCGACACGCGGAGCCGGCTGACCCTGCGTCCCCGCTCCCGGAACACCTCGGCGACCGCCTCGACGGCCCCCTCGACCCCGGAAACGACGACCGACGACGGACCGTTGACCGCAGCGACCGACACACCCTCAAGGGACACCAGGTGCTCAAGCACCTCCGCCTCGGTGGCCTCCACCGCCACCATCGCACCACCCGCGGGAAGCTCCTGCATCAACCGGCCACGAGCCGCCACCAGGGCGCAGGCATCCGCGAGCGACAGCACCCCGGCCACGTGTGCCGCCGCCACCTCACCGACGGAGTGGCCGGCCACGAAGTCGGGAGTGACACCCCAGGACGTCAGGAGCCGGTACAGGGCCACCTCGACGGCGAACAGACCCGCCTGCGCGTACGCGGTGCCATTGAGCAGCGCCTCGTCCTCGCCCCACACCACCTCACGCAGCGGACGCTCCAAAAGCCCGTCCAGCCCCGCGCACACGGCGTCGAACGCCTCCGCGAACACCGGGAAACGCGCATACAGCTCACGACCCATACCCAGCCGCTGCGAACCCTGCCCCGAGAACAGGACGGCGGTGCGTCCCGCCACCGGGGCCACGCCCTCGACCACTCCGGCGTCCGGCAGACCCGCCTCCAGCGCCGCGAGCGCCGC
>NZ_JBSICH010000088.1:0-2245 GCF_053613315.1 Streptomyces sp. JK94 | reverse complement strand
CGCCGCGCAGGACGGAGTTGCCCTCGTGCGTGGCATCGGCCGAGGTGACGTCGAGTTCGAGGCGTCCGCCGAGGCCGTAGAAGGCGACGGGGTTGCGCCACAGCACCCGGTCCACGTCGTCCTCGGTGAAACCCTCGGCGAGCATCAGGTCGCCGACCGTGCGGGTTTTCAGCGGGTCGCTCCTGCCCCAGTCGGCGGCCGAGTTCACCAGGACCCGCTCCGGGCCGTACTCGCGCAGGAGGACCACCATGCGGGCCTCGTCCATCTTGGTGTCCGGGTAGACGGAGAAGCCGAGCCAGCAGCCGGCGTCCTTGGCCACCCGCACGGTCGTCTCGTTGAGGTGGTCCACCAGCACCCGGTCCACGGGCAGCGCGGACGCGCGGACCACGTCCAGGGTGCGGTGCAGTCCGGCGAGCTTGTCGCGGTGCGGGGTGTGCACGAGGGCGGGCAGGCTGTGGTCGGCGGCGAGCTGGAGCTGGTGTTCCAGGGCCCTGTCCTCGGCCGGTGTCATCGAGTCGTAGCCGATCTCACCGACGGCCACGACCCGGTCCTTGACGAGGTAGCGGGGCAGGTCGTCGAGGACGGGCAGGCAGCGGGGATCGTTCGCCTCCTTGGGGTTGAGGGCGATCGTGCAGTGGTGGGCGATGCCGTACTGGGCGGCGCGGAAGGGCTCCCAGCCCAGGAGGGCGTCGAAGTAGTCGTGGAAGGAGGCGGGCGAGGTGCGGGGCTGGCCGAGCCAGAAGGACGGCTCGACGACGGCCCGGACACCGGCGGCGTACATCGCCTCGTAGTCGTCCGTGGTCCGGGAGGTCATGTGGATGTGCGGGTCGAAGATGCGCAAGGTCACTGCTCCTGGGTCAGGGCGAGCACGTGCGGGAGGCCGGCGGGGATCTCACGGTGGGCGGCGGTGCGTTCGGCGGCGTGGGCGGTGAGCATGCGGGCCAGTTCCGCGTCCCCGCGGGCGCGGGCGGCGAGGCCGGCGACCCGGGTCACGGGCACGCCGGTGAACAGGCACTTGAGCACGGCGTGGCGCCACGGGTGGGCGTCGAGGTGCCGGGCGGCGTAGGGGCCGAGAGCGGCGGCGATCAGGGTGGTGTCGTTGGTGCGCAGGGCGTCCTCCACCAGCGGCACGCCGTGGGCGGGGTCGGTGTCCAGCTGTTCGAGGGCGAGCAGCACGGCGCGTCGTTCGGCGGCCGTTCCCTGCCGGTAGAGGCGGGTCACGGTGGCCGCGTCGGGCCGTGCCGCGGCCAGCAGCAGGACCCGGGCGGGGTCGGCGTGGGCGGTGCCGCAGCGGCGGCCCGCTTCGGCGAAGCGCAGTTCCCAGCCGGCCTCCCGGGCGGCGGCCGAGGCGCGGGCGGCGGCCAGCCAGCGGTGGGCCTCGCCGGTGAGGCCCGCCGTGTCCTGGGGCGGGCCGGTGTCCGGTGGGGTGTGCTGGACGCTCATCCCGTCCCTCCGTTTCGCAGGAACCGCAGCGACCGTGCGGCCAGTTCGGGTCCGGCGTGGGAGTGGCGGGGCAGTTCGACGACGGTCAGGCCCTGGTAGCCGCTGGCCGTCAGGGCGTCGAGGACGGGCGGGAAGTCGATCTCGCCGTCGCCGAAGGGGAGATGCTTGTGGACGCCGCGGCGCATGTCCTCGATCTGGACGTGCCGCAGCCAGGGGGCGGCGTCGCGCACGCAGTCGGCGGGGGACGCGGGCTCCAGGCACTGGCAGTGGCCGATGTCCAGGGTCAGGCCCAGCGGGGCGGGGTCGCCGAGGTCGGTGCGCAGGCGGTGGAAGCCGGCGAGGGTGGACAGCAGATGACCCGGTTCGGGTTCCACCGCGAGGGGCACGCCGGTGTCCTCGGCCGCGTCCAGCACCGGGCCCAGGGCGTCGGCGAGGCGTTTCCAGGCGGTCTCCTCGTCGGTGCCCGCCGGGGTGGGGCCGCTGAAGCAGTGCACGGCGTGGGCGCCGAGGTCGGCGGCGACGCGGACGGCGCGGATCAGCAGGCGGATGCGTGCCCAGCGGGCGTCCGGGTCCTCGTCCAGCAGGGAGGGGCCGTGTTTGCGGCGCGGGTCGAGCACGTAGCGGGCGCCGGTCTCCACCGTGACGCCCAGGCCGAGGGCGTCGAGGCGGCGGGCGACCCGGCGGGTACGGGCGGCCAGGTCGGGGGCGAGCGGGTCGAGGTGCATGTGGTCGAGGGTCAGGCCGACGCCGTCGTAGCCGAGGTCGGCGAGCAGGGCGAGGGCGTCGTCCAGGCGCAGGTCGG
>NZ_JBSICH010000087.1:0-2312 GCF_053613315.1 Streptomyces sp. JK94 | reverse complement strand
CCCCGCAGAACCCCCCACTTGCCCTCACTGGCCGTCGCGAACACCTCGGCACCCAGATGACGCGCCAACTGGACCGCCGCCATCCCCACACCACCGGCACCGGCATGCACCAGCACCCGCTCCCCCGCCGACAGACCGGCGAGTTCGGTGAGTCCGTAGTGGGCGGTGAGGAAGACGAGCGGCACGGAGGCCGCCTCCTCGTCGCTCCAGCCCTCGGGGACGCGGGCGAGGAACCGTTCGTCGATCAGCGCCTCGGTGGCGAGGCCGCCGGGCACCATGCCCATCACCCGGTCACCGACCGCGAGGCCGGTCACCTCGGGTCCCACGGCCGTCACGACCCCCGTCGCCTCGGCGCCGAGCAGCCCGGCCTCACCCGGGTACATGCCGAGCGCGTTCAGCACGTCACGGAAGTTCAGGCCCGCGGCCCGCACTTCCAGCCGGACCTGCCGGCCCTCCGGCGCCTCCAGCACCTCGGGGCAGGCGCGCAGCGTCAGCGCGTCCAGGTTGCCCGGGGCGGTGCTGTCCAGGCGCCACGGGCCCTCGGCGGGCGGCAGGAGGCCGGGGCCCGCCACCGCGCGGTCGAGCCGCGCCACCAGCACCGCGCCGTCCCGCACCGCGAACTGGGTGTCGCCTCCCGCGAGCGGCGCGGGAAGCTGTGCCGGGACGTCCTCGACGCGGGCGGCCTCGTCCAGGTCGACCAGGGCGAACCGGGTCGGGTTCTCGGACTGCGCGGCACGGACCAGGCCCCAGACAGCGGCGGCGGGCAGGTCCTGGACCCGGTCCTCGGGGCCGGCCTGGACGGCGTGGCGGGTGACGAACACCAGGCGGGAGCCGGCGAACCGCTCCTGGGCGAGCCACTCCTGCACCAGGCCGAGGGCGCGCGCGGTGAGCGTGTGGGTGGCGAGGGGCACGTCCCGGTCCTCGGTCCCGTCGCCGGTGTCACCGAGGAACGGCACGCAGACGAGGTCCTCCTCACCGGTGAGCCCGGCCAGGACGGCTGCGGCGCCGTCCTCGCCCGGTGCCGCGACGGTGGCGTGCCGGACGGCGGGGGCGGCGTCTCCTGGCTCCGGGGTTTCCGGGGCCTCCGGAGTTTCCGGCACCGGCGCCCATACCAGGCGGAGCAATGAGTCCAGCTCCGGACGGCGGGTGGCGGGGGCCTGCGTCCCCGCGGGCACGCGGAGCACGAGCGACTCGGCCGACAGGACGGGGGCGCCCTCGACGTCGACGGCGGCGATGGACACCGAGTCCTCGCCGGTGCGGGCGACCCGGAAGCGGACCACGGAGGCGCCGCCCGCGTGCAGCGACACCCCTCCCCACAGGAACGGCAGCAGCTTGTGCTCGTCGTCCAGGCCCGCGAAGCCGACGGACTGGACGGCGGCGTCGAGCAGCGCCGGGTGCATGCCGTAGTAGCCGGCGTCGTCGGCCTGGGACGGCAGCGCCGCCTCGACGAAGGCCTCCTCGTCACGGGTCCAGACGGCACGGATGGTGCGGAAGACGGGGCCGTACTCGGTGCGGTCGTAGAAGCCCTCCAGGTCGACGGCGACGGCGCCCTGGGGCGGCCAGACCGAGGTGTCCAGGGGCAGGACGGCGGCGCCGGTGGTCAGGACGCCGGAGGCGTGCTCGGTCCAGGTCTCCTCGGGGGCGTCGGCCGGCCGGGAGTACAGGCTGACCGTGCGGGAGCCGGTCTCGTCGGGGGCGCCGGCCCACACCTGCACGACCACGGCGGCGTCCTCGGGCAGCAGGAGCGGCGTGGCGAGGGTGAACTCCTCGACCCGGTCGCAGCCGACCTCGTCCCCGGCGCGGACGGCCAGTTCGAGGAAGCCGGTGGCGGGGAAGAGCACCATGCCGCCGCCGACGGTGTGGTCGGCGAGCCAGGGGTGGGTAGAGAGGGAGAGACGCCCGGTGAACAGGACTCCTTCGGACGCGGCGAGGGCGGTGGCGGCGCCGAGCAGCGGGTGCTCGGCGGGCCGGAGTCCGGCGCCGGTGACATCACCGGTGTGCGTGGCCGGGCGCGGCCAGTACCGCTCGTGGTGGAAGGCGTACGTCGGCAGCGCGACACGGCGGGCTCCGGTGCCGTCGAAGGCGCGGGCCCAGTCGACGTCCGTACCGGCCACGTGGAGCCGGGCCAGCGCGGTGAGCAGCGCGGACTCCTCGTCCCGGTCCTTGCGCAGCGCGGGGACGGCCACCGTCGCGGCGGCGTCGACGCTCTGCTGGGCCAGGGCGGTGAGGACGCCGCCGGGACCGATCTCCAGGAACACGTCGGCACCGGCCCCGGCGAGGGCCCGTACTCCGTCGGCGAACCGGACGGTCTG
>NZ_JBSICH010000086.1:0-2440 GCF_053613315.1 Streptomyces sp. JK94 | reverse complement strand
CGCCGCGCAGGACGGAGTTGCCCTCGTGCGTGGCATCGGCCGAGGTGACGTCGAGTTCGAGGCGTCCGCCGAGGCCGTAGAAGGCGACGGGGTTGCGCCACAGCACCCGGTCCACGTCGTCCTCGGTGAAACCCTCGGCGAGCATCAGGTCGCCGACCGTGCGGGTTTTCAGCGGGTCGCTCCTGCCCCAGTCGGCGGCCGAGTTCACCAGGACCCGCTCCGGGCCGTACTCGCGCAGGAGGACCACCATGCGGGCCTCGTCCATCTTGGTGTCCGGGTAGACGGAGAAGCCGAGCCAGCAGCCGGCGTCCTTGGCCACCCGCACGGTCGTCTCGTTGAGGTGGTCCACCAGCACCCGGTCCACGGGCAGCGCGGACGCGCGGACCACGTCCAGGGTGCGGTGCAGTCCGGCGAGCTTGTCGCGGTGCGGGGTGTGCACGAGGGCGGGCAGGCTGTGGTCGGCGGCGAGCTGGAGCTGGTGTTCCAGGGCCCTGTCCTCGGCCGGTGTCATCGAGTCGTAGCCGATCTCACCGACGGCCACGACCCGGTCCTTGACGAGGTAGCGGGGCAGGTCGTCGAGGACGGGCAGGCAGCGGGGATCGTTCGCCTCCTTGGGGTTGAGGGCGATCGTGCAGTGGTGGGCGATGCCGTACTGGGCGGCGCGGAAGGGCTCCCAGCCCAGGAGGGCGTCGAAGTAGTCGTGGAAGGAGGCGGGCGAGGTGCGGGGCTGGCCGAGCCAGAAGGACGGCTCGACGACGGCCCGGACACCGGCGGCGTACATCGCCTCGTAGTCGTCCGTGGTCCGGGAGGTCATGTGGATGTGCGGGTCGAAGATGCGCATCAGGACTCCTTGCCGTGGGGGGCGGCCGGGCTGTGCGGCGTCCCGGGCTCGGTCAGGGCCAGGACGCGGTGCAGGTCCTCGGGCACGGGGCGGCCCGCGGCGGTGCGTTCGGCGGCGTGGTCGGTGAGCATGCGGGCCAGCTCGGCGTCGCCGCGGGCGCGCCGGGCGAGGTCCGCGATCTCGTCCACGGGCACGCCGGTGAACAGGCACTTGAGCACGGCGTGGCGCCACGGGTGGGCGTCGAGGTGCCGGGCGGCGTAGGGGCCGAGGGCGGCGGCGACCAGCCGCGTGTCGTTGGTGCGCAGGGCGTCCTCGACGAGCGGCAGGGCCTCGGGGCCGGGCACCAGGTGGGGCAGCGCGTGCAGGACGGCGCGGCGTTCGTCGGCGGTGCCCTGGGAGTAGACGCGGGCCAGGGTGCCGCTGTCCGCGTGGGCCGCGTGCAGGACGAGGACCCGTGCGGCGTCGGCGTGGGCGGGACCGCAGCGGCGGCCCGCCTCGGCGAGGCGCAGCTCCCAGACGGAGAGGGGGCCGTGGGCGCCGGGGTGGGCGGCGGCCTCGTCCAGGGCCTGGTCCAGCCAGGCGCGGGCGGCTCCGCCGAGTTCGGCGGAGAGGGCCGCGCGCAGGCCGACGGGCGGGACGTGGGCGGGGGTGGTGCCCTGGAGGTCCTGCCCGGCAGGGGTGCCGTCCGCGCCCCGGAGGTCGGGGGTGGCGTGGCCGACGGATTGCTGCGTCATGGGGATGGCTCCCTTCAGTGGGTGGCGGCGGAAGGCTCGCCCGAGCGGTTCGTACGGGGGGCCGCTGCCGCGGCCTCGCGGAGGAACGGAAGGGAGCGTTCGGCGAAGTGCGGGCCCGCGTGGGAGTGGCGGGGCAGTTCGACGACGGTCAGGCCCTGGTAGCCGCTGGCCGTCAGGGCGTCGAGGACGGGCGGGAAGTCGATCTCGCCGTCGCCGAAGGGGAGATGCTTGTGGACGCCGCGGCGCATGTCCTCGATCTGGACGTGCCGCAGCCAGGGGGCGGCGTCGCGCACGCAGTCGGCGGGGGACGCGGGCTCCAGGCACTGGCAGTGGCCGATGTCCAGGGTCAGGCCCAGCGGGGCGGGGTCGCCGAGGTCGGTGCGCAGGCGGTGGAAGCCGGCGAGGGTGGACAGCAGATGACCCGGTTCGGGTTCCACCGCGAGGGGCACGCCGGTGTCCTCGGCCGCGTCCAGCACCGGGCCCAGGGCGTCGGCGAGGCGTTTCCAGGCGGTCTCCTCGTCGGTGCCCGCCGGGGTGGGGCCGCTGAAGCAGTGCACGGCGTGGGCGCCGAGGTCGGCGGCGACGCGGACGGCGCGGATCAGCAGGCGGATGCGTGCCCAGCGGGCGTCCGGGTCCTCGTCCAGCAGGGAGGGGCCGTGTTTGCGGCGCGGGTCGAGCACGTAGCGGGCGCCGGTCTCCACCGTGACGCCCAGGCCGAGGGCGTCGAGGCGGCGGGCGACCCGGCGGGTACGGGCGGCCAGGTCGGGGGCGAGCGGGTCGAGGTGCATGTGGTCGAGGGTCAGGCCGACGCCGTCGTAGCCGAGGTCGGCGAGCAGGGCGAGGGCGTCGTCCAGGCGCAGGTCGG
>NZ_JBSICH010000085.1:0-3203 GCF_053613315.1 Streptomyces sp. JK94 | reverse complement strand
TACAACCGCCGCCGCCTGCGCAAGCACCGGACTTTCGGCTATCTCACCCCGACCGAGACCAGGCAGCGGCAGCAGCACACCCTCGCGGCATAACGATCACGTGTCCGGGATCACGGGGAAACTTCACTACCGAACCGTCCGCTCGTATCGCCTTGAGCCATCACCCAGCACTCCCCGGCGTCGGCGTCAGACCACCTAACCTGCTGGTCGCAACACCGTGGCGTCATGCCGGATTGCGGAAGACGGACTCGACGAGAGGGTCTATATCGGTGTAGCCCAGTCTCTTGGCTTCGCCTACCAGCCGGTTGACCTCCACGAGTGTGAGCTCCCACTCGCCACGCTCAAACAGTGAAAGGTCAACAGAGTTCACTCCATAGCGCTTCTCCAGTCGCCGGAACATGGCGCGCTTCTCTCTATCAGAGAGACTCACGGAAAGCCATTCCCGAAGATTTTTCGATCTTGCCTGCAGGGAGAACTTCCTGAGTCGCACAATCTCTGCACTCACTGGCAGCGCCCCAGAGCGCCAAGTCCTGGAGCTTGCACTATTTCGACCATTCATGGCCATGGTCATCAAGCGGGTACGAGCTGCATCATTTTGGTGCTCAGGGCTGGCCATAGCCAGGAGGTCAAACCAGCTGATCAGTTCGGTGGAGGAGGTCACGCCGCAGGCTTCCAGATAGTTTCGCAGGAAGTACGGCGACACCGGCCGCGCTCCTGACAGCACCGCTGCCACGCTCGAATGGGAGTAGGGCATCATGTGGGCAAGCTGCCTCAGTGACAGCGAGCGGTAAGCGCGAAGGGACTGCAGAGCAAGCCTGAGGTCCAGATATGTCTCGGCACGGTGTGAAGGGAGGATGAGTCCTGTTCTGTCCCACCGTTCCCAGATGCGGGGCCAAGACGCCCTCCGCCGCTCCTCAGGGCTCAGATGCAGTGACTCCACAGAGTCTTCACTGACGAACTCCCTGGGCCGGATCTCGCGGCGGACCTCTTCCCAGTCTTTACGCCACCGCCTTAAATCGCCGGAGCATGCATCCACGTAGGCCTTCGTCACTCGCCACGATGGCAGCTCATATCCCCCTGCGGCTTTGGATAATGAAGCCGCAGAGACGCCGCACCTCGTGGCCATGTGCGCGAGGGTTGGGCTGCCTGCCCGCTCGCGGAGCTCGCGAAGTGCGGCGGCGAATTCGAGGACCCGTGGATTTCCCTGCCCAATAGGTAGCTGGTTGATGCGACGTCCCACGTCTTCTCCAGAGGACCTTGAAACTGCCCGCGGGGGCCAGCCTCAGCCGCTGACCCCCGCGGAGGACATCAGGCGAGATCCTGGCGGAGCTTTGCTGCGATCAGGCTTCCGCCGGCCACCACCGTGACAGCGGCCGGCGGAGCACACCCGACCACCACGAGCGCGATGACCGCGAGAAGAACCACGATCACCAGCCATACCGTCGCGGCGGTGATGTCTCGACTCTGCAGGATCGTCAGCGGACCGATCGGGATCGGAAAGCTGCTGGACGTCACGACATAGGTCATGGCGTAGGCACCTCAGTCTCTTAGTGGAAGCGTGAATTCCGCTTCGTTGACCCGGACTAGTTCGATGCCAGGCCCCGGTTGGCGCCAAGGCTGATCTGGCGCCCTCATGCTGGCCGACTCGCGAGGGTGATGTCCATTCCGATGTGAACGATTCCTGAACAATTCGAGGCTCTTTTTCAGAATCCCGTACACAGCACATAGAGAGTCTGTACTTAAAAACCGTGACGATCAGGCACGTTCGCGCAGGCCAAGGCATCATTCTTCAGAAGATGTATCGCCAACGCGGTCAGGGGCGGCACCTTCGGTGCAGCATCACCCGACGATGGATGACATGCTGGGCACGAGCCCGCGAGGGCTGTGACCTTGGTCGACGGGCACCTCAGTCTCTGACCCGGACTGTGCACCGCGATGCGAGGTGAGCGTGCTGTTGGCGCAGGACGCTCAAGCGATGGGGTTTGCCGTGATCTGACCGGCGAACCCCATTGCCTTTTCTCGGAGTCCCCAGCGAAGTCTCCGCCCGGCGCTGACACGGCAGGCATGCCCAGCGTCACCTCCTCCGGTGCCCGAGCTCGAAGCACTCCCTTGGCATCCGCGCAGCACGCCCGCTCCAGGGTGCTCCAAGATGGGACCTCAGCATCGTCACGGAGGGGAATCAGTGCCTGGCCTTGGATGGGAAGACTGGACTGTCGCGAGAGTGGACCAGAACCGCCTGCCGGCCGACTGGGGCTGGAAGGTCACACGCCCTTCAGGCCGCGGCTTCGACGACGACCCGGTCGACTACGCCGCCTCCCTACGCGATCACCGTCGCATCCTCATCGAGGAGACACCCGGCGTGCCGCTACGGCGCCGCAAGCAGCCATGGCACCGCTCAGCACCACATGCATCAGGTGCCAACTACTTGCCGTTCACGACCGAGATCCCATTTGGGCTGTGGATCTTCACTCTCGTCCCGAACGACGACCAGGACCGCTCCGGACGGACCTGGAGCCAGCGAATATGGTTCCGGGTACCGGCCTGGTGGGCGCTGGGCCCCCAGGGGCGAACAGCGGCAGCACTCCTCACCCGACTGGAGAAGCTGACCTGGGACGAAGTCCTCACCCTGCGCCGCTCCTACAACAAGGCATGGCCCACCGATCGCGAAGACCCCGCCTGGTACGAGGCGCAGGACCTCGCCAGGACCGCCGACCGGGCCACGCTGAAGAACGCGCTGATCAAGCACACGCAAGCAGCACTGGACCAAGCAGCCCGCATCCACGGCAAGCGCGTACGGGACTTCTCAGACGAACAGAAGGCCGTGTGCTTCGCCGCCACGGCCCTCGCAATCGAGGACCTCTCCCCCGGCCTCGCCCACCGCCTCCTCGGCCCGCTCCGTCTCGCACTCGGCGACGTCCACACCTACCTCGTCCCCTCATGGGCCGACAGCGTGTAACACGAGGCGGACTCGGCGACGCCGCATACCAACGACCATTGAACCTGAGCCTTGCGCAGCGCAGATGACACGAACTGATCACCCACCAGCTAACTGACAAAGCCACAGGCCAGGCCGCTGATCCGGCACAGCGCCCACATTCACTGCAGCTACTGGCACACTGCAATCCCCCACCCACCGAAGCACCACAAACTGATCAGTGCAGGCCAGACCACCAACTACTGATCAGAAAAACCGCCCCTGGACA
>NZ_JBSICH010000084.1:0-3526 GCF_053613315.1 Streptomyces sp. JK94 | reverse complement strand
TTCGCTGCCGCGATCGCTGTGGACCACGCAGCCCGGCTCCAGGCCGCCGCGGCCGTGGGCCATGTTGAGAGCGTCGACGACGAGCTCGGCGCGGTGGTGGTCGGCCATGGCGTAGCCGACGACCTCGCGGGTGGCCAGGTCCAGCCAGCAGGCGAGGTAGAGCCAGCCTTCGGCGGTGGGCAGGTAGGTGATGTCGCCGACCAGCTTGATGCCGGGCCGCTCGGCGTGGAATTCGCGGCCGATCAGGTCCGGGGCCGGCGTCGCCTTCTTGTCGGGCTGGGTCAGCGAACGCCGTCTGCGCCGGGTGACACCACGGATGTCGCGCTCACGCATCACACGGGCGATGCGCTTGCGGTTCACCTGCCGTCCCAGGCGGCGTAGTTCGGCGTGGATGCGCGGGACACCGTAGGTGTGGCGGGAGGCGATGTGCACCACGGTGATCTCGTGCGCGAGCGCATCGTCGGCGGCTTGCCGGGCACGGCGGGCCGCCTCGCCCTCCCACCATGCGTAGTAGGAGGAGCGGGCGACTTTCAGCACCCGGCACAGCAGGACGATCGGGTACGTAGCCTTCTCCGCATGGATCAACCGGTACAGCTCGCTCACCGGTCGTTCTCCTTCACGAAGAAGGCCGTCGCTTTTTTCAGGATCTCGATCGTCTGCTGCTGTTCGCGGACCTCCTTGCGCAGCCGCTTGAGCTCCTCGCGCTCGGCACTGGTCAGCTCACCGGACTCGCCCTCGCCCCGGTCGGCCTTGGCCTTGCGGTACCAGCCGCGCAGGGACTCCGAGCTGATGCCGAGTTCCCGGGCGACGGCGGTGACCGTCTTGCCCGAGGAGTCGACGAGCGCGATCGCGTCCCGCTTGAACTCCTCGGTGTACCGCTGCGTGTACTTGCTTCCCACCTGGTGCTACTTCCTCTGGAACCTCAAGATCCCAGTCTCCAGGTGTCCACGATCAAGGGGAAGCTTCACCGCGGCTGAGGCGGGGACCCTGGCAGCAGCAGACCACGGCGTTGCCGTGCAGCTCGCAGGACAAGAGGCCAAAGCGTGGGCCCGTCTCGGCGACCGGCGGCGCGTAGAGGTCGCGCTGGATCGTGGGCGCAACCTGCTGGAAGGGATGCCGCATCCCGAGAACCTCGACAACCACTTTGTGGTGGACCCCGCGAAGTTCGACTTCTACTCGATGGACTGCTACCGCCTGGTTGGCGAGGACAAGCTTGCTCGGACCCTGGCAGAGGAAGTTCTCCGGACCGGCACAGACTTCGACGGTACGGAGCGTTCACCCATGCGCAACGCGGAAGCGCGGGTGACCTTGGGAGTCACGGCCGCGCGGGAAGGCGACTTGGACCAGGCCCTCATCATGGGCGAACGTGCTCTCCAGGGGGAACGCCGTTCGGTCCCGTCGCTCATCATGACGAGCCGCGAACTCGCAGCCGAGATGAGGCGCCGCTACGCCTCCGAGCCTGCCGCTCAGGAGTACCTCGGGCACCTTCACGAACTCGGGCAGGCGTCGCCCGGTTTCCTGCCTCAGTAGGTCGCTGCGGCCGTCTCAGGCGGAAGGGCTATGAGGACCGCCCTTCGGGTGCCTCAGCACTGTGGGTGCTCCCGCCCGTGGGCGACTCAGGGGCCCGGCGGCGGCGTGTGTCCGAGGTGCGGATTTCTGCGTCACTGCGTCAAACGCGTCATGCGGGTCTGTGACCTGCGGGTTCGTGTGACTCGGCGGTGTCGCGTGTCTGTCACCGCCGGGTGCGTGTGTCACGGGGCTGTGACGCGGGTGACGCGGTGTGACGCGGGTTCCGGGTGTCTGTGTCACGCACGTTCAAGCAGGTCAGGCGCCGTCATTGTGGTGACGGATGACGTGGTGACGCAGGGGGGTCTCTCTTAGAGACCGTTCTCTTTCCGAACCTCGTGTGACGTCTTCGCTGGTCAGGCATGAAGTAGCAGCTGCTGCGGGAGCCTGGGCTTGTTGCCGGGCGAGATGTCGTGGAGGTAGCGGATGCCGTCGATGCGGGCGGTTCTGGAGACGCGGCAGAAGGCCGCAGCCGCGCAGGTGAAGGACCTCGAAGCCGAGCTGGAACGGGTGCGGGCGGCTCTGGCGGAGGCGGAGGAGGTGCACCGGCGCCGGGTGATCGGTCTGGAGCAGTATCTGGAAGCGTTGGCCGAGGAGAACGCACCCGCCGACGGGGCCGGCGAGGTGCCGCGGAGGAAGGCGGTCGGGCCTCGCCGGGCGGTGCCGCACCGGCGACACGCGAGTGGGGTGGCGGAGTTGTCGCCGGACTACCAGGCGTTGATGGCCGCCGCGGTCGATGCGGGAGGCGACGGGCTGGGTGCCCGGCGGGCGGCGGTGGTGCTGGGCTGGGACAGCGCGTCCGCCTCCCGCGTCGAAGGGGCGAGGGCCCGGCTGAAACGGCTGGTGGAACGGGGCTGGCTGGTCGAAGCGAAACCGGGCAGGTTCATGCCGCCCGCGCCGCAACAGGCTCCTGACACCGGGCGGCCAGGCGGCGGCTCATGAGCATGGTCATCGACCACAGGATGACCGCTTCGCTGGTGTCGGTGCGCCGCTCGTAGTCCCGGACCAGGCGCCGACTGCGCAGGCACCAGGCGAGAGACCGTTCCACGACCCAGCGGCGGGGCAGGACCTGGAAGCCGCGGATGTCGTCGCTGCGGCGGACGATGTCCAGGACGACGCCGAGCTGCGTTGCGCTCCAGTCGACGAGGTGGCCGGTGTAGCCGCCGTCGGCCCACACCCGTGCCAGCCGCCCGAAGCGGCCCCGGGCCGCGGGCAGCAGGAGGCGGGCGGCGTCCCGGTCGGTGGTCGACGCCGGGGTGACCAGCACTGCCAGCAGCAGACCGAGCGTGTCGGTGAGCAGGTGCCGCTTGCGTCCATTGATCTTCTTGCCCGCGTCGTAGCCCCGCGAGGTGAGGGCGACGGTGGCGTCCGCCTTCACCGACTGCGAGTCGATGACCGCCGCACTCGGCTCCCGGTCGCGTCCCTCGGCATCACGGACCGCCTCGCGCAGCCGGTCATGCAGCTCGGCCACGAGTCCCGCGTCCCGCCAGCGGGCGAAGAAGGCATACACCCGCGGCCAGGGCGGGAAGTCCGACGGCATCGCCCGCCACTTGATGCCGTTGTCGACGAGGTAGCGCACCGCGTCGATCATCTGCCGGTGGCAGTAACCCTCCGGCCGCCCGCCCCGGCCGGCCAGCCATCCCGGAACCGGCAGCAGATCCCGCACTGCTGCCCACTCGGCATCGCTCATGTCCGAGCCGTACCGGGGCCGGCGCCCCGGGCGGTCGGCCGCATTCCCGAACCTGTGGGCGAGACAGTCACACCCAGGAGTGGACGGACTGGACCCGGCCACTGCGACCACGCGACACTTCGACAACAGGGCCTCTTGCTCCTCGCTGGACTCGACATCCGCGAGCTACCAAGAGGCCCTTCCTTCATGTCCGAACACCCGACAACTCACCCGATCCAGCACCCTGTTCGAGCCCCGGCCGAGCACCCGCACGGATAGAGAACAGCCAGT
>NZ_JBSICH010000083.1:0-4389 GCF_053613315.1 Streptomyces sp. JK94 | reverse complement strand
TTCCCCGGTCAGGGGTCGCAGTGGGTGGGTATGGCGGTGGAGCTGCTCGGTGAGGAGCCGGTGTTCGCGGGGCGGATGGCGGAGTGTGCCGCTGCTCTGGAGCCGTATCTGGATGTTCCGCTTCTCGACGCGCTGGGTGAGGGTGCGTTGTTGGAGCGGGTGGAGGTGGTGCAGCCGGCGTTGTGGGCGGTGATGGTGTCGTTGGCGGCGGTGTGGGAGTCGTTCGGTGTGCGGCCGGCTGCCGTTGTGGGTCATTCGCAGGGGGAGATCGCGGCTGCTGTGGTGGCGGGTGCGTTGAGTGTGGCGGACGGGGCGCGGGTGGTGGCGCTGCGCAGCAGGGCGATCGCTGCCGAGTTGGCCGGTCATGGCGGCATGGTGGCCGTACAGCGTCCTGTGGCCGAGGTGGAGGGGCTCGTCGCCGGTTATGGGGGGCGGGTGACGGTCGCGGCCGTCAACGGTCCTGCGTCGACGGTGGTGTCCGGTGGCAGGGAGGCGCTCGACGCGCTGATGGCGGAGTGTGAGGCCGGGGGAGTGCGGGCGCGCCGTGTGCCCGTCGACTACGCCTCCCACTGCGCACAGGTGGAGAACCTCCGCGACGCGATCGAGGAGGCGACGGCCGGCGTGGTGCCGCGTCCGGCGCGGGTGCCGTTCTTCTCGACGGTGACCGCGACGGGTACCGCCGCCGTCACCGGGGACGGCTCCGGGCAGCCGGAGCTGGACGGGGCGTACTGGTACCGCAACCTGCGCTCTCCCGTTCGCTTCGAGGAGACCGTGCGCGCGCTGCTCGACGCCGGGTTCCGCCGGTTCGTCGAGGTCGCCCCGCACCCGGTGCTGACCACCGGCGTACAGGCCACCGCCGAGGACCACGGCGTGAACGTGACCGTCACGGGCACCCTGCGCCGCGACGAGGGCGGCCGGCCGCGTCTGCTGCGGTCGCTCGCCGAGGCGTTCGTGACCGGTGTGCCGGTACGGTGGGCGCGGCTCTACGACGGGCGCCCCGCCCGCCGGGTCGAACTGCCGACGTACGCGTTCCAGCGGAAGCGCTACTGGGTGGAGGGCAACACCGTCCTGCGTGGTGCGGCCGCCCGCCACGACGGCACGAACGGCGCGCACGGCATGGAGGCCACCGGACACGCCCTGCTCGGTGCGGGGGTACCGCTGCCCGGGACCGGCGGATTCCTGCTCACCGGGCGGCTGTCCCCGCGGGACCAGCCCTGGCTGCGCGACCATGCCGTGCGCGGCCTGGTCACGCTGCCCGGCACGGCGCTGCTCGACATGGTCCTGCGCGCCGCCGACGAGGCCGGCTGCGACCGGGTGGAGGAACTGACCCTGGAGACCCCGCTGGTCCTGGACGCGGCCGGGGTGACCCGGGTGCAGGTGCTCGTGTCCGGTGCGGACGAGAACGGCGGCCGGACGGCGGACGTCCACGCCCGTCCCGCGGACTCGGCGTCCGGGGACTGGGTGCGGCACGCGCGCGCCACCCTCGTGCGCGGCGCCGCGCACGAGGACACGACGGACCCGACCGGGACGGCCTGGCCCCCGGCGGACGGACAGCACACGGACACCGCCGGGCTGTACGAACGGCTGGACGCGCGGGGGCTCCGGTACGGACCGGCGTTCCGCGGCCTGACGGACGTCTGGCACGGACCCGAGGGCCGGATCTACGCCGACGTCTGCCTGCCGGATGCCGAACCGTCGGGCTTCGGCATCCACCCGGCACTGCTGGACGCGGCCCTGCACGCCTGGTCGACGGCCCAGGAGGAGGACGGGGCCTCGGTACGGCTGCCGTTCCTGTGGACCGGCGTCACCCTGCACGCCACGGGCGCGACCCGGCTGCGGGCCGTGCTCACCCCGACCACCGAGGACACCCTCTCGGTACGGGTCACCGACACCACGGGGCTGCCGGTCCTGTCCGCCGACGGACTGCTGACCCGTCCGCTGAACGAGGCACACTTCCCGGCGCCCACCGACACCGACGGCGTCACCACGTACCGGGTCGCCTGGACCACCGCGGAGGCACCGGCGACGGCTCGCGACGGCGTACCGTACGGCGTCGCCGTGCTCGGCGCACCGTCCGCCGGCCTCCCCGAGCCCGACCCGGCCCACGGCTCGTACGCCGACCTCGCCGCCCTGCGGGAACACCTGACGCGCGAGGAGGGCGCCGCACCCGGCCACGTCCTGGTGGACCTGCGGTCCGACGTCCCCACGGAGGCCGGCGACGACACCGCCGCAGCGGCGGAGCGCACCGCCCTGCACGCCCTCGACCTCGTACGGCAGTGGCTGGCCGACGAGCGGTTCGCCGCGTCCCGGCTGGTCCTGGTCACCGGGGGAGCGGTACGGGTCAGGGACGGCGAACGGATGGACCACCTCACGGCGTCACCCGTGTGGGGCCTGGTCCGCTCGGCGCAGACCGAACACCCCGGCCGCTTCGTCCTGCTCGACGTGCTCGGAGACCCCGCCACCACGGCACCGGACACGGTGCCGCGCGCCCTGGCCATGACCGCGGACGAACCCCAGCTCGCCGTCCGGGGCGAGGACCTCCTCGTACCGCGACTGGTGCGCCAGGAGACCCCCGCACCGCCCGTACGGCAGAACGAGAAGCCTTCCGCGGCGCCCTCCGCCCCGGCCCGGGACCAAGACTCCGCCGTGGAAGCCGGGGGAGCCGTGGAATCCGTGGAATCCGGGGAGCGGGAACAGCACCTCACGCACGCCGGCAACGGCACTCTGGAAGGCATCACCTGGGGCCCGGCGCCGGACGACGGCCCCGGCCGCGTCCTCGGCGCACGCGAGGTGCGCGTCGCCA
Organism: Streptomyces sp. JK94; assembly: GCF_053613315.1. NCBI lineage: Bacteria > Bacillati > Actinomycetota > Actinomycetes > Kitasatosporales > Streptomycetaceae > Streptomyces > Streptomyces sp. JK94. The sequence continues at coordinate 1,586 of NZ_JBSICH010000083.1, read as the reverse complement.
CCCACGCGGTCGGGCTCAACTTCCGTGACGTGCTGATCCCGCTGGGCATGTACCCGGACGCGGAGAGTGCGCGGATGGGCAGTGAGGGTGCCGGTGTGGTCACCGAGACCGGTCCGGGGGTGACCGGCCTCGTGGTCGGCGACCGGGTGATGGGCCTGGGCGCGGACTGGTTCGGCACACACACCGTGGTGGACGAGCGGGTGCTGGTCGGGATTCCGGGGGACTGGTCGTTCGTGGAGGCGGCGTCGGTGCCGGTGGCGTTCGTGACGGCGTATTACGCGTTGGTGGACGTGGCGGGTGTGCGGGCCGGTGAGTCGGTGCTGGTGCACGCCGCCGCGGGTGGGGTGGGTATGGCCGCGGTGCAGTTGGCGCGGTGGCTGGGTGCGGAGGTGTTCGCGACGGCGAGCGAGGCGAAGTGGCCGGTGGTCCGGGGGTTGGGTGTTCCCGGGGAGCGTATCGCCTCGTCGCGGACGCTGGATTTCGCCGATGCCTTTCGGCCTGGGGTGGATGTGGTGGTGGATTCGCTGGCGGGTGTGTTCGTCGACGCGTCGCTGGGGCTGGTGCGTCCGGGGGGCCGGTTCGTGGAGCTGGGCAAGGCGGACGTCCGGGATGCGCAGGAGGTCGCCGCCGCTCATGACGGTGTGCTGTACCGGGCCTTCGACCTCGCGGAAGTGGCGCCCGAGCGACTCGGCGAGATGCTGCGCGAAGTGGTGGACCTCTTGGAGTCCGGGACGCTGGAGCTGCTGCCGAGGCAGGTGTGGGATGTGCGGCGGGCGGGTGAGGCGTTCGCTGTGATGAGCCGGGCGCGGCATGTGGGCAAGTTGGTGTTGTCGGTGCCGGTGGTGGCCGCGTGCGGTGGTGGTGCCGGTGGTGGGTGGGTGTTGGTGTCGGGTGGGTCGGGGGCGCTGGGTGGTGTGGTGGCGCGGCATCTGGTGGGGGTGCGGGGGGTGCGGCGGCTGGTGTTGCTGAGTCGTCGGGGGGAGCGTGCCGAGGGTGTGGACGGTTTGGTGCGGGAGTTGTCGGCTGCGGGTGCGTCGGTGCGGGTGGTGGCGTGTGATGTGGCTGACCGGGGTGCGCTGGCGGAGGTGGTGGGGGGTCTGCCGGGTGGTGTGTCGGGGGTGGTGCATGCGGCGGGTGTGCTGGATGACGTGATGGTGGCGGGGTTGTCGCCGGAGCGGTTGCGGGGGGTGTTGGCGGCGAAGGTGGCGGGGGCGTGGAATCTGCATGAGGTGGTGTCGGAGGCTGGTGGCGGTGGTGTGGGGATGTTCGTGTTGTTCTCGTCGGCGGCGGGTGTGCTGGGGGGTGCGGGGCAGGCGAACTATGCGGCGGGCAATGCGTTTCTGGACGGGTTGGCGGCGTACCGGCGGGCGCGTGGGTTGTCGGGGGTGTCGGTGGCGTGGGGTATGTGGGATGTACGCAGTGCCATGACCGGGCATCTCGGTGAGGGGGATCTGGCGCGGATGCGGCGGATGGGTGTGCTGCCGATGTCCAACGAGGAGGGGCTGCGGCTCTTCGACATGGCGGAGCGGTCCGCCGACAGTGCGGTCCTGGCCGCCCGGCTCGACCCCCGCACACTCGCGGCCGGC
>NZ_JBSICH010000082.1:0-4627 GCF_053613315.1 Streptomyces sp. JK94 | reverse complement strand
ACGGTCGTCACGGCCACGGAACCCACCGCGGTCACCACGGTCGTCACGGCCACGGAACCCACCCCGGTCACCACGGTCCCGGTCACCACGGTCCCGGTCGTCACGCCGGTCGTCCCGCCGGAAGCCACCGCGATCGCCCCGGTTGTCGTCCCGACGGAAACCACCACGGTCACCACCACGGTCCCGATCGTCACGCCGGAAACCACCGCGATCACCGCGGTCGTCACCACGACGCTCACCACGGTCGTCGCGACGGAAGGACGGGCGGTCCCCACCCCGGTCACCCCGGTCGTCACGACGGAAGGACGGGCGGTCTCCACCCCGGTCACCCCGGTCGTCACGACGGAACGAGGGACGGTCCCCACCCCGGTCGTCACGACGGTCGTCACGGCGGAACCCGCGGTCACCACCGCGGTCACGGTCATCACGACGCGGCCCACGGTCACGGTCGTCACGCCGGTCGAACCCACCACGGTTGTCGTCGCGCCGGTCGTCCCGTCGGAAGCCACCGCGATCGCCCCGGTTGTCGTCCCGACGGAAACCACCACGGTCACCACCACGGTCCCGATCGTCACGCCGGAAACCACCGCGATCACCGCGGTCGTCACCACGACGCTCACCACGGTCGTCGCGACGGAAGGACGGGCGGTCCCCACCCCGGTCACCCCGGTCGTCACGACGGAAGGACGGGCGGTCCCCACCCCGGTCACCCCGGTCGTCACGACGGAACGAGGGACGGTCCCCACCTCGGTCGTCACGACGGTCGTCACGGCGGAACCCGCGGTCACGGTCATCACGACGCGGCCCACGGTCACGGTCGTCACGCCGGTCGAACCCACCACGGTTGTCGTCACGCCGGTCGTCCCGCCGGAAGCCACCGGGCTGTGCGCCTCGGTCATCACGGCGGAACCCACCACGGTCCCCGCGCTGACCACTCCGGTCGCCACGGTCGCCACTGTCCCGTCGCCGCTGGTCGCGCTCCGGTCGATCGTCGGGAGAGTTGGTGGACATGGGTGACTCCTGTCTTCGGTACCGCAAGTCATTCTCGCGCAGACCGGGTACCCGGTGCGCCCTGGAAAAACGAAAGGACCCCTGGTCCCCAGCTGAACGCTGGGGACCAGGGGTCCTTCCCAAAGATTGTTCGGCGGCGTCCTACTCTCCCACAGGGTCCCCCCTGCAGTACCATCGGCGCTGTAAGGCTTAGCTTCCGGGTTCGAAATGTAACCGGGCGTTTCCCCTACGCTATGACCACCGAAACCCTAAAGGTTTCGAGCGAACAAGCACACTCTTTAATTGTCTGTTCAGCTCGAAAGCCGGCAACTGTTCGTTGCCTCAGAACTAACACAGTGGACGCGAGCAACTGAGGACAAGCCCTCGGCCTATTAGTACCGGTCACCTCCACACCTTGCGGTGCTTCCAGATCCGGCCTATCAACCCAGTCGTCTACTGGGAGCCTTACCCCATCAAGTGGGTGGGAGTCCTCATCTCGAAGCAGGCTTCCCGCTTAGATGCTTTCAGCGGTTATCCCTCCCGAACGTAGCCAACCAGCCATGCCCTTGGCAGGACAACTGGCACACCAGAGGTTCGTCCGTCCCGGTCCTCTCGTACTAGGGACAGCCCTTCTCAAGACTCCTACGCGCACAGCGGATAGGGACCGAACTGTCTCACGACGTTCTAAACCCAGCTCGCGTACCGCTTTAATGGGCGAACAGCCCAACCCTTGGGACCGACTCCAGCCCCAGGATGCGACGAGCCGACATCGAGGTGCCAAACCATCCCGTCGATATGGACTCTTGGGGAAGATCAGCCTGTTATCCCCGGGGTACCTTTTATCCGTTGAGCGACGGCGCTTCCACAAGCCACCGCCGGATCACTAGTCCCGACTTTCGTCCCTGCTCGACCCGTCGGTCTCACAGTCAAGCTCCCTTGTGCACTTACACTCAACACCTGATTGCCAACCAGGCTGAGGGAACCTTTGGGCGCCTCCGTTACTCTTTAGGAGGCAACCGCCCCAGTTAAACTACCCATCAGACACTGTCCCTGATCCGGATCACGGACCCAGGTTAGACATCCAGCACGACCAGACTGGTATTTCAACGACGACTCCACCCACACTGGCGTGCGAGCTTCACAGTCTCCCAGCTATCCTACACAAGCCGAACCGAACACCAATATCAAACTGTAGTAAAGGTCCCGGGGTCTTTCCGTCCTGCTGCGCGAAACGAGCATCTTTACTCGTAGTGCAATTTCACCGGGCCTATGGTTGAGACAGTCGAGAAGTCGTTACGCCATTCGTGCAGGTCGGAACTTACCCGACAAGGAATTTCGCTACCTTAGGATGGTTATAGTTACCACCGCCGTTTACTGGCGCTTAAGTTCTCAGCTTCGCCCCACCGAAATGGAGCTAACCGGTCCCCTTAACGTTCCAGCACCGGGCAGGCGTCAGTCCGTATACATCGCCTTACGGCTTCGCACGGACCTGTGTTTTTAGTAAACAGTCGCTTCTCGCTGGTCTCTGCGGCCACCCCCAGCTCAGACCGTAAAGATCATCACCAGAAGTGGCCCCCCTTCTCCCGAAGTTACGGGGGCATTTTGCCGAGTTCCTTAACCATAGTTCACCCGAACGCCTCGGTATTCTCTACCTGACCACCTGAGTCGGTTTAGGGTACGGGCCGCCATGAAACTCGCTAGAGGCTTTTCTCGACAGCATAGGATCATCCACTTCACCACAATCGGCTCGGCATCAGGTCTCAGCCCCATGTGCGACGGATTTACCTACCGCACGGCCTACACCCTTACCCCGGGACAACCACCGCCCGGGATGGACTACCTTCCTGCGTCACCCCATCACTCACCTACTAACCGCTTGGTTCAGCGGCTCCACCACTTCCCTTTGCCCGAAGGCTCCAGGACGGCTTCACGGCCTTAGCATCACGATGCTCGATGTCTGACGCTTCACAGCGGGTACCGGAATATCAACCGGTTATCCATCGACTACGCCTGTCGGCCTCGCCTTAGGTCCCGACTTACCCTGGGCAGATCAGCTTGACCCAGGAACCCTTAGTCAATCGGCGCAAACGTTTCTCACGTTTGTATCGCTACTCATGCCTGCATTCTCACTCGTGAACCGTCCACAACTCGCTTCCGCGGCTGCTTCACCCGGCACACGACGCTCCCCTACCCATCACAGCCGGCGTTGGCCGTATTACTGCAATGACACGACTTCGGCGGTACGCTTGAGCCCCGCTACATTGTCGGCGCGGAATCACTAGACCAGTGAGCTATTACGCACTCTTTCAAGGGTGGCTGCTTCTAAGCCAACCTCCTGGTTGTCTGTGCGACTCCACATCCTTTCCCACTTAGCGTACGCTTAGGGGCCTTAGTCGATGCTCTGGGCTGTTTCCCTCTCGACCATGGAGCTTATCCCCCACAGTCTCACTGCCGCGCTCTCACTTACCGGCATTCGGAGTTTGGCTAAGGTCAGTAACCCGGTAGGGCCCATCGCCTATCCAGTGCTCTACCTCCGGCAAGAAACACACGACGCTGCACCTAAATGCATTTCGGGGAGAACCAGCTATCACGGAGTTTGATTGGCCTTTCACCCCTAACCACAGGTCATCCCCCAGGTTTTCAACCCTGGTGGGTTCGGTCCTCCACGAAGTCTTACCTCCGCTTCAACCTGCCCATGGCTAGATCACTCCGCTTCGGGTCTTGAGCGTGCTACTGAAACGCCCTGTTCGGACTCGCTTTCGCTACGGCTACCCCACCCGGGTTAACCTCGCAACACACCGCAAACTCGCAGGCTCATTCTTCAAAAGGCACGCAGTCACGAGACGAAGAGCAAGCTCTCCGTCCGACGCTCCCACGGCTTGTAGGCACACGGTTTCAGGTACTATTTCACTCCGCTCCCGCGGTACTTTTCACCATTCCCTCACGGTACTATCCGCTATCGGTCACCAGGGAATATTTAGGCTTAGCGGGTGGTCCCGCCAGATTCACACGGGATTTCTCGGGCCCCGTGCTACTTGGGTGTCTCTCAAACGAGCCGCTGATGTTTCGACTACGGGGGTCTTACCCTCTACGCCGGACCTTTCGCATGTCCTTCGCCTACATCAACGGTTTCTGACTCGTCCCACGGCCGGCAGACCGTGGAAGAGAGATCCCACAACCCCGCACACGCAACCCCTGCCGGGTCTCACACGTATACGGTTTGGCCTCATCCGGTTTCGCTCGCCACTACTCCCGGAATCACGGTTGTTTTCTCTTCCTGCGGGTACTGAGATGTTTCACTTCCCCGCGTTCCCTCCACACTGCCTATGTGTTCAGCAGCGGGTGACAGCCCATGACGACTGCCGGGTTTCCCCATTCGGAAACCCCCGGATCAAAGCCTGGTTGACGACTCCCCGGGGACTATCGTGGCCTCCCACGTCCTTCATCGGTTCCTGGTGCCAAGGCATCCACCGTGCGCCCTTAAAAACTTGGCCACAGATGCTCGCGTCCACTGTGCAGTTCTCAAACAACGACCAACCACCCACCACCCCGGAAAAACTCCCGAGTACACTGGGGCCGGCAACTGAAAGCAGGCCACACGGCCGTACCCTCAGACACCCAACAGCATGCCCGACAC
>NZ_JBSICH010000081.1:0-4706 GCF_053613315.1 Streptomyces sp. JK94 | reverse complement strand
GCCCGCACTCCCCCGGCCTCACACTCCGCCATCAGCGCGTCGAGCGCCTCCCTGCCACCGGACACCACCGTCGACGCAGGACCGTTGACGGCCGCGACCGTCACCCGCCCCCCATAACCGGCGACGAGCCCCTCCACCTCGGCCACAGGACGCTGTACGGCCACCATGCCGCCATGACCGGCCAACTCGGCAGCGATCGCCCTGCTGCGCAGCGCCACCACCCGCGCCCCGTCCGCCACACTCAACGCACCCGCCACCACAGCAGCCGCGATCTCCCCCTGCGAATGACCCACAACGGCAGCCGGCCGCACACCGAACGACTCCCACACCGCCGCCAACGACACCATCACCGCCCACAACGCCGGCTGCACCACCTCCACCCGCTCCAACAACGCACCCTCACCCAGCGCGTCGAGAAGCGGAACATCCAGATACGGCTCCAGAGCAGCGGCACACTCCGCCATCCGCCCCGCGAACACCGGCTCCTCACCGAGCAGCTCCACCGCCATACCCACCCACTGCGACCCCTGACCGGGGAAGACCATGACGACGCGGTCGTCGGCCGTGGTGGCCGCGCCGTGGACGACGCCGGGTGTCGGGTGTCCCTCCGCCAGGTGGGCCAGTGCACGCTCCGGACCGGTGCCATCCCTGCCGACCGTGCCATCCGTGCCATCCGTGCCGAGGACGACCGCCCGGTGCCCGAGGACGGCGCGGGTGGTGGCCAGGGCGTGGCCGATGTCTTCGGCCGGTGTGCCGCTCCCCGTCAAGGGCAGCAGCCTCCGTGCCTGCTCACGCAGTGCCGCGTCGGACGCCGCCGACAGGACCCAGGGTGCGGCCGTACCGGGGTCGTGGGCGTCCTCGTCCGGTCCTTGTTGGGCCTCCGCCGCGTCCGGGCCCTGTTCCAGGATGACGTGGGCGTTCGTACCGCTCACTCCGAACGAGGAGACGCCGGCGCGGCGCGGCCGTCCGGTGTCCGGCCAGTCGCGCGAGCGGGTGAGCAGTTCCACCGTGCCGGCCGACCAGTCGATGTGCGGGGAACGCTCCTCGGCGTGCAGTGTCCGGGGCAGCTCGCGGTGGCGCAGGGCGAGGACGGTCTTGATGACGCCCGCGACGCCCGCCGCCGCCTGCGTGTGCCCGAGGTTGGACTTCACCGAGCCCAGCCACAGCGGCCGTTCCGGGTCCCGCCCCCGGCCGTAGGTCGCCAGCAGCGCCCCGGCCTCGATCGGGTCGCCGAGCTTCGTCCCCGTGCCGTGCGCCTCGACCACGTCGACGTCGGAGGTGTCCAGCCCCGCGTCGGCCAGCGCCGCCCGGATGACCCGCTGCTGCGCAGGTCCGCTGGGTGCGGAGAGGCCGTTGGAGGCGCCGTCCTGGTTGACCGCACTGCCGCGTACGACGGCGAGCACCTGGTGACCGTTGCGCCGCGCGTCCGAGAGCCGTTCCACGACCAGGACGCCGACGCCCTCGGCGAAGCCCGCGCCGTCCGCGCCGGAGCCGAAGGGCTTGCTGCGCCCGTCGGGGGCGAGGCCGCCCTGCCGGGTGAACTCGGTGAAGATGCCCGGGGTGGACATGACCGTGACGCCGCCGGCGAGGGCGAGGTCGCACTCGCCCTGGCGCAGCGAACGGACGGCCAGGTGCAGGGCGACCAGGGAGGCGGAGCAGGCGGTGTCGACGGTGACGGCGGGGCCCTCCGCGCCGAGGGTGTAGGCGACGCGCCCGGAGAGCACGCTGCCGATGTTGCCGGTGGCGGCGTATCCGGCGGTCTCCTCGGGGACGTCGGGGCTGACGGCGAGGTAGTCACCGCCGTTGGTGCCCGTGAAGACGGCCGCGCGGGTGCCGTGCAGGGTCGTCGGGTCGATGCCCGCCTGCTCCAGCGCCTCCCAGGTGGTCTCAAGGAGCAGCCGCTGCTGCGGGTCCATGGCCAGCGCCTCGCGCGGCGAGATCCCGAAGAACCCGGCGTCGAAGTCGCCCGCGTCGTGCAGGAAGCCGCCTTCCAGGGCGCGCGAGGTGCCGGTGCCGGCGAGCGTGTCGAGGTCCCAGCCGCGGTCGTCGGGGAAGGGGGTGATGGCGTCGCCGCCCTCCCGGAGCAGGCGCCACAGATCCTCGGGAGAGCGGACGTCGCCGGGGAAGCGGCAGCTCATGCCGACGACGGCGATCCGGTCGTCGTCGGTGCCGGACCGGTCGTTGCCGCCGACCGAGCGGGCGGGGCCGGCAGCCGGGGTGCCCGCGTCCGGCGCGGCATCCGCATCCGCATCGGTACCGGTCTCCGCATGGGCCAGCAGTTCCTCCCGCAAGTGGGCGGCGAGGGCGCGGGCGTTGGGGTGGTCGAAGACGATGGTGGAGGCCAGGCGCAGTCCGGTGACGCTGCCCAGCCGGTTGCGCAGTTCGACGGCGGTGACGGAGTCGAACCCGAGGTCGCGGTAGGCCGTGGCGGGGTCGACGGCGTCGGGGCCCGAGTGGCCGAGGACCAGGGCGGCCTGTTCGCGGACGAGACCGAGCAGGGCGGCCTCCTGTTCGGCGCGGTCGCCCAGCGCGCCGAGACGGGCGGCGAGACCGTCCGGGCCGTGCGCGGTGGTGGCCCGCGCCGGTCCGGCCGGTGCCGCCGTCGCGGTGAGCCGGCGTATCTCGGGCAGTTCACCGAGGAACGGGCTGGGCCGGGTGGCGGTGAAGGCGACGTGGAACCTGTCCCATTCCACGTCCGCGACCATGACGGCCGGCTCGGGCGCGCCCGCCGCCACGGTCATCGCGGCGGCGGCGCGGTCGGGGTCCATCACGGGCAGGCCGTGGCGGCCGGCCGTCGCCTCGATGTCTCCCTCGGCGGCCATGCCCCGCTCGTCCCAGATGCTCCAGGCGATGGAGGTGGCCGGCAGTCCGAGGGCCCGGCGCTGTTCGGCGAGGCCGTCCAGGTAGGCGTTGCCGGGGGCGTAGTTGCCCTGCCCGGAGGCGCCCAGCGTGCCCGCCAGGGACGAGAACAGGACGAAGGCGTCCAGGTCCGTGCCCAGGGTCAGCTCGTGCAGGTGGCGGGCGCCGTCCGCCTTGACCCGCAGGACGCGGTCGATCTGGCCGGGGGTGAGGCGTTCGATGACGGCGTCGTCGAGTACGGCGGCGGTGTGCACCACGGCCGTCAACGGGAGGTCTCGGGGCACCGAGGCCAGCAGCCCGGCGAGCGCGGCGCGGTCACTCACGTCGCAGGCGGTCAGGCTGACGCGGGCGCCGGCGGTCTCCAGTTCGGTGCGGAGTCCGTCGGCGCCGGGCGCGTCGGGGCCCCGGCGGCTGACCAGCAGGAGGTGTTCGGCGCCGGACCGGGCCAGGTGGCGGGCGACCCGGGCGCCGAGCCCTCCGGTGCCGCCGGTCACCAGGACGGTGCCGCGCGGTCGCCAGGCCGGGCGCGATCCGGTGCCGGGGGCGTGGGCGAGGCGGCGGACGAGGGCGCCGGAGGGGCGCAGGGCGACCTGGTCCTCGCCGGTGTCGCCGGTCAGGACCGCCGCGAGGAGACGGCCGGTGCGGGCGTCGGGCCGGGCCGGCAGGTCGATCAGGCCGCCGAACCGCCCGGGGTGTTCCAGGGCCGCGATCCGGCCGAGACCCCACACCAGGTGCTGGGCCGGGGCGCCGTCCCGGGCGGTCCGCGCGTCCTGGCCGGTAGCGGTGACCGCGTCGTGGGTCAGGCACCACAGGGGGCCGTCGGTGCCGGCGTCGCCGAGCGCCTGGAACAGGGCGATGGTGGTGGCGAGGCCGGTCCGCGGGACACCGTCGCCGGTGGGGGCGGGGCCGTCGGCCAGGGACAGCAGGGACAGCACGCCGGCGACGGGGCCCTCGGGCAGCAGCCCGGTGAGGTCCGCCCGGCCCATGCCGGCGGTCACGGTGAGGGGGGCGATGTCGCCGCCCTGCCGGCGTACGGCGGTGGCGACCACGTCGGCGTACTCGGCGGCGGCGGTGGAGCCGTCGGGTACGGCGAGCACCCAGGTGCCGGTCAGGACAGGGCTGTCGGGCAGGGAGGCGGGGTCCCAGCGCACGTGGTAGCGCCAGGAGTCGACGGCGGCCGTGGCCGTACGGTGCCGGTGCCAGGTCCGCAGGGCCGGCAGCACGTCGTCCAGGGCGTCGCCGTCGACTTCGAGGAGATCGGCGAGCGTTCCGGCGTCGGTGCTCTCCACGGCCTCCCAGAAGCCGGTGTCGTCGGCGGTCCCCGCGGGTGCGGCGGGCTCACGGAGGGCCTCGGGGTCCCACCAGTAGCGTTCACGCTGGAAGGCGTAGGTGGGCAGGTCGACGCGGCGGGCGCCGGCGGTGCTGAACGCCCGGCTCCACTCCACCGGCACACCGTGCGCGAACGCCTCGCCGAACGAGGTGAACAGCCGCCGGGTGCCGCCGTCGTCGCGTCGCAGCGTCCCGGTCACCACGGCCTCGTGACCGGCCGCCTCGGCGGTCTCCCGCACGGCGGCGGTCAGGACGGGGTGGGCGCTGCACTCGACGAACGCGTCGAACCCCTCGGCCGCCAGCGCGCCCACGGCTTCGGCGAACCGCACCCGGTCGCGCAGGTTGCGCACCCAGTACGCCGCGTCCGGAACCCCCTCACCGAGCCACTCCCCCGTGACCGTCGAGAAGAACGGCACCCGGGCACGGCCCGCACGGACCGGCCCGAGATCGGCGAGAATCCGGTCGGCCACGGAATCCACCTGCGCGGAATGGGAGGCGTAGTCGACGGGCACACGACG
>NZ_JBSICH010000080.1:0-4761 GCF_053613315.1 Streptomyces sp. JK94 | reverse complement strand
CGATCAGGTCGGGGTATCAACATATCTGGCGTTGACTTTTGGCACGCTGTTGAGTTCTCAAGGAACGGACGCTTCCTTTGTACTCACCCGAGAGACTCTCTCAGGCTTTCCTCCGGGCGCTTCCCTTCGGTCTTGCGTTTCCGACTCTATCAGATCCTTTTCGATCCGATTTCCTCGGTGCTTTCCGGGTTCCCGCTTTCGCGTTTCCCTTTCCGGCGGTTCCGACTTTATCAGAAGTTCCGGGCCGGACTGACCGGCCGTTCATTTCCGATTCATCGGGAGAGTGCTTCGCCGAATTCAAGGATCCGGAAGGAAGCAGATAGATTCTCATAGTTGCCCTCTGGGGTGAACCCATCTACAGGCAACTGTTTGAATCTACCTCCCCGCTCGCTCCGTGTCAACGGCTCTTGCGGGAACGAAGAGGACACTAGCAGCTCTCCGGGGCCCGATGCACATCAGGCGGCCGTCGGCACGGTGGCGCTGCGCTCGGACGCCTCGACGTCGCCCGTGTCACCGGCTCGTACGGCCCGCCCGCCCAGGACGTAGACGTAGGCGAGGAAAGCCAGCTCGGCGACCACCCCGATGGTGATGCGCGCCCAGGTGGGCAGGCCGGAGGGGGTGACGAAGCCTTCGATCGCACCGGAGACGAAGAGCACCAGGGCGAGGCCGATCGCCATGCCGATGGCGGTTCGGCCCTCCTCCGCGAGGGCGGTGCGCCGGGTGCGCGGGCCCGGGTCGATGAGCGTCCAGCCCAGACGCAGACCGGTGCCGGCGGCCACGAAGACGGCGGTCAGTTCGAGCAGACCGTGAGGGAGGACGAGGCCGAGGAAGGTGTCGAGGCGGCCGGCCGACGACATCAGGCCGAAGCCGACGCCCAGGTTGAGCATGTTCTGGAACAGGATCCAGATGACGGGCAGGCCCAGGAAGACGCCCAGGATCAGGCAGAGGGCGGCGGCCCAGGCGTTGTTCGTCCATACCTGTGCGGCGAAGGAGGCCGCGGGGTGGCTCGAGTAGTACGTCTCGTACTGGCCGCCGGGGCGGGTCAGCTCGCGCAGTTCGCTGGGCGCGGCGATGGTGGACTGCACCTCCGGATGGGTTCCGATCCACCAGCCCAGGAGCGCCGCGACGGCGGTCGACAGGAGTGCGGTGGGAACCCACCAGTGGCGCGCCCGGTAGACGGCGGCCGGGAACTGGTGGGTCAGGAAGCGGGTGACGTCGCGCCAGGAGGCTCGGCGGGTGCCGGTCACGACGTTGCGCGCGCGTGCCACCAGCTGGCTGAGCCGTCCGGTCAGCTGCGGGTCGGGCGCGCTGGACTGGAGCAGGGAGAGGTGGGTGACCGTGCGCTGGTAGAGGGTGACGAGTTCGTCGGTCTCGGCGCCGGTCAGCCGGCTCCGGCGCCGGAGCAGCGCGTCGAGGCGGTCCCACTCCGCTCGGTGGGCGGAGACGAAGACGTCGAGGTCCATCGGGGTGCCTGCTCCTCGGCTATCGTCGGCGGCTCGTCGTGGATCAGCTTGTCGTACTGCGGCGTGGTGTGTCCTCAGCTTGGCAGACTGGCGGGGACGGGGGCAGTCAGGGGAAGGGCGGCAGGCGTGAGTGAGCTGGTGACGGGTGAGGCCGTGGCGTTGGAGCTGCGTCCCGCGAGGCTGCCCAGCAGGGCGCTGGCCGTCCTGCTCGATCTGGCGGTGGCCGTCGCCGTCTACGTGGCGGTGACCGTCGTACTGGTGGCTTCCACCGCCTCCTTGGACACGGCGGCGCAGACCGCGCTGTCGATCGCGGCTTTCGTCCTCGTGCTGGTGGGCGGGCCGATCGCCGTGGAGACGCTGAGCCACGGGCGGTCGCTCGGGAAGACGGCGTGCGGTCTGCGGGTGGTGCGGGACGACGGTGGACCGATCCGGTTCCGGCACTCGCTGGTGCGGGGCCTGATCGGGGTGATCGAGATCCTGATGACGTTCGGTGTCGTCGCCTGTATCGCCTCGCTGGTGTCGGCGCGGGGGCGGCGGCTCGGAGACGTCTTCGCGGGGACTCTGGTCGTGCGGGAGCGGGTGCCGGTCGCGCCGGGGGGCTACCTGCCGCCCTCTCCGCCCTGGCTGGCCGGCCGGTTCGCGGAGCTGGACCTGTCCGCGGTGCCCGACGACCTGTGGCTCGCCGTCCGTCAGTACCTGACACGGATGGGGCAACTGGACCCCCGGGTCGGCTGGGCCATCGCGGAACGGCTCGCCGCCGACGTGGTGGCCCGTACGGGGGCGCCGGCGCCGCAGGGGGTTCCGCCGGCCGCCTATCTGGCGGCGGTGGTGCAGGAGCGGCAGGCTCGGGAGGCCCGGCGGGCTTTCGGGGCCGCGGCCGGGGGGACGGCGGTGACGGTGCCCGTCGCTTCGCCTCCGCGGGCTTACCCGGTGCCGCCGTCGGTGCCGCCGTCGGTGGCCCCTCCCGCGGCACCCTGGGGCGAGGCTCCCGTGACGCCCTCGGGCGTGGCTCCCGGAGCACGGCCGACCGGGCCCGCGCGGGGAGGGGAGCCCGAGGAGACGCGCAAGACGCGGTCCGACGGCCGTCCCGGAACCGGGTTCGTGCCCCCTGCGTAGGCGGGGCAGGCTGCTTCGCCGAGCCCGTCGCCCGACGTCGTTCACGGGAAGACGGACGGCGGTGACTCCAGGTCCTCCAGCTCGACGCCGGGGGCCGCCAGGACGACGTCGCCGGCGAGGTGCACGGTGTGCTGTTCACCGGTGTCCAGGGCTGTGACCTGGTATGCGTCCACAGTGAGGGGGCCGTTGTCAGTGGCGTGTGCTTCTCTGTCCAGCAAGGCCCAGGACTGGTCCACGGTGCGGGGGGCGAGGACCGGGTCCGTGAGGGCGACGAGGCGTACGCGGGTGGCCGGTGCGGAGGGGGTGAGGCGCAGGAGACGGGTGACGGCGACGAGGAAGGCCGGGGACGAGCCGGTGAAGGCGTGGGCGCGCGCATTGCCTTCGGTGGCGTGGACTCCGGTGGGGTCGGTACGGACCCAGGTGACGCCGTCGATGGCCGCGCCGCGCACCTGCCAGCTCGTGGCGTGGAGTGCGAGGCGGATGGGGCGGCCGAGTTCGTCGAGAGCGAGGTCGACGGAGCCCTGGTGGTCGCCGGTGGGCGTGGTCAGCCGGGAGACGTAGCGCCAGCCGGAGGGGCCGGGGGCGCACTGGAAGTGTTCTTCCGCGAAGGGGGTGTGGTCGTGCGGGTCGTGGAGCGAATAACGGCCTCGGGGCATGGTGGTCCTGGGTGGTGACGGGCTGCTGGTCCGGCCGCTGAGGCGCCGACGGGGCAGGCCCCCGGCACGGGGGTGCGGGGGCCTGTCTCGGAGGGGCCGGCAGTCGGCGGAGGCGCGTGCCGGGGCACGGACGTGTCCCCGCCGGCTGTGACGCGGACTCAGTAGCGGTAGTGGTCCGCCTTGTACGGGCCCTCGACGTTGACGCCGATGTAGTCGGCCTGCTCCTGGCGGAGCGTGGTCAGCTTGACGCCGAGCGCGTCGAGGTGGAGGCGGGCGACCTTCTCGTCCAGGTGCTTGGGCAGCACGTACACGTCGGTCGGGTACGCGTCGGGCTTGGTGAACAGCTCGATCTGGGCCAGGGTCTGGTCCGCGAAGGAGTTGGACATCACGAACGACGGGTGGCCGGTGGCGTTGCCCAGGTTCAGCAGGCGGCCCTCGGACAGCACGATGAGGACCTTGCCGTCGGGGAAGGTCCAGGTGTGGACCTGCGGCTTGACCTCGTCCTTGACGACGCCGGGGATCTTGGCGAGGCCGGCCATGTCGATCTCGTTGTCGAAGTGGCCGATGTTGCCGATGATCGCCTGGTGCTTCATCCTGGCCATGTCCGAGGCCATGATGATGTCCTTGTTGCCCGTCGTCGTGACGAAGATGTCGGCCTGGTCGACGACCTCGTCCAGCGTCGTGACCTGGTAGCCGTCCATCGCCGCCTGCAGGGCGCAGATCGGGTCGATCTCGGTGACGATGACGCGGGCGCCCTGGCCGCGCAGGGACTCCGCGCAGCCCTTGCCCACGTCGCCGTAGCCGCAGACCACGGCCGTCTTGCCGCCGATGAGGACGTCCGTGGCACGGTTGATGCCGTCGATGAGGGAGTGGCGGCAGCCGTACTTGTTGTCGAACTTCGACTTCGTCACCGCGTCGTTGACGTTGATCGCCGGGAACAGCAGGGTGCCGTCGCGGTGCATCTCGTACAGACGGTGGACACCGGTCGTGGTCTCCTCGGTGACGCCGCGGATCTCGGACGCCAGCCGGGTCCACTTCTGCGGGCTCTCACTCACCGTGCGGGTGAGGAGCTCGAGGATGACACGGTGCTCGTCGGACTCGGCGGTGTCGGGCGAGG
Source organism: Streptomyces sp. JK94 (assembly GCF_053613315.1). Lineage (NCBI taxonomy): Bacteria > Bacillati > Actinomycetota > Actinomycetes > Kitasatosporales > Streptomycetaceae > Streptomyces > Streptomyces sp. JK94. The sequence continues at coordinate 409 of NZ_JBSICH010000080.1, read as the reverse complement.
GAACCTTGCCGTCCTTCTCGTACTCGACGCCCTGATGGACCAGGAGGGTGGCGTCACCACCGTCGTCCAGGATCATGTTCGGGCCGCCGGTGGGAGTGTCCGGCCAGGTCAGCGCCTGCTCCGTGCACCACCAGTACTCCTCCAGGCTCTCGCCCTTCCAGGCGAAGACCGGAACGCCCTGCGGATTGTCGGGCGTGCCGTTCGGGCCGACGGCGATGGCGGCCGCGGCGTGGTCCTGGGTGGAGAAGATGTTGCAGGAGGCCCAGCGGACCTCGGCGCCCAGGGCGACCAGGGTCTCGATGAGCACCGCGGTCTGCACGGTCATGTGCAGGGAACCGGTGACCCGGGCGCCGGCGAGAGGCCGGGCCTCGGCGTACTCCCTGCGGATCGCCATCAGGCCGGGCATCTC
>NZ_JBSICH010000079.1:0-4803 GCF_053613315.1 Streptomyces sp. JK94 | reverse complement strand
GGCTGGTCCGAGGGTGTGGGGATGGTGGTGCTGGAGCGTTTGTCGGATGCTCGGCGTCATGGTCATCGGGTGTTGGCGGTGGTGCGGGGTTCGGCGGTCAATCAGGATGGTGCGTCCAATGGGCTGACGGCGCCGAATGGTCCGTCGCAGCAGCGGGTGATCCGGCAGGCGTTGGCCAGTGGTGGTCTGTCGGCGGCGGATGTGGATGTGGTGGAGGCGCATGGTACGGGGACGACGCTGGGTGACCCGATCGAGGCGCAGGCGCTGTTGGCGACTTATGGTCAGGGGCGTGATCCGGGGCAGCCGCTGCTTCTTGGGTCGGTGAAGTCGAATCTGGGTCATACGCAGGCTGCCGCGGGTGTGGCGGGTGTGATCAAGATGGTGATGGCGATGCGGCACGGGATGCTGCCGCGGACCTTGCATGTGGATGCGCCGTCCTCGCACGTGGACTGGTCGGCGGGTGCGGTGGAACTGCTGACCGATGATCACGAGTGGCCGGACGGGCAGCGTGCGCGTCGGGCGGGTGTGTCGTCGTTCGGTATCAGCGGTACCAACGCGCACGTCATCCTGGAGCAGCCGGAGCCGGTCGCCGAGGCGGAGACCGACGGGGGTGTCGCTTCTCTGGTTCCGGGTGTGGTGCCGTTGGTGCTGTCCGGGCGGACGGCGGAGGCCCTGCGGGCGCAGGCCGCACGGCTCCTTGCCCGTATCGAGGCCGACCCCTCCCTGCGCGCGGTGGACCTGGGCTACTCCCTGGCCACGCAGCGCTCGCTGTTCGACCACCGCGCCGTGGTCCTGGCCGACGCCTGGGAGACCGCCGTACGCGGACTGGCCGCTGTGTGCGTGGGGGAGCCCGACCCGGCCGCGGTCGTCGGTGAGGACGAGGCCGGCCGTACGGCGTTCCTGTTCTCGGGGCAGGGTTCGCAGCGGCTGGGTATGGGGCGTGAGCTGTATGCGCGTTTCCCGGTGTTCGCGGAGGCGTTCGACGCCGTGTGCGCGGGGCTGGACGGGCACGTGGAGCGCCCGTTGCGTGAGGTGGTGTGGGGCGAGGACGAGGCGCTGCTCAATGGCACCGCGTACGCGCAGGCGGGTCTGTTCGCCGTCGAGGTGGCGCTGTTCCGGCTCCTGACGTCCTGGGGTGTCACTCCCGACTTCGTGGCCGGCCACTCCATTGGTGAGGTGGCGGCGGCACACGTGGCCGGGGTGCTGTCGCTCGCGGATGCTTGTGTGCTGGTGGCGGCTCGTGGCCGGTTGATGCAGGAACTTCCCGCGGGTGGTGCGATGGTGGCGGTGGAGGCCACCGAGGCGGAGGTGCTCGAGCACCTGGTGTCCCTCGAGGATGTGTCCATTGCCGCCGTCAACGGCCCGGCTTCCGTGGTGGTCTCCGGTGTGGAGGACGCGGTGGAGGCGGTCGCGGAGGTCTTCCGTGGGATCGGACGGCGTACGTCCCGCCTACGGGTTTCGCATGCGTTCCACTCGCCGTTGATGGAGCCGATGCTCGATGCCTTCCGCGAGACCGTGGCGGGGCTGTCGTTCGCGGAGCCGCGCCTGCCGGTGGTGTCCAATGTGACCGGCCGGATCGCACAGGCCGGTGAGCTGGCCGACCCGGAGTACTGGGTGCGCCATGTGCGTGAGGCGGTCCGTTTCGATGACGGTGTGCGGGCTCTGACCGGTCAGGGTGTGTCGCGGTTCGTGGAGTTGGGTCCGGACGGTGTGCTCTGCGGTATGGCGCGGGAGAGCGCGGGCGAGGACGCGGTCCTGGTCCCGCTGCTGCGCAAGGACCGGGAGGAAGTCACCGCCGCTCTGGCCGCTCTGGCCGAGCTGCACGTGTGCGGCGCCGCCGCCGACTGGGCCGCCGTCCTCGACGGCACGGGCGGCCGGGCCGTGGACCTGCCGACGTACGCCTTCCAGCACGAGCACTTCTGGCCGACGGGTACCGTCACCGGCAGCGGGGACATCAGGCTGGCCGGGCTCGGCGCGGCCGGACACCCCCTGCTGGGCGCGGCTGTGGAACTGGCCGGCGGGGACGGGGTGGTGTTCACCGGCCGACTGTCGGTCCAGTCGCACCCGTGGCTGGCCGATCACGTGGTCCAGGGTGCCGTACTGGTGCCGGGCACGGCCCTGCTCGAACTGGCCGTCCGGGCCGCCGACGAGGTCGGCTGCGACGCGGTCGAGGAACTGACTCTGCCCGCACCGCTCGTACTGCCCGAGCGCGGTGCCGTGCGCATCCAGGTGAGCGTCGGCGAGCCGGACGACTCCGGCCGCCGCGCGATCACGCTGCACTCCCGGGACGACGCCGGGGACGAGCGGCGGCCGTGGACCCTCAACGCCGAGGGCGTCCTGACCCCGGACACGGTGGCTCCGGAGTTCGACGCCTCGGTGTGGCCGCCGCAGGGCGCCGCGCCGGTCGACGTGAGCGACTGCTACGAGCGGCTCGCCGACGCCGGTCTCCGCTACGGCCCCGTCTTCCAGGGCCTGCGCGCCGCCTGGCGGCGCGGCGACGAGGTCTTCGCCGAGGTCGCCCTGGACGAGGAGACGGACGGCACGGCCTACGGCCTGCACCCGGCGCTCTCCGACGCGGCCCTGCACGCCTCGTTCGCCTTCGGCGGCGACGACGCCCCGGGCGGGGTGCCGTTCGTCTGGGAAGGCGTGTCGCTGCACGCGTCCGGCGCATCGGTGCTGCGGGTCCGGCTGGCCCGGACCGGGGACGACACCCTGGCCGTGCACATGGCCGACCCCTCCGGGGCGCCCGTCGTCTCCGTCGAGTCCCTCACGGTCCGCGCGGCCACCGCGGGCGTACGCCCCGACGACGCCTCCCGGTCCCTGTACCGCGTGGAGTGGGTTCCGGCCCCCGGTGCGGACAGCGATGCCCTTGCGGGCCCGGTGGGCGTCCTGGGCACGATCGGTACGGGCGCGTTCGCGGGCCTGCCGGATGACGGGTTCGTGGCGTTCGCGGACCTGGCGGACCTGACCGCCGGCGGTGAGGTGCCGGGGACGGTACTGGCCGACGCCGGCGCCCTCGCCGGTGGTGCCGACGTGCCCGGTTCCGTGCACGGCGCTGCGGTCCGGGCACTGGAGTTGATCCGTTCCTGGCTGGCGGAGGGGCGGTGCGCCGACTCGCGCCTCGTGTTCGTCACCCGTGACGCCGAGGGCGCCGACGACCTGTCCGGTGCCGCCGTACGGGGCTTGGTGCGCTCCGTGTCGCTGGAGCACCCGGGCCGCTTCGGTCTCCTCGGCGTGGAGCACGGCACGGACACCGGAACGCTGACCGCCGCCCTCTCCGTGCAGGAGACGGAGACCGCCGTACGGGACGGTGAGGTGCGGGTGCCGCGGCTGACGCGGACGGTCCCGGTCGACGACGCCGGCACCCCGGCGGCCCACACCCCGCTGTCGGACCCGGACGGCGGCACCGTGCTGGTGACCGGCGGTACGGGCGGCCTGGGCCGCATCCTCGCGCGGCACCTGGTCGTGGAGCACGGCGTACGGGATCTGCTCCTCGTGAGCCGACGCGGTCCGGCCGCCCAGGGCATCGACGCCGTGACGGCCGAACTGACCGGCCTGGGCGCCCGCGTCTCGGTCGCGGCGTGCGACCTGGCCGACCGTACGGCCGTCGACGCCCTGCTGGCCGGGGTGCCGGCCGACCGCCCGGTCCGGGCGGTGGTGCACGCGGCGGGTGTCCTGGACGACGGCATGGCCGAGACCTTCACCCCGCAGCGGCTGACGGACGTGCTGCGTCCCAAGGTGGACGGGGCGTGGAACCTGCACGAGGCGACCAGGGACCTCGACCTGGACGCCTTCGTCCTCTTCTCGTCGGTGGCGGGGACGTTCGGCAGCGCGGGCCAGGGTGCCTACGCGGCGGGCAATGCCTTCCTGGATGCGCTCGCGGAACGCCGCCGTTTTCTCGGGATGCCTGCGGTGTCCTTGGTGTGGGGGCCGTGGTCGCAGGATGCGGGCATGATGGAGGGGCTGTCGGAGGCCGATCGGCTGCGTATCGCGCGTTCGGGTCTGCCGGCGGTCACGGCGGAGCAGGGCACGGCGTTGTTCGATGCGGCCCTGGCCTCGGGCGAGCCGGTCGTCCTCCCCGTACGCCTCGACCTGGCCGCACTGCGCGGTCGGGAGGACGTCCCGAACCTGATGCGCGGACTCGTCCGTGCGCGCCGGCGTCGTTCGGCGGCCGGTGGGTCGGCGGCGACGGTGGGCCTGGTGCAGCGCCTGGAGGGTCTGGGAGCGACCGAGCGCCGTGAGATCATGCTCGATCTGGTGCGTGGTCAGATCGCGGTCGTTCTCGGTCACTCCGGTGCGCAGAGTGTTCATCCCGACCGGGCTTTCCAGGACCTGGGCTTTGATTCGCTGACGGCGGTGGAGCTGCGCAACCGGCTGGGCAAGGCGACGGGGCTGCGGTTGCCGGCGACGGTGGTGTTCGACTACCCGACGGCTGCGCTCTTGGCCGGTCATCTGCTGGACGGTGTTCTCGGTGTCACGGAGGCGGCGGCGGTGGTGCCGGTGTCGGCGTTGCCGTCGGTGGCGGACGATCCGGTGGTGATCGTGGGGATGGCGTGCCGTTATCCGGGTGGGGTGGCTTCGCCCGAGGATCTGTGGCGTGTGGTGTCGCAGGGTGTGGACGCGGTCTCGGAGTTCCCGTCGGACCGTGGCTGGGATGTGGAGGCGCTCTACAACCCTGATCGGGCGGTGGCGGGTACGTCGTACACGCGCTCGGGTGGTTTCCTGCATGATGCGGCCGAGTTCGATCCCGAGTTCTTCGGGATGAGTCCGCGGGAGGCGGTGGCCACGGACGCGCAGCAGCGG
>NZ_JBSICH010000078.1:0-4803 GCF_053613315.1 Streptomyces sp. JK94 | reverse complement strand
TGCGCATCTTCGACCCGCACATCCACATGACCTCCCGGACCACGGACGACTACGAGGCGATGTACGCCGCCGGTGTCCGGGCCGTCGTCGAGCCGTCCTTCTGGCTCGGCCAGCCCCGCACCTCGCCCGCCTCCTTCCACGACTACTTCGACGCCCTCCTGGGCTGGGAGCCCTTCCGCGCCGCCCAGTACGGCATCGCCCACCACTGCACGATCGCCCTCAACCCCAAGGAGGCGAACGATCCCCGCTGCCTGCCCGTCCTCGACGACCTGCCCCGCTACCTCGTCAAGGACCGGGTCGTGGCCGTCGGTGAGATCGGCTACGACTCGATGACACCGGCCGAGGACAGGGCCCTGGAACACCAGCTCCAGCTCGCCGCCGACCACAGCCTGCCCGCCCTCGTGCACACCCCGCACCGCGACAAGCTCGCCGGACTGCACCGCACCCTGGACGTGGTCCGCGCGTCCGCGCTGCCCGTGGACCGGGTGCTGGTGGACCACCTCAACGAGACGACCGTGCGGGTGGCCAAGGACGCCGGCTGCTGGCTCGGCTTCTCCGTCTACCCGGACACCAAGATGGACGAGGCCCGCATGGTGGTCCTCCTGCGCGAGTACGGCCCGGAGCGGGTCCTGGTGAACTCGGCCGCCGACTGGGGCAGGAGCGACCCGCTGAAAACCCGCACGGTCGGCGACCTGATGCTCGCCGAGGGTTTCACCGAGGACGACGTGGACCGGGTGCTGTGGCGCAACCCCGTCGCCTTCTACGGCCTCGGCGGACGCCTCGAACTCGACGTCACCTCGGCCGATGCCACGCACGAGGGCAACTCCGTCCTGCGCGGCGCCCCCGCCACCGAACCGCTGCCCGCAGGCGCGTGACCCGTGCGCTTCCGGCATCCCGACGGCTCCACCGTCCACCTGGCCTACTGCACCAACGTCCACCCCGCCGAGAGTCTCGACGGGGTGCGGGCGCAGTTGCGTGAGTACTGCGAGCCGGTGCGGCGCCGGCTGGGCCGCGACCGCCTGGGCATCGGACTGTGGCTGGCCCGCGACGCGGCCCACGCCCTGGCCGCCGACCCCGCCGCGTTGCGGGGACTGCGCGGCGAGCTGGACCGGCGTGGTCTGGAGGTCGTCACCCTCAACGGCTTCCCCTACCAGGGGTTCGGGGCGGAGGAGGTCAAGTACCGCGTCTACACGCCCGACTGGGCCGATCCGGAGCGGCTGGAGTACACGGCGTCGCTGGCCCGGCTCTTGGCCGGGCTGCTGCCCGACGACGTCACCGACGGCACGATCTCCACGCTTCCGCTGGCCTGGCGCACCGCCTACGACCAGGCCCGCGCCGACACGGCCCGCGCCGCGCTGGTCACCCTCGCCGGACAGCTCGACACCCTGGAGGAGCTGACCGGCCGCTGCCTGCGTATCGGTCTGGAGCCCGAGCCCGGCTGTGTCGTGGAGACCACCGGGGACGCGATCGCCCCGCTGACCGCGGTCGGTCACGACCGTATCGGGGTGTGTGTCGACACCTGTCACCTCGCCACCTCCTTCGAGGACCCGCACACCGCTCTGGACGCGCTGGCCGCGGCGGGTGTCCCGGTCGTCAAGGCGCAGCTGTCGGCCGCCCTGCACGCCGAACACCCCGCTCTTCCCGGTGTCCGGCGGGCTCTTGCCGCGTTCGCCGAGCCCCGCTTCCTGCACCAGACCCGCACCAGTACCCCCAACGGCGCTCTGCACGGCACCGACGACCTCGACCAGGCCCTGGCGGGTGACGCGCTGCCCGGCAGCGGGCCCTGGCGGGCGCACTTCCATGTGCCCCTGCACGCGGCCCCGGCCCCGCCGCTGGCCTCGACGATGGATGTCCTCAAGGCCGCGCTGGCCCGCCTGGTGGGCGGCCCGCGCCCCCTCACCCGGCATCTGGAGGTGGAGACCTACACCTGGCAGGCCCTGCCGCCCGCCCTGCGGCCCCGGGCCCGGGCACAGCTCACCGACGGCATCGCCGCCGAACTGGCCCTGGCCCGCGACCTGCTGACCGACCTCGGCCTGAAGGAACTGCCATGACCCACCCCGTGTCCCCTCCCGCACAGCCCACGCCTTTGCTGGTCCTGGACGTGGTGGGCCTCACCCCCCGCCTGCTGGACCACATGCCCCACCTCAAACGGCTCGCCCAGCACGGCTCCCACGCCCCCCTGGGCACCGTCCTGCCCGCGGTGACCTGCGCCGCCCAGTCGACGTTCCTGACCGGCACCCACCCGGCCCAGCACGGCATCGTCGCCAACGGCTGGTACTTCCGCGAACTGGGCGAGGTCCTGCTGTGGCGCCAGCACAACGGCCTGGTCACCGGCGACAGACTCTGGGACGCCGCCCGCCGCGCCCACCCCGGCTACAGCGTCGCCAACATCTGCTGGTGGTACGCCATGGGCGCCGACACCGACATCACCGTCACCCCCCGCCCCGTCTACTACGCCGACGGCCGCAAGGAACCCGACTGCTACACCCGGCCCCCCGCCCTGCACGACGAACTCACCGACACCCTCGGCACCTTCCCCCTCTTCCACTTCTGGGGACCGGGCGCCGACCTCGTCTCCAGCCAGTGGATCATCGACGCCACCCGGCACATCAACGCCACCCGCCACCCCGACCTCACCCTCTGCTACCTGCCCCACCTCGACTACGACCTCCAGCGCCACGGCCCCCACGACCCCCGCTCCCTGCAGGCCGCCACCGACCTCGACGCGGCACTCGCCCCGCTCCTGGACGACGCCCGCACCGAAGGCCGCACCGTCGTCGCACTGTCCGAGTACGGCATCACCCCGGTGAACCGGCCCGTCGACATCAACCGCGCCCTGCGCCGCGCCGGCCTGCTCGAAGTCCACACCCAGGACGGCATGGAATACCTCGACCCGATGACCTCCCGCGCCTTCGCCGTCGCCGACCACCAGATCGCCCACGTCTACGTCCGCCGCCCCGAAGACCTCGACGCCACCCGAGAAGCCCTCACCGCCCTGCCCGGCCTCGACCAGCTCCTCGACGAGGAGGGCAAAAAAGCCCACCACCTCGACCACCCCCGCGCCGGCGAACTCGTCGCCCTCGCCCAGCCGGACGCCTGGTTCACCTACTACTACTGGCTCGACGACGACCGCGCGCCCGACTTCGCGCAGCTCGTCGAGATCCACCGCAAACCCGGCTACGACCCGGCCGAACTGTTCACGGACCCCCGCGACCCCTACGTCACGCTCAAAGCCGCCGGCGCCCTGGCCCGCAAGAAACTCGGCCTGCGCTACCGCATGGCCGTCGTCCCCCTGGACCCCTCACCCGTCCGCGGCAGCCACGGCCGCCTGCCCGCCGGCGACGACGACGGCCCCCTGTTCATCTGCTCCACCCCCCACACCCTCCCCGACCACATCGCGGCCACCGACGTCAAACAACTCCTCCTCCAACTCGCCGGAATCGCCTGACACACCATCCGGCAACCCCGCCGCGATCCGACTACTGAGAGTGAAACACACGGCACTGACAACGGCCCTTCCCCACCGCACCGGGGCGGGCCACGACCCAGAAGGCAGGCACCCGTGACCCTGTTCTCCGATCCTTCCCGCACCGAAGACGCCACGGACCCGGCGGCCGGCGGCCCGGACGAAGGTCTGCGTCGCACGCTCGGCGTGGACCGCCGCCGTTTCCTGAGCACGTGCACCGCGGTGGCCGCCGGAGCCGTAGCGGCCCCCGTCTTCGGTGCCTCTCCCGCGCTGGCGGACGGCCGGGGCGCAGACCACGGCCACGGCGGTGGACACGGACACGGCGGGCAGGTCCTGGTCCCGGCGGACAAGCGCGGCATCATCCTCTACACCGTGCGGGACGCCACTGCCCGCGACCCCCTCGCCTCCGACCTCCCCTCCGGCTTCCGCGAGGTGTTCAAGCAGCTGGCCCGCCACGGTTACCGCCAGGTCGAGTTCGCCGGCTACCGCCAGCACGCGAACGCGCCCGGCGGCGCCGACCTGGAATCCGTCAAGGGGGCCAGGCTGCTGCGCTGCTGGCTCGACGACTACGGCCTGCGCGCTCAGGGCAACCACAGCTTCATCCCGTCGTCCTGGCCGCTGACCACGGCGGACGAGGACACCTTCAAGAAACACCTGGAGATCGCCAACATCCTCGGGCTGAAGCACATGGGCACCGGTGGCGACCCCACCGGCAGCTCCTACCGCGCCGACTGGGACGTGGCGGCCGACAAGTGGAACGCCCTGGGAGCGATAGCCCGCCGTGAGGGCATCAAGCTCTACACCCACAACCACGACGGGGCCTACGGCTTCCTGCTCGACGGCGGCCCGCTGGACGACCAGGGGCGACCGACCCGCAGCTCCGGCATCCGGAAGCTGGAGTACTTCCTGAGGGTCACCGACCCGAAGCTCGTCTGGCTGGAGATGGACATCTTCTGGGCGCACGTGGCCCAGTACAAGTTCCACACCTACACCGCCCACGACGGCTCGACCCGGAGGAACGTCTTCGACCCGGCCGGTCTCGTCGCCCGCAACAACAAGCGCTACCCGCTGTTCCACGCCAAGGACGGCGTCGTCAGCACGACCAACGGCATGGGCTACGACATGGTGCCCTTCGGAACCGGCGTCATCGACTACACGACGTTCTTCTCGCGGGTCGGCGAGCGGAACTACCACAACCCGATGATCGAGGACGACAACTCCCCGAGCGCCACCGACCCCGCGCAGTCGCTGCGGGAGGCGAAGATCAGCTACGACAACCTGGCGGCCCTGCGCAAGCGGCGCCGCTAGCACCCGACGGAACAGCGTGTGGTGGTGGC
>NZ_JBSICH010000077.1:0-5160 GCF_053613315.1 Streptomyces sp. JK94 | reverse complement strand
TCGCCGGTTATGGGGGGCGGGTGACGGTCGCGGCCGTCAACGGTCCTGCGTCGACGGTGGTGTCCGGTGGCAGGGAGGCGCTCGACGCGCTGATGGCGGAGTGTGAGGCCGGGGGAGTGCGGGCGCGTCGTGTGCCCGTCGACTACGCCTCCCATTCCGCGCAGGTGGATTCCGTGGCCGACCGGATTCTCGCCGATCTCGGGCCGGTCCGTGCGGGCCGTGCCCGGGTGCCGTTCTTCTCGACGGTCACGGGGGAGTGGCTCGGTGAGGGGGTTCCGGACGCGGCGTACTGGGTGCGCAACCTGCGCGACCGGGTGCGGTTCGCCGAAGCCGTGGGCGCGCTGGCGGCCGAGGGGTTCGACGCGTTCGTCGAGTGCAGCGCCCACCCCGTGCTGGCCGGGAACGTCACCCACCAACTGGAGGAAGCCGGCCACGAAGCGGTCGTGACCGGGTCACTGCTCCTCGGCGACGGCGGCCTGCGGCGCCTGCTGACCTCGCTGAGCACCGTGTTCACGCACGGCGTCCCGGTCGACTTCACCCAGGCCTACGCCGGCACCGGCGCCCGCCGTGTCGACCTGCCCGCCTACGCCTTCCAGCGCCGGCGCTACTGGCTCGGCCCGGGCACCGGCACCGGTTCCGCCGACGTGACGTCCGCTGGACTCACCCCGGCCCGCCACCCCCTGCTCGGCGCCGCCGTACGCACCGCCGTGGGCGAGAACCTGCTCCTGACCGGACGGCTCACCCACCACACCCACCGCTGGCTCTACGACCACGCCGTCGACACCCTTCCGCTGCTGCCCGGAACCGCCCTGCTGGAACTGGCCGCACAGGCCGGCGACCGGTACGGCACCCCGTACGTCGACGAACTCACCCTGCACGCACCGCTGCCGCTGCCCGCGCCGGACGACGCCACCGACCTCCAGGTCACCGTCACCCCCGACGGCGCGTCCCCGGGCCGGGCCGTCGCCACCGTGCACAGTCGGCCCACCCGCCCCGGCCCCGACGACCGGCCGCACGCGGACGGCGACGCCACGACGACACCCTGGACCCACCACGCCACGGCGGCCCTCGGCACCGCCCCCACCGCTGCCCGCCCGGCACCCGACTGGGCCGCCACCTGGCCACCCCCGCACACCATCGAGGCCGACCTCAGCGGCCTCTACACCGAACTCGCCGACGACGGCTACGTCTACGGCCCGGCCTTCCAGCTCCTGACCCGGCTCTGGAAGGCGACCGACGGGACCGTCTACGCGGAGGCGCGTCTGCCCGAGCGGGACGACGCCGCAGCCGTGGACGAGGCCGGCTTCGCCCTCCACCCGGCGCTCCTCGACGCCGTCCTGCACGCCGTGGTCACCACCGACGAAACGCCGGGGGACGGGCTGCGGCTGCCGTACGCCTTCGCCGAGGTCGCGGTGGAGGCCCCCGGCGCCCGCTCGCTGCGCGCCCGGATCATCCGCTCCGGCGAGCACGGTGTGGCCCTGGACCTCGCCGACCCGTCCGGGCGGCGCGTGGCGAGCATCGGCACGCTCACCATGCGGCCCGCCGACCTCGCGCACCGCACAGCCTCGCCGGACGCGGCGGCCCGGTCGCTGTTCGCCGTGGAGTGGCGCGCGCCGCACCGGCCGCTGCCGGCCGACACCCGGCCCGCCGGCCCCTGGGCCGTGCTGACCGGCGACGACGGCACCGGCGGTGAGGACGGCGGCGGTGTGTCCGGCCGTGACGGGGACACCGTCGCGGACGCCCTTCGCCACGGCGGCGCCGCTGTGGACGCCTACCGGGACCTGGACGACCTGCGTACCGCCCTCGACGCCGGTGCCCCCGTGCCCGAGACCCTGGTGTGGCCCGTCCCGCGCACGGACGGTGACACGGTGACCGCCGCGCACGGCCACGCTGCGGCCCTACGGGACACGGCCCGTGCCCTGCTCCTCGACGAGCGGCTCTCCGGCACCCGCCTCCTCGCCGTCACCGAGCACGCCACCGGACCGGACCCCGCCGCCGATGTCGCCGCGGCCGTCGTCTGGGGCTTCCTGCGCACCGCGGCCACCGAGACCCCCGGCCGCTTCCGCCTGGCCGACACCGACCGGCACCCCGACTCGCTGCGCACGCTGCCCGCCGTCGTCGCGGGCACGGAGGACCAGGTCGCGCTGCGCGCCGGCCGGCTCCACGTCCCCCGGCTCGCCCGCGTCACCGGCCCGGCCTCCGACACCCCCGCCCCCTTCGGCCCGGACGGCACGGTCCTGCTCACCGGCGCCTCCGGACACATCGGCCGGCTGCTCGCCGGGCACCTGGTCCGGCAGTACGGCGTGCGCAGCCTGGCCCTCGTCAGCCGGCGCGGCGCCGACGCCACCCGTGAGCCGACCGCCGAACTCACCGACGCGGGCTGCGAGGTGACGACCGTCCACTGCGACCCGGCGGACCGCGGCGCCCTGCGCGCCGCGCTCGACGCCGTCCGCGCCGACCACACCCTCACCGCGGTGGTGCACGCCGCCGGCACCCTCGACGACGGCGTCGTCACCTCACTGACCGCCGAGCAACTCGACACCGTACTGCGAGCCAAGGCCGACACCGCCTGGCACCTGCACGAACTCACCCGCGACGACCCGCTGACCGCGTTCGTCCTGCTCTCCTCGGTCTCCGGTGTGCTCGGCGCCGCCGGCCAGGCCAACTACGCCGCGGCCAACGCCTTCCTCGACGCGCTGGCCGGCCACCGCGCCGGCCTCGGTCTGCCCGGACAGAGCATGGCCTGGGGACTGTGGGAGCAGGATGGCGCCAGCGGCGGACTCACCTCGGACCTCACCGCCGTGGACCGGGCGCGGCTGGCCCGCCTCGGCGTCGTACCGATGCCCGAGGACGAGGCGCTCGCGCTGTTCGACCGCGCGGTCACCGAGCCACGGCCGCTGGTCGTCCCCACCGAACTGGACCTGCGGCCGGTCCGTGAACGCGCCGCGAGCGAAGGCGTCCCCGCCCTGCTCGGCGACCTGGTGCCGCCGCCCCGGCCGGTGGACGCCGACGGACCGTTCGCCGAGCGGCTGGCGGCCCTGCCCGCCGACGAGCGCGCCGCCATGGCCCTCGCCCTCGTCCGGGAGTTGTCCGCCGCCGTTCTCGGCCACGCCTCCGCCGAACGGGTCCCCGTCGCCCGCCCCTTCCGTGACTTCGGCTTCGACTCGCTCAGCTCGCTGGACATGCGCAACCGCCTGAACAACGCGACCGGTCTGCGACTTCCCGCCGGCGTCCTGTTCGACCACCCCACCCCCACCGAGCTGGCCGCCACCCTCGTACGGGAACTCGCCGACACCACCTCGCGGGAGGAGACACCGGAGACCTCGCAGGAAGAGACGCCGAAGCCGGCCGCGTCCACCGCCTCGGCCGTCTCCACCGCCTCGGCCGTCTCCACCGCCTCGGCCGCGTCCACGCCCGCCTCCACGCCCGCCGACGAGCCCCTCGCGATCGTCGGGATGGCCTGCCGCTACCCCGGTGGCGTGACCAGCCCCGAGGAGCTGTGGCAGCTGATGGCCGACGGTGCCGACGGCATCGGCGGATTCCCGGCCGACCGCGGCTGGGACCTCGACGCGCCGGACCACCCCGACCGGGAGCACGCCGGCACCACGCACACCCGCGAGGGCGGTTTCCTGTACGACGCGGGCGACTTCGACGCCGGGTTCTTCAGGATCTCGCCGCGCGAGGCGCTGGCGATGGACCCGCAGCAGCGGCTGTTCCTGGAGACGTCCTGGGAGGCGCTGGAGCGGGCCGGGCTCGACCCGGGCGGCCTGCGCTCCAGCCGGACCGGCGTCTACGCCGGGCAGGTCTACCACGACTACGCCGCTCCGCTGCGGCGTACCCCCGAGCACGTCGAAAGCTTCATGCTGACCGGCGGCGCGGGCAGCGTCCTGTCCGGCCGGGTGGCGTACACGTTCGGTTTCGAGGGCCCCGCGGTGACGGTGGACACGGCGTGTTCGTCGTCGCTGGTGGCGGTGCACCTGGCGGGCCGCGCGCTGCGGTCGGGGGAGTGCGACCTGGCGCTGGCCGGCGGTGTCACCGTCATGGCCACCCCGAACCCGCTGCTCCAGTTCGGCCGGCAGAGCGGCCTCGCGGCGGACGGCCGGTGCAAGCCCTTCGCGGCGGACGCGGACGGCATCGCGATGGCCGAGGGCGTCGGCGTGCTGGTCCTGGAGCGGCTGTCCGACGCCCGCCGCAACGGCCACCGGGTCCTCGCCGTGGTACGTGGCTCGGCCGTCAACCAGGACGGGGCCAGCAACGGACTGACAGCCCCCAGCGGCCTCGCCCAGCAGCGGGTGATCCGGGCGGCGCTGGCCGACGCGGGGCTCGGCGCCGGGGACGTGGACGTGGTGGAGGCCCACGGCACCGGCACCTCCCTCGGCGACCCGATCGAGGCGGAGGCGCTGCTCGCGACCTACGGCCGGGGCCGCGCGCCGGGCCGCCCGCTCTGGCTGGGCTCGGTGAAGTCGAACATCGGGCACACGCAGGCGGCCGCCGGTGTGGCGGGTGTCGTCAAGATGGTCGAGGCGCTGCGGCACGGTGTGCTGCCCGCCTCCCTGCACGCGGCCGAGCCGTCGCCGCACGTCGACTGGTCCTCCGGTGCGCTCGGGCTCCTCGACCGGTCGCGTGACTGGCCGGAGCCGGAGCCGGGCCGGGTGCGCCGGGCGGGTGTGTCCTCGTTCGGCATCAGCGGCACCAACGCCCACGTCATCATCGAGCAGGCCCCGGCCGTGGCCGAGCCGGAGGTCGCGGGTGACGTCCCGTCCGTCGTGCCGTGGGTGCTCTCCGGGCGCGACGCGCAGGCGCTGCGGGCACAGGCGGCGCGGCTGGCGGCGTTCGTCGAGGCACGCCCGGACACCTCACCCGTCGACATCGGCGCCGCCCTCGCGACCGACCGCGCGGTGCACGACCACCGTGCGGTGGTCACCGGCACCTCCCGGGACGAACTCCTCAAAGCCGTACGGGCGGTGGCGCGCGGGACCGGCGCCGCCGGTGCGGTGCGCGCCGATGGTGACGGCCCGCGGGCGGTGTTCGTGTTCCCCGGTCAGGGGTCGCAGTGGGTGGGTATGGCGGTGGAGCTGCTCGGTGAGGAGCCGGTGTTCGCGGGGCGGATGGCGGAGTGTGCCGCTGCTCTGGAGCCGTATCTGGATGTTCCGCTTCTCG
>NZ_JBSICH010000076.1:0-5201 GCF_053613315.1 Streptomyces sp. JK94 | reverse complement strand
TTCAGCTTCTGGTGGCCCAAGATGACGGGCACCATGCTCGACACCCGCCTGGAGAAGATCCACTTCTGGACGCTGTTCATCGGCTTCCACACCACGTTCCTCGTCCAGCACTGGCTGGGAGCCGAGGGCATGCCCCGCCGCTACGCCGACTACCTCGCCGCCGACGGCTTCACCGCGCTCAACACCGTCTCCTCCATCGGCGCCTTCCTGCTGGGCCTGTCCACGCTGCCCTTCCTCTACAACGTCTGGAAGACCGCCCAGCAGGGCAAGCGGGTCGAGGTCGACGACCCCTGGGGCTATGGACGCTCCCTGGAGTGGGCCACCTCCTGCCCGCCGCCCCGCCACAACTTCGTCACCCTGCCCAGGGTCCGCTCCGAGTCCCCCGCCTTCGACCTGCACCACCCCGCGATCGCCGGCCTCGACCAGGCGGAGAACACGGGGCAGCGCGACGCGCTGGACACGAGCGGTCACAAGGGCGAGCGGTAATGACGGACCGACACGTCCGCCGTCCGCCTCCCGGTGTCGCCCCGGGCGTCGCGGCGGAGGCGGAGGGCTTCCTCCTGGCCCGGGAACACCGCCACGACGCCCACCGGGAGGCGCAGGCGCTCTGCAGCGCCCTCCCCTGGCTGACCACCGCGCAGGCGGAGGACCTCACACGGCACTACGTCGCCCACCGCCTGCGCCTCTCCCGCCAGATGTTCGAGGCGACCTTGTGCCGCGCCGACGAGCTGGGCCGGGAGTACGAGGCCCGGTACCTCCAGCTGCGACGCGACCTGCTCAGACGCCACGGCGTCTGGGCGTCGGGCCTGCTGGTCTGCGCGGCGGGCGTCAGCAGCGCGCTGTGCCTGTTCGCCCGCTGAGCGGGACACGGACGGCCCGCCCCGCCCCCGCTGCGGACAGCTCCGCTCCGATGCCCGGCGGCCACCCCCGCCCCGCCCGAGGCCTCCCTCCGCACCGGTGTCCGGCGGCCGCCCTCCGTCGCCGGCTTCCGCGGCCCTCGGAGGAGACGGCGGCGGAGAGCGGCCGGGGAGCAGGTGAGCCGGGGGGCGCTGGGTACCCGCCACGGCATGATGAAGCGCGCGCTGTGGCAGGGACTGCTGGCCGGTACGACCGGGGTGCTGGTGATGACGCTGGGCGAGAAGGCGGAGCAACGGGTGACCGGCCGGCCCGACTCCCACGTCCCCGCCCGCACCTTGGAACGCCTGACCGGCATGCGGGAGTACTCCGGCCGTCAACCCGTCCCGGTGAACCTGGCCATGCATCTGGGGCAGGGCGCTCTCCTCGGGATCCTGCGGTCGGTGATGTCGCACGCCGGTCTGCGCGGGCCCTGGTCGTCGGCGAAGTTCGCCGTCGTCCGGGTCACTTCCGACCAGATCCTGGAGAACGCCACCGGCGTCGGCGCCCCGCCCCAGACCTGGCCGCGCCGCGAACTCGTCGTCGACCTGCTGCACAAGACGGTGTACGCCTTCGCCACCGGCGCCGTCGCCGACGCCCTGGCCGCCCGGTCGGGCCCCGGCCCCGGGCAACGGCACGCCGCGATGCGCCCCGGCCGCCGGCCCGGCGTGGGTCCCCTGCCGCGGGGGCGATGACCGCCACACCGTGGCTTCCCCGTGCGGCGCCGGGCGCCGCACGGGGAAGCCGGGTCACTCACCGGTCGTCTTCTCCACCAGCGCGCCGTACGCCAGCTGCAGGGCGTCCGCGCCGGCCAGGGCGGCGAGGGCGCCCATGGTGGTGCGGGTGGCGCGCGGCCACAGCAGCTGGCCGGCGGTGAGGGTCGAGGCCACCCAGACGCTCATGCAGAACGGGCACGTCACCAGTTCGCCGACCGTGTCCTTGGCGCCCTCGGACCGCGCCTCCTCGTGCAGCTCTGCCGGCCCCTGGGGGCCCTCGAACGTGGTGAAGGGCGCCCGCAGCGGACTGGTGACCGACGCCTTGCTCAGCAGCCGGCTCAGCCGGAACGTCGCCACCGCGGTCAGCGCCACGTCCCAGGGCTCGGGCCGGTCCGGCAGCGGACGACCGCGCCTCCCGACCACCGTCGCCCACCCCACCGTGTAGACGCCGAAAGCCGCCATGGCCGCCGCGTAGCCGCGCAGCGGGCGGTGCTCTCCCGCCGAGTACGTGCGTTCGGTGTGTCGCAACCGCCTCCTCAGCCGGTCCGCGAGACGGCCGTCACGCTTCGCCGTACTGCCGTCGGGTTCCGCGCCCATGTCCTTCTTCGCCGCACCGCCGTCAGATTCCGCGCTCATGGCCTTCGTCCTCTCCTGCCCGCTCCGGTGCCTCGGTCGCTCGGCCCTCGGCGGCCTGGTCCTCGGTCGCTTGGTCCTCGGCCGGGCCCTCCGTCCCGTCCTCACGGCGCAGCCGGACCTCCACGTGCCCGTCGACGACGCGGGTGTCGAAGGCGGGCTGCGGCGCGGTGGCGGGGCCGCGGACGTTCCAGCCGTCCGAGAGCCGGAAGACACTGCCGTGCCAGGGGCACCGGACACACCCGTCGGCGACCGTGCCCTCGGACAGCGGCCCCGCCAGATGACTGCACCGCTCGGCCAGCGCGTGGAAGGTTCCCCCGGTTTCGCGCACCACCAGGACCGGCACGTCGTCCACGGTGCGCCGCACGGGCCGGCCCGCGGGGAACTCTCCCACGGCGCCGATCCGGTGCCAGCCCTCGCCGACGACGTGCGGGACTTCCTCGGCGTGGTTGGCGCCGGAAGCCTGCCGGTACGCCAGGTGGCCGCCCAGCATGCCTCCCAGACCGACCGCCGTCAGCCCGAGATAGCCGTAGGCGCGGCCGGCTCCGGTCCGCGCGGTGAGGCGGCACAGGAGCGAGACGCCGTACAGGCCCACGGCCGCCGTGTTGGCCGCGGCGTGCACCAGTCCCACCCGTGTCTGCTGCCGGTGGAGTTCGGCCCAGTCGACCGCGCCCGCCAACGCGGCGGGCCCGGCCGCCGCCAGTCCGACGCCCACGAGGAGGCCGGCCTCCCGGGAACGGCCGGGCCACAGGTCGAGTACGGCGGCGGACATCCAGCTGCCGATCGGCACCTGCACCGCCAAGGGATGCACGGGATGGCCGAGCCACCTGCCGTGCAAGGCGTCCCGCGCCCGGCCCAGCGGCAGGGCGCGCACGCTTCTGGTGAGCGTGTCGATCGCCGCGTCCGCCCTGGGATCACGCTCCAGGGCGTCGAGCAGCCACAGCATCCGGTTCTGGCCCATACGGCGGCGACCTGGCTTCTTACTCATGCGCGGAGGGTCCCCCGCGGGGCAGGGGGCAAACAGCCGGCCAAGGACGCCGGCTCCGCGCCCCGGCCGCCCGGACGGGACTGTCCCCGCCCGGACGGACTGGCACCCGCCCGGGCGGAACATCCGCCCGGGCGGGTGTCCCGGCCGACCAGGAGGACGCGGAGTCAGCCCTTGCCCATGGCTTTGCGTACGGTGTCCTTGGTGCGGTCCATGAGGGCGGCGACCGGTCCGAGGGCCATGTTCTTCGCCCCGGACTCGACGCCCGGGTGGGGCCGGGTGGGTGCCATCGCCTCGGCGGCCTTGATCGCCTTGGCCATCGCGGCGAGGCCGGTGACGTCGGTGCTGCGGCGGATGTGGGTGAACTCGTAACGTTCCTCGGCCCGCGCGTGCGCCTGGACGTCCTTGCGCAGCTTGAGCAGCTGGGGCATGAACTTGGGGTCGTCGGTGTCCAGCCCGTCGAGCGCGGACAAGGTCTCCTTGGCCGCCTTCTCCTCGGCGAGACGGTCCCTCACGACCTGCTCGCCGCCGGGGAAGCCCTTGCGGGCGAAGGGATGGACGACCTCTTCCTCGGCGGTCTCGTGCACCGCCAGCAACCGCACCAGGCGGCGGAAGGCGTCCCGGCGTTCCTCACCCGTGGCGGCCTCGACCTCGTCGAAGAGATTGCGGATGTCGCCGTGCTGGCGCATCAGCAGGGAGACGACGTCGTCGTCCCCGGCCGCGTCCTCCCCGGCGTGCGGGGTCTTCAGCTCGGACATGGCGGCCTCCCTCTACTTCTCGCGCTGGGCGGGGTCGGGGTGCTCGCCCTCGGTCTGGACGCGGTACTCGCGGCCGAACACCGCCTCGTGCTCGTGGATCACCTGGTCGCTCGGCGGTGCCTCGCCGCCGTGGATCTGCTCCTGCATCCGCTCGAACCGCTCGTGCGCCTCCCGCACGTAACCGGCGCCCAGCGTCGTGAGGTCCATCTGAGTGTCCAGCAGCTCGCGCAGGTAGCCCTTGTTCGGCTCGAAGGTGAGCACGTTGGGCAGCTCGGGAGCCAGCACCGAGGCGGGATCACGGCCGTCGTGACGGCGCATCAGATCGCAGGCGGCGTGCAGGTGCTCCAGCTCCATGTTCAGGTGCAGCTCCCAGATCGCCCTCACCCTGGCATCGCTCTCCTGCTCCATGAAGGAGTGGTAGAGGTAGCACTCGTTGTACTCGTGGTTGACCAGCTGCTCCCACCACGTCTCACCCGGGTCCACGAGGGACTCGTAGTGCGTGACGTGCTCCTCCTCGATCAGCCCGATCTCCTGGTAGAGCCGGCGGGCGATCGGCTCCATGTAGGTGGGGCCGGTGTTCATGTAGAAGTTCATGGTCTGCTGCTCCGCCGACATGATCGTCAGCGCGTGCAGCTTCGACAACGGGTTCGTCTCGTCCTTGGCGTACGGGTCGCGGACGTTGTCGACCGGATCGCGATGGTGGAACCGCGTGGGCCGGCCGGGCATGACCTCGGTCAGACCGTCGACGATCGACTCCGCCTTGCGGTGCTCGATCATCTCGTACAGGTTCGCGTACCGGTACAGATGGTCGAAGTCCTCCAGCACCCCGAACTGATACGCCTGCTTCAGATACGGGTCCGGCTCCATCCGGGCCACCCACGCCGTCAGGTCCACCGCCACCTGCTCGTACGCGATCGTCGTCTCCAGCACCGAGGAGACACCCGGAAGCAGCCAGTTCACCACCTTCTGCTGCTGCGCCTCGATGTAGCGCACCCGCGCCAGCTGCCGCTTGATCTCGGGATCGACCGTGTGCCGGGCGAGCTGGTGGCTGAACAGGATGGCCTCCACCTCGATCCCGTTCATCGTGATGATCCGGCAGCGGGTGTACGGGTCGCAGTGGTCCGGGTCGATCGGATCCACGTTCAGCTCACGCCAGCTGCGCAACTGGCGGTCCAGCGGGATACCCCGCTGCTCCAGCGGATTGAACGTCATGGG
>NZ_JBSICH010000075.1:0-5213 GCF_053613315.1 Streptomyces sp. JK94 | reverse complement strand
ACTGGCTCTAACAAAAGCTGCTGATCATGAGGCTGTCGGCCGCTCTGCCCGTATGTCTGGGCATGGGAAACCGTCAGTCGCGGCCGTGGATCGTGTCGGACGAACTGTGGTCGCTGGTCGAGCCGTTGCTGCCGCAGCCGGGTCCGAAGAAGGCCGAGGGCAGACCGCGGGTGCCAGACCGGCAGGCCCTGTGCGGCATCCTCTTCGTCCTGCACACCGGAATCCAGTGGGAGTACCTGCCCCAGGAACTCGGCTTCGGCTCGGGCATGACCTGCTGGCGGCGCCTTGCGGCCTGGAACGAGGCCGGCGTCTGGGACCAGCTGCACCAGCTGCTGCTGAACGAGCTGCGGTCGAAGAACCAGCTGGACTGGGAACGGGCGGTGATCGACTCCTCGCATGTGCGGGCCGCCCGACGGGGCCCAAAAGCGGGCCCAGCCCGGTCGACCGCGCACGGCCGGGCAGCAAACACCACCTCATCGTCGACGGCCAGGGCATCCCGCTCGCGGTGTCGCTGACCGGCGGCAACCGCAATGACGTCACCCAACTCGAGCCGCTGCTCGACAAGATTCCCGCCGTCGCGGGCCGGGTCGGCAGGCCGCGCCGGCGCCCGGATGCACTGCTGGCCGACCGCGGCTACGACCACGACAAGTACCGCCGCCTGCTCTGGCAGAGAGGCATACGCCCCGTGATCGCGAAGCGAGGCGAGCCGCACGGCACCGGCCTGGGCACCTTCCGCTACGTCGTTGAGCGCACGATCGCCTGGCTCCACGGCTTCCGCCGCCTGCGCATCCGCTGGGAACGACGCGACGACATCCACGAAGCATTCCTGGGCCTCGCCGTCTGCCTGATCACCCACCGCCACGTCCAGCGGCTTTGTTAGGACCTCTTAATGGGCGGTTCGTGAGGTGATGTCCGTTTCCTGCTGAGGTTGGAGCAAGGTTGCGTCGGCTATTGCTTCCTGGCGAAGTTGCCGGTGTCGGCCTCGGTGAGGATCTCGAGTTTGACCAGGCGTTTCAGCTTGGCGCGGGTGCCTTCGACGTTCTTTGGCAGCAGTTCGTGGCCGAGGGCTTCGCAGACGTCCTTGGCCCGTAGCGGTCCGGTTGTCTGGTTGAAGGCGTCGAGGATGCGGGGGTAGTCCGGGTGCTCGGGCAGGTCCGGTGCGACGTTCGGGAGCCGGTCGGCGAGGCCGGTGACGGTCGTGCGGGTGATCGCGAGGTGTTCGAGGTGCATCTCGGCCTCCCGCAGCCGGGTCTGCAGGCCGTCAATCTGCGTGCGGAGGTCGTCGGCCAGGGCCCGGGCGGCGTCTTCCTGGAGGTCCAGGGCGTCGAGCAGGGGCTGGAGGTTCACCCTGCCGCCGCCTTCACCTCGCGCCAGGTGGGGGCGTTCGCGCCGGTGAGGCGGCGGGTCATGACGTGGGTCATCGCCCAGTAGACGCGCGAGGCGGAGGAGGAAGGGCGGTGCTCGTAGTCGCGGACCAGGCGGCGGTGCAGTATCAGGATGCCGTAGGTCTGCTCGACCCTCCATCGCTTCGGCTGCGGCACGAACCCCTTGACCTGCGGGTCGCGTGCGACGATCTCGACATCGATGCCCAGGCCGGCGCCGTGCGCGACGACCTGGTTCTTGAAGCCCTGGTCGACCAGGGCTTTGCGGACGCTTCCGTCGGCGTGCTCGGCGACCTGGTCCAGCAGGAGGATGCCCGCGGCGTTGTCGTGGGTGTTCGCGGCGAGGACGACGACTGCGATGACCAGGCCCAGGACGTCCACGGCCAGTCCGCGTTTGCGGCCGGGCACCCGCTTGGCCGGATCATGGCCGGTCGTGGCGGCAGGGACCCCGGCCGCCACGTGGACACTCTGGGTGTCCAGGACCACCAGGGTCGGGTCCTCTAATCGGCGGGCGCGTTCACGGACCTGGCAGCGCAGAAGTTCATGGATGACCTGGTCGGTGCCGTCGTCCCGCCAGGCGGCGAAGTAGTAGTAGGTCGCGCTCTTGGGCGGCAGGTCATGCGGGAGATAGGCCCACTGGCAGCCGGTTCGCCCCTGGTAGAGGATCGCGTTCACGATCTCCCGCATGTCGTAGGCGCCCTGGTGGCCGCTGACCGAGCGGTGCCGGTCCTTCCACGCGGTGATCACCGGCTCGATCAATGACCACTGCTCGTCCGATAAGTCACTCGGGTACAGCTTGCGTTCACTCACCCGGTCACATCACCAGATCAGCACCCGTGACCGGCGGATTCCGTCCTGCCGCCACACCATCAGGCGACAGCAGAACCACTCAAAGACTCACGAACCGCCCACTTACTCGTGCAGCAGGCGGCCCGCTGCCTCCGAGACGGCTACGCGGTCGCTGCTGCTGCCCCCGGCTTGTTGCCCGGTCGGCCGCTGCTGCGCCCGCACGCCCGCACGGCACAGTCGAGGAGGACGTCGAAGTCGGCATCGAGATCGACCCCGGAGCCATGGCGCGCGACCTCGCGGGCTCCCTTCATGGCCTCCCAGGCGACGGTCTCCGCGAGGGTCGGCTGCTGGCCGTAGAAGTCCAGCGCGTCAGCCAGGTAGGCGGCGAAGCCGAACTGGTAGGTGCGGGCCTGGTCCACTTCCTGCACGCGGCGTTCGGCGCGCCGGGCCGCCTCGAACCAGTCCATGGCCCGTTCCCGGCCCACGGCATTCACGGCGATTTTGAAGAACGACGTCAGGGGCTCCGTCCTCTCGCTGGGGCCGCCCGACCGTGACCTGACACTCGCTGCTCCAGCTACGCCGACCGAGCTGGTGACGATCCGTTTGGCCCTGCACAGGGGAATCTTTGTCCACGCAGACGGAGCCCTTTGGTGTCGGCGCCGACACCGGGAACGCGTTCGGCGCCGCACCCGTGGAGGGTGCAGCGCCGATGTCTACGGGAGGATGCCGAGCCTGGTCAGCCGACGGCGTGCAGCGAACCGCGCCTCTTGGCGGCCGCGGCCTTCTTGGCAGCGGCTGCTGCTGCCCGCTTCTTGCGCTGCTCGGCGAGCTGGTCCTGGTAGGCGGCGACGGCCCGGTGGTAGTCCGCCACGTAGGTCTTGCTGTCCAGCCGGTCCGCCTTGGGCATCATCTTGACGGCGTCCAGGGCGTCCTCGGGGGAGTTGTAGCCGGCCAGCATCGGGTTGATCTGGTAGACGCCGTTACGGACCTTCTTCACCAGCTTCGCCAGCTCCAGCTCCCGCAGCGCGGCGTTCACGCTGGGACGGCTGAGCCCGAGCAGCTCACCGAGGGTGGCCTGGTCCATCGCGATCCGGCCGCCGGCCTCACTGCGTGCCCGGAGCTTCAGCAGCGCACGGTAGGCGGCAGGCGGCAGGTCCAGGTCGGCGAGAAGACCGTCGGCGTTGGTCGCCGACCACTTCAACGTACTCACTGGGCTGATCCCTCCTCCTGGCGCTGCGCACGGGCCAGTCGGCGTGCAGCGCGTTCCTCGGCCCGCTTCTTGCGCAGTTCCTCGATCGCCTCACGCATGTGCTCCAGCGACGGGAACCGCACCAGATCCGGCAGGCTCTCATCCCTGCGGATCTTCGCGATCGTCTTGTCCTGGTCGACCTGCACGTACTCGGCTTCCACCAGCTCCGTGCCCGGGATGAACTCCGCTACACGGTACGAGTAGGGCGGGTTGAACTGGTAGACACCGCGGCGCACCTTGAAGACGATGCCATGGCCCATGACCTCCTGCAGCGCCTCATTGATCTTCGCGCGGGGCACGTCCAGGACCGTCGCCATCTCCTCCTGCGTCAGCCGGATCCGCCCGCCGGCCTTCTGACAGGCGATCAGCAGCAGGATCAGCCGCAACGGCAGAGCCTCGCGGAAGTACTGCGCGATCAGGAAGAAGAACTCCAGCGAGTCCATGGAGAACGCCTTCGGGCGCTCCGGGTGTTCGTAGAACTCCATTGGCTTGCGCTCGCTGCTCAGCGAGAGCTTCCGGCGCGGGTAGCGGCGAGCGACCGAGTCGAGGTCCTCAACCGGCTGCACCGGCTTGGACCACGCCTGGATCTCCTCACCGAGGGGCAGCTCCGTACGGCGCACTGCGCGCTTCGGTGCGGGACGACGGCGCTGTGGCTCGGGTGTCACGAGGCTGCTCTCCACTCCTCTGATCTTGGACGCCAGCAGTATGTCAGCCACACCGACAGATATGTCGGCCTCACTGACATTCCGGCGTGTTGTGTCCCCCCAGGGGGGACAGATCTCCCCCCTGCAGGCGACGGGAGACCGTTCAACGGGACGCCGTCAGGAACGTCGGCCTGGCTGACGTTTCGAGCCTAAAACTGTCGGCCTGGCTGACATTCCGTCTGCGATGTGACTACTCAGGAGGTACACATCGCAGACGTTGTGTACCTCCTGGGGTGACAGATCGCCGGATGTGCAGGCCGCTGACCAGCGGGTTCTTGATCTGCGTAAGTATTAGGTGGCTGAGGTCGACCCGCAGGCGCCGGCCGGAACCCCTCGTGGCTGAGGCGGCTTCGCGTGCGGCCCCGTGGGCCCGCGCAGACCATAGGCGGCACCAGCGGCTCTGAGTCTCGGGCGGTGCCGACCGTGACGAACAAGCACCAGGAGGCGAGGCCGGCCTCCGTGGCGGGTTCCGCCGCCCGGCCCGAGGGGCCGTTCGGCTCCGGTACCTCCGCACGCCGGAATACATGCTTTCCGATATCTGAGGTGCCGTTCTGTGGCTGAGACCCGAAGCCGCTCAATTCGTGATTCCTCGCGTGACTAGGTGGCAAAACACGGGCGCTGACGTTTCATCAAAAGGCGCGCCCCGCCCGGGTGGTTGGGGGGTGTCCCATGTTTCCGCCAACGGTACATGCTGCATCAACCTGATGCACGCGGTACACTGGAACCCACACGAACGAGCGACCCCCACCCCTCGTAGCCAGCCCGGCCCGCGCCAGCGGGCCCCAACGGTTCTGGAGGCGCAGCCGGAGGGACCGTCAGGCGGGGGAGCGCAGCGGACCCGCCGGGAGCGGCCCCGCGCTCCCCTCAACTCCCGCACTGGAGGCCCCACCAGCCGCACCGTCAGACCCCGAGCAGCCCGGCCGCGTACCGCGCGGCCCGCCGGGCGCGCAGCGGCCGGCCCGCACCGCCTCCTGGAGCGCAGCGGAGGGAGGCGCCCTCGCATCGCGAGGGCCAGCGGGAGCGCAGTGACCGCCCCGCTTGCACATCGCGCAGCGATGTGGTACCCGCTCCGCGGGAGATCGGAAGAGC
>NZ_JBSICH010000074.1:0-5250 GCF_053613315.1 Streptomyces sp. JK94 | reverse complement strand
CGGGCAGGCGCGTCAGCCTCGGCACCAGCACCGCGCCCCCACGCACCGCGACCTCCGACTCACCCGAGACCACCGCACCCACAGCAGCGTCCACATCAGCCGACGCCTGCACGTCAACGTCCGAGTCCAGGTCCAGGTCCACCAGGGCGAACCGGCCCGGATTCTCCGCGAGCGCCGCACGCACCAGACCCCACACCGGAGCCTGCACCACATCACCCGCGCCAGCCGAACCACCCGCACCCACCGGCATCGCACCCCGCGTCACCACCACCAGACGCGAACCCGCGAACCGCTCACCGGCAAGCCACTCCTGCACCACACCCAGCACCCGGTCCAACACCGACCGCACACCGGCAGGCACATCCACAGATCCGTCCGGCAGACGAGAAGCGTCGGACGCACCGAGCGCACCGCAGTCCAGAACCACCGCGCCCGGCACGACCGCATCGGAGGCCTCGGCGACCCCGCTCCACGGGAGCCAGTGTGCGTCCGCCACGCCGTTCCCGGCGGCCGGAACCCATGTGATGCCGTACAGTGCGCCCGTCTCGCCCGGCACCGCGCCGAGCTGCTCGGTGGAGACCGGGCGGCCCACCATGGAGCCGACCGTCAGGACCGGCGCACCGGTCACGTCGGCGATCCGGATGTCCATGCCGCCGTCGTCGGCGGTGGCGATCCGGACGCGGACGGCGGCGGCGCCGACCGCGTGCAGGGCGACCCGGTTCCAGGCGAACGGAATCACCGTGCCGCCGGCGCCGTCCTCGGGGGCGGGGCCGGCGCTGTCGTTGAGGATCGCTGCGTGCATCGCGGCGTCCAGCAGGGCCGGGTGCAGACCGAACCGGCCCGCCTCGTCCGACGCCTCCTCCGGAAGCGCCACCTCGGCGAACAGCTCCTCACCCCGACGCCAGGCCGCACGCAGCCCCCGGAACACCGGCCCGTACCCGTACCCACGCTCCCGGAAGACCTCGTACGCCGCCTCCACCGCCAGTGCCTCGGCACCCGCCGGCGGCCACTGCTCGTCCAGCCCGGCCGGTGCGGACTCGACGGCCGTGTCCGTCAGCAATCCCGTGGCGTGGGTGGCCCAGTCCTGTCGGGTGCCCTCGGGACGGGAGTAGACGGCGACGGTGCGGCGTTCGGCGGTGCGCGGTCCGACGATCACACGGACCTGGACGCCTCCCCGCTCGGACAGCACCAGCGGTGCCGCCAGGGTCAGCTCCTCCAGGGTGGCGCAGTCGACGGCCTCGCCGGCCGCCAGGGCGAGTTCGACGAGGACGGCGCCGGGCAGCAGGATCCGGCCGAGGACCACGTGGTCGGCGAGCCAGGGCTGTGCCTCCACCGACAGCCTGCCCGTCAGCACCGCACCGCCGGAGTCCGGCAGCGACACCACCGCGCCCAGCAGGGGGTGGTCGGCGGCATCGAGTCCGGCCCCCTCCGTCGCCGCGGGAGCCGCGCCGGTCGCGGCGAGCCAGTAGCGCTGCCGCTGGAAGGCGTACGTCGGCAGGTCGACGGCGCGGGCGCCGGTCCCGGCGAAGAAGCCGGACCAGTCGAGCGCGGTGCCCGCGGCGTGCAGGTGAGCGAGCGCGGTGAGGAGGACGGCCGTCTCGTCGCGGCCCTTGCGGGCCGTCGGCACCAGCAGGACGCCCGCGTCCTCGGAACGGTCGAGGCAGGTGCGGGCCATTCCGGTCAGGACCGCCTCGGGGCCGATTTCGACGCAGCGGTCCACTCCGGCGGCGCGAAGCGCGCGGACGCCGTCGGCGAACCGGACGGCCTGGCGGACGTGGGTCACCCAGTAGTCCGGCGTGGTCAGTTCACCGGCCAGTGCGATCCGGCCGGTCACATTGGACACCACCGGCAGCCGCGGCTCACCGAACGACAGCCCCGCCACGACCTGGCGGAAGGCATCGAGCATCGGCTCCATCAGGGGTGAGTGGAACGCGTGCGAGACGCGGAGCCGGCTGACCCTGCGTCCCCGCTCCCGGAACACCTCGGCGACCGCCTCGACGGCCCCCTCGACCCCGGAAACGACGACCGACGACGGACCGTTGACCGCAGCGACCGACACACCCTCGAGGGACACCAGGTGCTCAAGCACCTCCGCCTCGGTGGCCTCCACCGCCACCATCGCACCACCCGCGGGAAGCTCCTGCATCAACCGGCCACGAGCCGCCACCAGAGCGCAGGCATCCGCGAGCGACAACACCCCGGCCACATGCGCCGCCGCCACCTCACCGACGGAGTGGCCGGCCACGAAGTCGGGAGTGACACCCCAGGACGCCAGGAGCCGGTACAGGGCCACCTCGACGGCGAACAGACCCGCCTGCGCGTACGCGGTGCCGTCGAGGACCGACTCGTCCTCGCCCCACACCACCTCACGCAGCGGTCGCTCCACGTGTTCGTCGAGCCCCGCGCACACCGCGTCGAAGGCCTGCGCGAACACCGGGAAGTTCTCGTACAGCCCACGCCCCATGCCCAGCCGCTGGGAGCCCTGGCCCGAGAAGAGGAACGCGGTCGTACCGGCGGATCGGGCCTCGCCGGTGACCACTCCGGGGACGTCCGTGCCTTCGGTGAGGGCACGGAGCCCGGCCAGCATCTCGTCGCGGCCGGTGCCGAGCACCACCGCGCGGGACTCCAGTGCAGTGCGGGCGGTGGCCAGCGCGTACGCCGTGTCCAGGGGACGGTCGTCGGGGCGCGCCGTCACGTGGTCGAGCAGCCGGGCGGCTTGGGCGCGCAGCGCCTCGGGGGTCGCCGCGGACAGCGTCCACGGCAGGACGGCGGGTGCCCGGTGCTCGCCGGCGGGGCCCGTTTCCGCTTCGGGGCGCGGTGCGTCGGCGGCCTGGGCGGGGCTCTGTTCCAGTACGACGTGGGCGTTGGTGCCGCTGAGGCCGAACGCGGAGACACCGGCCCGGCGCGGTCGGCCGGTGGCCGGCCACGGCCGTTCCTCGGTGACCAGTTCGGCGCGGCCCTCGGTCCAGTCGACGTGCGGCGAGGGACGGTCGACGTGCAGGGTGCGCGGCACCGTGCCGTGTTCCATCGCCATGACCATCTTGATGACACCGGCGACACCGGCGGCTGCCTGGGAGTGGCCGATGTTCGACTTGACCGAGCCGAGCAGCAGCGGCCGGTCCTCCGGTCGGTCCTGGCCGTACGTGGCGAGGAGTGCCTGAGCCTCGATCGGGTCGCCGAGCGTGGTGCCCGTGCCGTGTGCCTCCACCACGTCCACTTCGGACGCGGCGACTCCGGCGCCCCGCAGCGCCTGGCGGATCACACGCTGCTGGGAGGGCCCGTTGGGTGCGGTCAGGCCGTTGGAGGCGCCGTCCTGGTTGACGGCCGTGCCCTTGACGACGGCTAGCACCCGGTGTCCGTTGCGCACCGCGTCCGAGAGACGCTCGACCAGGAGCACGCCGACGCCCTCGGACCAGCCGACGCCGTCCGCCGCGCCCGCGAACGCCTTGCAGCGGCCGTCGACGGACAGACCCCGCTGGCGGCTGAACTCGACGAACATGCCGGGCGTCGACATCACGGTGGCGCCGCCGGCCACGGCGAGCGAGCACTCACCCGACCGCAGCGCCTGCACCGCCAGGTGCAGCGCGACGAGCGAGGACGAGCAGGCGGTGTCGACGGTGACGGCCGGGCCTTCCCAGCCGTAGGTGTACGAGAGCCGACCGGACGCCACGCTGCCGCCGGCGGTGCCGGAGGGCGAGACGTTGAGCGCGTAGTCGTGGTACATCACGCCGGCGAAGACACCGGTCCGGCTGCCCCTGAGCGAGGCCGGGTCGATGCCCGCCCGCTCCAGGGCCTCCCACGAGGTTTCGAGCAGCAGGCGCTGCTGCGGGTCCATGTACAGGGCCTCACGGGGTGAGATGCCGAAGAAGCCGGGGTCGAACTGGGCCGCGTCGTGCAGGAAGCTGCCGCGGCGCGTGTAGCTCTTGCCCTCCTTGCCCGGCTCCGGGTCGTAGAGGTCCTCGACGTCCCAGCCCCGGTCGTCCGGGAGGTCGGAGACCGTGTCGGCACCGTCCATGACCAGGCGCCACAGCTGCTCGGGGGTGGTCACCCCACCCGGGTAGCGGCAGGCCATGCCGATGATGGCGATGGGCTCGTCGTCGGTGGGCCGTCCGGCGTCCGTACGGGCCGGGCCGGCCGCTCGTGCGGTCCCGCTGCCGTCGAGCCGGGACAGGATGTGTTCGGTGACGGCGAGGGCGTTGGGGTGGTCGAAGACCAGGGTGGCCGGGAGCCGGAGCCCGGTCAGGGTGTTGAGCTGGTTGCGCAGCTCGGTGGCGGCCAGCGAGTCGAAACCCAGCTCCTGGAAAGCCCGGTCGGCACCGACCGCCTCCGCCGAACCATGCCCGAGCACCGACGCCACCTGCTCCCGCACCAGCCGCAGAACCGCACGCCGCCGCTCACCCTCCGCAAGCGCCGCCAGCCCCCGCCCCGGCGAGTCCGCACCCTTCACTCCCGCCGCCGAAACCCCTGCCGCGGCTGCCGTGCGCCTCACCGGGGCCAGCGCCCTCAGCAAGGCGGGCACCTCATCGGTACGGGCACGCAAAGCCGCGGTGTCCACCCGCAACGGCACGACCGTCGCCTCCCCACGACCCAGACCCCGCGCGAACAACGCCAGACCCGCATCACCGGAAAGCACCGGCAGACCCTGCACAGCCATCCGCCGCCGGTCCACCTGCGACAAGTACTGCCCCAGACCCGCACCCACATCCCAGAACCCGTACGCCATCGACGTCGCCACCAGACCCTCGGCCCGACGCCGCGCCGCCAACGCGTCCAGGAACACATTCGCCGCCGCATAGTTGCCCTGCCCGGCCGTCAACACCAGACCACCGGCCGAAGAGAACAACACGAACGCCGCCAACTCCACACCCAAGGTCGCCTCATGCAGCCACCACGCCGCATCGGCCTTCGGCCCCAACACCCCATCAAGCCGCTCCGACGACAACGCACCCACCAGCCCGTTGTCCCCCACACCGGCCGCATGCACCACCGCCAGCAGACCACGATCCGCCACCAGCGACTCCACCAGCCCCCGCACAGCCCCACGATCGGACACATCACAAGCCAGCACCTGCGCCTCGGCACCCGACTCCCGCAACTCCGACACCAAATCCGCCGCACCCGGCGCATCCGGACCACGCCGCGAGACCAACACCACGTCCCGCACCCCACGCTCGGCCACCAAATACCGGGCCACCACAGCACCGAGACCGCCCGTACCACCCGTGACCAACACCGCACCCGAACCGTCCA
>NZ_JBSICH010000073.1:0-5767 GCF_053613315.1 Streptomyces sp. JK94 | reverse complement strand
TCAGTAGCGGTAGTGGTCCGCCTTGTACGGGCCCTCGACGTTGACGCCGATGTAGTCGGCCTGCTCCTGGCGGAGCGTGGTCAGCTTGACGCCGAGCGCGTCGAGGTGGAGGCGGGCGACCTTCTCGTCCAGGTGCTTGGGCAGCACGTACACGTCGGTCGGGTACGCGTCGGGCTTGGTGAACAGCTCGATCTGGGCCAGGGTCTGGTCCGCGAAGGAGTTGGACATCACGAACGACGGGTGGCCGGTGGCGTTGCCCAGGTTCAGCAGGCGGCCCTCGGACAGCACGATGAGGACCTTGCCGTCGGGGAAGGTCCAGGTGTGGACCTGCGGCTTGACCTCGTCCTTGACGACGCCGGGGATCTTGGCGAGGCCGGCCATGTCGATCTCGTTGTCGAAGTGGCCGATGTTGCCGATGATCGCCTGGTGCTTCATCCTGGCCATGTCCGAGGCCATGATGATGTCCTTGTTGCCCGTCGTCGTGACGAAGATGTCGGCCTGGTCGACGACCTCGTCCAGCGTCGTGACCTGGTAGCCGTCCATCGCCGCCTGCAGGGCGCAGATCGGGTCGATCTCGGTGACGATGACGCGGGCGCCCTGGCCGCGCAGGGACTCCGCGCAGCCCTTGCCCACGTCGCCGTAGCCGCAGACCACGGCCGTCTTGCCGCCGATGAGGACGTCCGTGGCACGGTTGATGCCGTCGATGAGGGAGTGGCGGCAGCCGTACTTGTTGTCGAACTTCGACTTCGTCACCGCGTCGTTGACGTTGATCGCCGGGAACAGCAGGGTGCCGTCGCGGTGCATCTCGTACAGACGGTGGACACCGGTCGTGGTCTCCTCGGTGACGCCGCGGATCTCGGACGCCAGCCGGGTCCACTTCTGCGGGCTCTCACTCACCGTGCGGGTGAGGAGCTCGAGGATGACACGGTGCTCGTCGGACTCGGCGGTGTCGGGCGAGGGAACCTTGCCGTCCTTCTCGTACTCGACGCCCTGATGGACCAGGAGGGTGGCGTCACCACCGTCGTCCAGGATCATGTTCGGGCCGCCGGTGGGAGTGTCCGGCCAGGTCAGCGCCTGCTCCGTGCACCACCAGTACTCCTCCAGGCTCTCGCCCTTCCAGGCGAAGACCGGAACGCCCTGCGGATTGTCGGGCGTGCCGTTCGGGCCGACGGCGATGGCGGCCGCGGCGTGGTCCTGGGTGGAGAAGATGTTGCAGGAGGCCCAGCGGACCTCGGCGCCCAGGGCGACCAGGGTCTCGATGAGCACCGCGGTCTGCACGGTCATGTGCAGGGAACCGGTGACCCGGGCGCCGGCGAGAGGCCGGGCCTCGGCGTACTCCCTGCGGATCGCCATCAGGCCGGGCATCTCGTGCTCGGCGAGGGTGATCTCCTTGCGGCCGAACGCGGCCAGGGACAGGTCGGCGACCCTGAAGTCCTTGGTTTCAGCGGACACTGAGGCTCCTTGACGTCTGAAGGTTGCGATGGATGTCGAGCGCGGCGGTGGACCGGTTGAGCGTGATGTAGTGCAGGCCGGGGGCTCCCTCCGCCAGCAGCCGCTCGGCCATGGCGGTGGCGTGGTCGACACCGATGCGGTGCCCGGCGGCGGGATTGCCTCGCGCCTGCTCCAGCCGATGCGCCAGGTCCTCCGGGAAGGCGGCGCCGGAGAGTTCGGCGAAGCGGCGGATCTGGCGGGCATCGGTTGCGGGCATGATCTCCGGAATGATCGGAAGGTCGCACCCCATGGCCGCGACCCGGTCGCGCAGCCGCAGATAGTCCTGCACATGGAAGAACATCTGCGTGATGGCGTAGTCGGCACCGGCCCGGCACTTCGCGACGAGGTGCCGGATGTCGCTCTCCCAGTCGGGCGAGCGCGGATGCCGTTCCGGGAAGGCCGCCACGCCGACGGTGAAGTACCCCAGCGAACGGACCAGCTCCACCAGTTCCCTGGCGTACGTGAACCCGTCGGGGTGCGGGGTCCACGGGCCGCCGGGGTCGCCGGGCGGGTCCCCGCGCAGGGCGAGCACGTCACGAATGCCGGCGTCCGCGTACTGACCGATGATCTGGCGCAGTTCGGCGACCGAGTGGCCGACGGCGGTGAGGTGGGCGACCGGTCTCAGAGTGGTCTCCGCCGCGATGCGCCGGGTCACGGCGACCGTGCGGTCCCGGGACGCACCACCGGCTCCGTACGTGACGGAGACGAAGTCGGGACGCAGCGCCTCTACCCGGCGGATCGCCTCCCAGAGCACGCGCTCACCCTGCTCGGTCCTCGGGGGAAAGAACTCGAAGGAGAAGGTCGTCATGCCCGCCCTCCCGCGTTGAAGTAGCCGGCCTCGGAGTGATGGGTGACGATGGCGTCGGTGGACTGCTCGGGGTGGAGCTGGAACTCCTCCGACAGATGGACGCCGATGCGCTCAGGCTCGAGGAGGCCGGCGATCTTCACGCGGTCCTCCAGGTCCGGGCAGGCCGGGTATCCGAGCGAGTAGCGACAGCCCTGGTACTCGGTGCGGAGCATGCCGTCGAGCGAGTCGGGGTCGCCCCGCTCGATGCCCAGCTCGGAGCGCACACGCGCGTGCCAGTATTCGGCGAGGGCTTCGGCGAGTTGGACGGACAGGCCGTGGAGTTCGAGGTAGTCGCGGTAGGCGTTGGCTTCGAACATGCGGGCTGTTTCCTCGCCGATGCGGGAGCCGACGGTGACGATCTGGAAGCCGACGATGTCGGTTTCGCCGGATTCCTCGGGGCGGAAGAAGTCGGCGAGGCACAGGCGTCGGCCGCGGCGCTGGCGGGGGAAGGTGAAGCGGGTGCGTTCGTTGCCCGCTTCGTCGAGGACGATGAGGTCGTCGTCCTTGGAGACGCAGGGGAAGTAGCCGTAGACGACGGCCGCTTCCAGCAGGTTCTCCCTCTGGAGGCGGTCGAGGAGGCCGCGCAGCCGGGGGCGGCCCTCGGTTGCGACGAGTTCCTCGTAGGAGGGTCCTTCGCCGGTGCGGGCCTGTTTCAGGCCCCACTGGCCCTTGAACAGGGCGCCCTCGTCGAGCCAGGAGGCGTATTCCTTGAGCTGGATGCCCTTGATGACGCGGGTGCCGCGGAAGGGCGGGGCGGGGACGGGGTTGTCGGTGGCGACGTCGGAGCGGGCGTGGTCTTCCCCGGGTCGTTCCTCGACTGTCACCGTGGCCGCCCGCACCCGGCGCGGGCGCAGCTGGGGCAGTTGTGCGCCGGGTACGCCGCGTTTGACGCCGATGAGGGCGTCCATCAGGCGCAGGCCCTCGAAGGCGTCGCGGGCGTAGCGGACTTCGCCGTCGTAGATGTCGTGGAGGTCCTGTTCGACGTAGGCGCGGGTGAGGGCGGCGCCGCCGAGGATGACGGGGTAGTCGGCGGCCAGTTGGCGCTGGTTGAGTTCTTCCAGGTTCTCTTTCATGATCACGGTGGATTTGACGAGGAGGCCGGACATGCCGATCACGTCGGCCCGGTGCTCTGCGGCTGCTTCCAGGATCGCGGAGACGGGTTGCTTGATGCCGAGGTTGACGACGGTGTAGCCGTTGTTGGACAGGATGATGTCGACGAGGTTCTTGCCGATGTCGTGGACGTCGCCGCGGACGGTGGCCAGCACGATGGTGCCCTTGCCGTCGTCGTCGGTCTTGTCCATGTGCGGTTCCAGGTGGGCCACCGCGCTCTTCATGACTTCGGCGGACTGGAGGACGAAGGGCAGCTGCATCTGACCGGAGCCGAACAGTTCGCCGACGACTTTCATGCCGTCCAGCAGGGTTTCGTTGACGATGTCGAGGGCCGGGCGTTCCCGGAGGGCTTCGTCCAGGTCCCGTTCCAGGCCGTTCTTCTCGCCGTCGATGATGCGCCGCTTGAGCCGTTCCTCCAGCGGGAGCGCGGCCAGTTCCTGGGACTTGGAGGCCCGCAGTGATGTGGCGGTGGCGCCCTCGAAGAGCTGCATGAGCTTTTGCAGCGGGTCGTAGCCCTCGCGGCGGCGGTCGTGGATCAGGTCCAGGGCGGTGGTGACCTGTTCCTCGTCGAAGCGGGCGATGGGCAGGATCTTGGAGGCGTGCACGATCGCCGAGTCCAGGCCGGCCTTGACGCACTCGTCGAGGAAGACGGAGTTGAGCAGGATGCGGGCGGCCGGGTTGAGGCCGAAGGAGATGTTCGACAGGCCCAGGGTGGTCTGCACCTGCGGGTGGCGGCGTTTGAGTTCGCGGATGCCTTCGAGGGTGGCGATGCCGTCGCCGCGGGACTCCTCCTGGCCGGTGCAGATGGTGAAGGTCAGGCAGTCGACGAGGATGTCCGACTCGTGGATGCCCCAGTTGCCGGTCAGGTCCTCGATCAGCCGTTCGGCGATCTCCACCTTCTTCTCGGCGGTGCGGGCCTGGCCCTCCTCGTCGATGGTCAGCGCGATCAGCGCGGCGCCGTGTTCGCGCGCCAGCCGGGTGACCCTGGCGAAACGGGAGCCGGGGCCGGCCCCGTCCTCGTAGTTGACCGAGTTGATCACCGCGCGGCCGCCGAGCTTCTCCAGCCCGGCGCGGAGCACCTCGACCTCGGTGGAGTCCAGTACGACCGGCAGCGTCGAGGCGGTGGCGAACCGGCCGGCCAGCTCCGCCATGTCGGCCACGCCGTCACGGCCCACGTAGTCCACGCACAGGTCCAGCATGTGCGCACCCTCGCGGATCTGGTCGCGGGCCATCTCCACACAGTCGTCCCAGCGGCCCTCCAGCATCGCCTCGCGGAACTTCCTCGACCCGTTCGCGTTCGTCCGCTCACCGATCGCCAGGTACGACGTGTCCTGCCGGAACGGCACCGACTGGTACAACGAGGCCGCGCCCGGCTCCGGACGGGGGTCCCGTCCGGCCGGCACGGCACCGCGGACCCGCTCCACGACCTGCCGCAGGTGCTCGGGCGTGGTACCGCAGCAGCCGCCCACCAGCGACAGGCCGTACTCACGGACGAACATCTCCTGCGCATCCGCCAGCTCCGGCGCACTCAGCGGGTAGTGGGCCCCGTCCTTGCCCAGGACCGGCAGACCGGCGTTGGGCATGCAGGACAACGGGATACGCGAGTGACGGGCCAGGTAACGCAGATGCTCACTCATCTCCGCCGGACCGGTCGCGCAGTTCAGACCGATCATGTCGATACCCAGCGGCTCCAGCGCGGTCAGGGCGGCGCCGATCTCCGAGCCGAGCAGCATCGTCCCGGTCGTCTCGACCGTCACCGACACGATCACCGGCACCTCCAGACCCAGCGCGTCCAGGGCACGCCGCGCGCCCAGGACGCAGGCCTTGGTCTGGAGCAGGTCCTGCGTCGTCTCCACCAGCAGCGCGTCCGCACCACCCGCCACCAGCCCCTCGGCATTGCGCTGATACGCATCCCGCAGGACGGTGTAGGGGGCGTGGCCCAGCGTGGGGAGCTTGGTACCCGGACCCATCGAGCCCAGCACCCAGCGCTGCCGGCCGTCCCGCGCGGCGAACGCGTCGGCCACCTCACGCGCCACCCGCGCACCCGCCTCCGACAGCTCATGCACCCGCTCGGCAATGTCGTACTCACCCAGCGCCGAATGGTTCGCGCCGAACGTGTTCGTCTCCACACAGTCCACACCAGCCGCGAAATACTCCTCGTGCACCGAACGCACGATGTCGGGCCGGGTCAGATTCAAAACCTCGTTGCAGCCCTCCAACTGCTGGAAATCCTCCAACGAGGGATTCTGCGCCTGCAGCATGGTGCCCATCGCACCATCGGCGACCACCACACGGGTGGCCAGCGCCTCACGCAGGGCG
>NZ_JBSICH010000072.1:0-6059 GCF_053613315.1 Streptomyces sp. JK94 | reverse complement strand
TGACGTCGATGCCCGGCGTCGGCGTCAGGACCGCCGCCGTCCTGCTGGTCACCGTCGGCGACGGCACCAGCTTCCCCACCGCCGCCCACCTCGCCTCCTACGCCGGCCTCGCCCCCACCACGAAGCAGTCGGGCACCTCCATCCACGGCGAACACGCACCCCGAGGCGGCAACCGGCAACTCAAACGCGCCATGTTCCTGTCCGCCTTCGCCTGCATGAACGCCGACCCCGCCTCCCGCGCCTACTACGACAAACAACGAGCACGCGGCAAAACCCACACCCAGGCCCTCCTCCGCCTCGCCCGCCAGCGCATCAGCGTCCTGTTCGCCATGCTCCGCGACGGCACCTTCTACGCACCCCGCGTCCCCAAGGACGTCGAACTCGCCGCATGACCCCCACAAGCCAAACCAACCCAAATCAACCCTGGGCGCCTTGACGAAAGACATAGAGGCACCCCCCCCGGGTGCGCGCCGTCAGGGCAGGCGTGCGCCCGCGGGCGGCCGGGCCGCGTGCCGAGGGGTTGGCGCCGGTTCCGTAGGCTCGCTGCACCCAGATCGATGACGGCCTACTTGGAGGACCGGTGCCGGCACGCCAGCGGATCACCGCACGCAACGCGCGTTTCCAGCAGTGGGAGGCGTTGCTGAGCAACCGGAACAAGCGCACGCGGGCGAGGGAGTTCCTGGTCCAGGGAGTGCGTCCGATCTCGTTGGCGGTGGAGTACGGCTGGCCCGTCAAGGCGCTGATCCACGACGACCGGCGGGAGCTGTCGCAGTGGGCGCGGGAGCTGCTGCGCGTGGTCGACGCCGAGCAGGTGGCCATGGCGCCCGGGCTGCTGTCGGAACTGGGGGAGAAGAACGGGAGCGCGCCGGAGGTCGTCGCCGTCGTCGGGATGCCGCCCGACGACCTCGGCCGGCTCCGCGCGGACAGCGGTTTCCTGGGCGTCGTGTTCGACCGGCCGACGAGTCCGGGGAACATCGGCAGCATCATCCGGTCCGCGGACGCCTTCGGGGCGGACGGGCTCATCGTGTCGGGGCACGCCGCGGACCTCTACGACCCCAAGGCGGTACGGGCCAGCACCGGCTCGCTGTTCGCGCTGCCGGCCGTGCGCGTGGACTCGCCCGGCGCCGTCATGGCCTGGGTCACCGCGCGGCGGGCGCAGGGGCAGCCGATCGTGCTGGTGGGCACCGACGAGCGGGGCGACTGCGACGTCTTCGACTTCGACTTCACCCAGCCGGTGCTGCTGCTGGTCGGCAACGAGACGTCCGGGCTGAGCCACACCTGGCGGGAGCTGTGCGACCATACGGTCAGCATCCCGATGACCGGTTCCGCGAGCTCCCTGAACGCCGCCAACGCCGCGACCGCCGTGCTGTACGAGGCACACCGGCAGCGTCTCGTCGCCGCCGGGCGCTCCTGACGTACCCGACGACGCGCCGGGCCCGTCCCGTCCGGGGCCGTGACCGCCCTCGGGGTTCCGATACGCAGAACCGGCCGGAGGTGGTACGGGTGAAAGGTCTGGGCCGAGAACTCCCTGCCATCGTCGGCGTGTCTGCCGCCTGGGGAGTCGTCGTCCTCCTGGGGACGTGGACGCTCACGGACGCGAACGCCGGGCAGTCCGCTTCGAGCGGAGCGGGTGCCGCCGCCATGTGGCTCACCGCCATCTTCTGCTGGCGCGCCATGAAGGCGGGAACCCGGGCGAGGCGTCGGAAGAACTGAACGGGTGTCGCCCGCTCCGGTGGCGGCGTGTCCGGCGGCCGGGTCGCCCGTCATCCGCCGACGGCCGGCACACACCGCCGGAGGACCCGCCTCACCCGTCGTGCCCGTCGCCGGTTCGTCCGTGGCGGGAGCCCGCGTACGCGGCGTCGCGGAGGCGTCGCAGTCGGCCGGTGGGGTGCAGGCCGGGCAGGTTGTGGGCGTAGGGGTCGTAGGACACGGTGCGGGTGGCCGGGGCGGGGTGCACGGCTTCCAGGGACAGGGTGGCGAAGGTGCGCCAGGGTTCGTCGGGGGCGGCCGCGCGCAGGTCGAAGCGGACGGGGCGACGGGCTAGCTGCTGCCACAGCGTCGGCATGGTGGCGTCCGGACCGCCGTCCGGACCGGGGACGGGGAAGGCCGCCAGGACCCGCTCGCGGTCGCCCACCCGGTAGGACAGCAGGGTGGAGTACGGCCCGCTCAGGGCGTTCGGCCGCAGCAGGGGCAGGTGGCGGCCGAGGCGGCCGGAGCGGCTGGACGTGAACAGCAGGTCGAGGGCGTTGCCGGGGCCGCCGGCGTCCTCGGCCCGGACGGCCAGGCCCAGGCCGTCCGGGAACCGTCGGGGCAGGCCGAGCGCCCGCGACCAGCGCACCGTCGCCCGGTGGGCGCCGGGCCGGTCCAGCCACGGCACACCCCACCCGGTGTCGGAGCGACCGGTCACGGTCAGTGTCCCCGAGCACAGCACCCCGTGCGGGTGCAGGGCCGGTGCCGCGCGCCACCGTGCCAGCCGGCCGGCCACACGGCGGACCGTACGTTCGTCGATCATGCGGCCTCCGCGGCCTCGGGCCGGATGACGGCGCGTACGCAGCCGTCGGTCTTCTTCTTGAACATGTCGTACGCCGTGGGCGCCTCGTCGAGCGAGAGGCTGTGGGTCGCCAGGTGGGCCGTCTCGATCTCACCCGTGGCCAGACGGTCGAGCAGCATGGGGATGTAGCGCTGGCCGTGCATCTGGGCTCCGCGCACGGTGAGCCCCTTGTTGACCACGGCGCCGAGCGGGAACTTGTCGACGGCGCCCGCGAAGACGCCCAGGACGAAGACGGTGCCGGCCTTGCGGCAGGCGTGGATGGCCTGGCGTACGGCGGTGGGCCGGTCGGTCTGGAGGCGGAGCTGCTGCTTGGCCTGGTCGTACAGGTGCATCGGTCCGTCGCTGTGCGCCTCCATGCCGACGGCCTCGATGCACACGTCGGGGCCGCGTCCGCCGGTGCGTTCGCGCAGTTCCGCGGCGACGTCGGTGGTGGTGTAGTCGATGGTCTCCGCGCCGGCGTACCGCTCGGTCATGGCCAGCCGCTCCGGGATGCGGTCGATGGAGATGACGCGCTCGGCGCCCTTCAGGACCGCCGCCCGCGCGGCCATCTGCCCCACGGCGCCGCAGCCCCAGACCGCGACGACGTCACCCGGTTTCACCCCGGCCAGGTCGGCACCCATCCACCCGGTGGGCACCGAGTCGGAGACGAACAGGGCGCTGGTGTCGTCGACGCCCTCGGGGACCTTGAAGGCGCCGTAGTCGGCGAAGGGGACGCGGACGTATTCGGCGTGGCTGCCGCGCAGGCCCCCCATGGCGTGCGAGTAGCCGAAGATGCCGGCGGTCTCGTAGCCGAAGAGGGCCTGGCCGACGCCCGGGTTGGTGTTGGTGTTGTCGCACAGGGACCACAGGTCGTTGGCGCAGTACCAGCAGCGCCCGCAGCCGACGAACGAGCAGACGACGACCCGGTCGCCGACCTTGTGCCGGCGCACGGCGGACCCGGTCTCCACGACCTCGCCGACGAACTCGTGGCCGATCACGTCACCGGCG
Source organism: Streptomyces sp. JK94 (assembly GCF_053613315.1). Classification (NCBI taxonomy): domain Bacteria; kingdom Bacillati; phylum Actinomycetota; class Actinomycetes; order Kitasatosporales; family Streptomycetaceae; genus Streptomyces; species Streptomyces sp. JK94. The sequence goes on along the minus strand of NZ_JBSICH010000072.1, from coordinate 2,521 downwards.
CGCATCGCCGGGACGTAACCGCCGATGAGGTGCAGGTCGGAGCCGCAGGTGGTGCCCGCGATCAGCCGCACGACGATGTCCTGGTCGTTGCGCAGTTCCGGATCCGGTACCTGCTCGACGGACAGCTTGTTCACGCCTTCCCAGCACAGGGCCTTCACAGCACTCCCTCCCCGCCGGAGCGACGGGTGAACACCTCGACCAGCTTGCCGCCCGGCGTGGGGCGGGTCGTCGGCGGCGCGTCCGGGCGCAGCACCTCACCCGCCTCCAGCAGGGCCTTGGCGTCACGCAATGCGCGTCGTAGTTCCTGACGCGGGTCCTGCCCGGCCAGACGCGCGGGCACCGAGGCGGACGCCGGGGGCACGGGCTCCCTGAACCGTGCGGCCAGTTCCGTGCCGCGGTCACCCGGTGCCGGCCGGATCCGCGCGTCGATCCGCTCCGCCAGCTCGTCCAGGGGCGCCGGCAGCTTCCCTTCGGACCCCACGTCCGTCGGCGGCCGGTTGATCGTCACGGTGAGCCAGCGGTCGTGCGCCTGATCCTCGGTCCGGTGCACGGGCCGGGACCGCCGTACGGCCGTCACCCCGGCGGCCACGACCGGAACCGCCCACCACAGCTTCTTCATCGAACGCCCTCCGCTCCGGTGTCCCGGCGGTCACCGTCGGGCGTCGGGTTTCCGTGGCCGTCCGCATGAAACGGTCGCGGTCGCCGGGGGCGGGCGGAGCCTTCCCGTCGTCACCCGTCCGACTGGAACATGCGGCCGTTCGGCCCGCGATCGGCCGAGCGCGGACGCGGTCCCGTACCGGGGAGGGGTACGTTCCACGTGGGCACGAGGGCGGGACGCGCGCTGCCCGGAACACGGGGCCGGAGAGGCGGACCGTCGCCGTCCAACGGCCGACCAGGTGCTCTGCCGAGTGAGGAACGTGATGGCGACCCATACCGAGCCGGTGGCTCCCGTCCCGGTGGCCGAGCGCCGGGGCCGGGGCCACGTGGTGGTCTCCTGGCTGACCACGACCGACCACAAGAAGATCGGGCACCTCTACCTGATCACGTCGTTCGCGTTCTTCCTGATCGGTGGAGCGCTGGCCATGGTGGTGCGGGCGGAGCTGGCGCGGCCCGGTCTCCAGATCGTGTCGGCGGAGCAGTACAACCAGTCCTTCACGATGCACGGCACGATCATGCTGCTGCTGTTCGCCACCCCCACGTTCGCCGGGTTCGCCAACGCGATCATGCCGTTGCAGATCGGCTCCCCGGACGTCGCCTTCCCCCGGCTCAACATGCTGTCGTACTGGCTGTTCGCCTTCGGCGGCCTGATCGTGCTCGGCAGCTTCCTCACCACGCAGGGCGCCGCCGACTTCGGCTGGACCGCCTATCCGCCGCTCAGCGGTGGTGAGCGCACCCCGTACACCGGTGGCGACCTGTGGATCATGGGACTGGCGCTCTCCGGTTTCGGCACCATCCTCGGCGCGGTCAACTTCATCACCACCATCATCTGCATGCGGGCGCCCGGCGTGACCATGTTCCGGATGCCGATCTTCACGTGGAACGTGCTGCTGACCTCGGTGCTCGTCCTGCTGGCCTTCCCCGTGCTGGCGGCGGCGCTGCTGGTGCTGGAGGCGGACCGGCAGTTCGGCGCCCACGTGTTCGACGCAGAAGTCGGCGGGGCGATCCTGTGGCAGCACCTCTTCTGGTTCTTCGGCCACCCCGAGGTCTACATCCTCGCCCTGCCGTTCTTCGGGGTGATCACGGAGATCATCCCCGTCTTCTCCCGGAAACCGATCTTCGGTTACATGGGGCTGGTCGGTGCCACCATCGCCATCACCGGCCTGTCGGCGACGGTGTGGGCGCACCACATGTTCGCCACCGGCGCGGTGCTGCTGCCGTTCTTCTCCTTCATGAGCTTCCTCATCGCCGTCCCCACCGGGGTGAAGTTCTTCAACTGGATCGGCACGATGTGGCGGGGCTCCCTGTCGTTCGAGCCGCCCATGCTGTGGGCGGCCGGCTTCCTGGTCACGTTCCTCTTCGGCGGCCTGACCGGCGTCCTCCTGGCCTCCCCGCCGATCGACTTCCACGTCACCGACAGCTACTTCGTCGTGGCCCACTTCCACTACGTGCTGTTCGGCACGATCGTGTTCGCGATGTTCGCGGGGTTCAGCTTCTGGTGGCCCAAGATGACGGGCACCATGCTCGACACCCGCCTGGAGAAGATCCACTTCTGGACGCTGTTCATCGGCTTCCACACCACGTTCCTCGTCCAGCACTGGCTGGGAGCCGAGGGCATGCCCCGCCGCTACGCCGACTACCTCGCCGCCGACGGCTTCACCGCGCTCAACACCGTCTCCTCCATCGGCGCCTTCCTGCTGGGCCTGTCCACGCTGCCCTTCCTCTACAACGTCTGGAAGACCGCCCAGCAGGGCAAGCGGGTCGAGGTCGACGACCCCTGGGGCTATGGACGCTCCCTGGAGTGGGCCACCTCCTGCCCGCCGCCCCGCCACAACTTCGTCACCCTGCCCAGGGTCCGCTCCGA
>NZ_JBSICH010000071.1:0-6167 GCF_053613315.1 Streptomyces sp. JK94 | reverse complement strand
CGCCACCGTACTGCGGCGCCGGCGCGGCGCGGAAACGGCCCCTGGGTCACCATCCGGTCACTCATGGTCCGACCCTGGGTGCAGCCGAGCCGCCGGTCCCGGACGGCTGCTCAGGGGGAGGAAACGCAGGTGAAAGGCACTGCGAAACCTTGGTATGGTTGTCCATGTCGCCGCGGGGAGCACCCCCGCTCAAGCGACGGGCACCTGGTCCGGGTGGCGGAATGGCAGACGCGCTAGCTTGAGGTGCTAGTGCCCTTTATCGGGCGTGGGGGTTCAAGTCCCCCCTCGGACACAAGTCGGGACGTTCACGAGATCGTCCCGAAGCGTTCACGAATTACCGGTCGAGTCATGTGACTCACCGGTATTTCGTCGTTTCTGGGGCCTTGAGCCTCGTGATCGGCTCGATGAGGAGGTGAGGCGGTGGCGGTCCAGGCACTGCGCCTCTCACCTGCGGAAACAGGACATGCCTGCGCGACGGCTGGTAGCCGTGGCGCAGGCATGTGGGGTTTTCAGGGGGCGGAGCGCGGCGGAGGTGTGTCACTCGCGTGGCGGCGGCTCGACCTGCTCGGTCGGAAGCGGTCGCGCCAGGGGCGGGCCGGAGGGCTCACCGGGTTGGATTGCGGCGCTCTGCGGGCTGGCTTTGCGGGGCTGGATGCCCTGGTCGCGGAGGAACCGTCGGATGGCTCTGAGGTTCGCCACGAAGATGATGACGGCATTGAGCAGGGTCTGTGCGACGCGTCCGTGCGGCAGGCGGAGCTGGGGATTGTCGATGCTGTCGAGGGCGGACTTCTTCAGGTTGCCGTTGCCGCCCTCGTTCTGACTGCGCAGTCCGGACCAGGCTTCCTGCCACAGAGGGGTGAACAGGGGGTATTTCTGCCGCCACTTGGCCAACACGGTGCCCGGGACGGTAATGCTCTTCCCCCTGCAGATGTCGGGGTAGACGGGGGTGTCCCGCTTGGGCTTGGGGATGGTGGGCAGGGCTGCCGGGGTACGCACGGTGGGGGCGTCGAGGTCGACGACGGTGGACGGGCGTGGCTGGGGCCGGCGATAGCAGGTGACCGTGGCGTGTGGCCCGAGGGCGGGGCACTGCCGACGCTGGTCCCCTGCGGGCCCGTACTCCTTGATCTTGGTCTGGTAGTCCTTCCGGGACTGGACCAGGTTGAGTGCGTGGGCGCGGTCCTCGTCCGTGCGGCTGTCGATGTACGTGACGCCCGCAGTGATGAGCGCGGCGGGCATCAGCGGGCAGTAGAACTCGCCACCGACCAGCTGCATGCCGCGGAACTCTCCCTGCCGGTCGACCTTGTCGTCGTTGTAGTGCTTCACCGCGTTGAGGCCGAGTTTGAGCAGCTGCAGATGCAGGTTGTGAGGCTTGGCCTGGGTGATGCCCCGGTCGGCGCAGAACAGGTCTTTGACCAGGCCTCGTTCGAAGGCCGGCTGGATGGCGCGCAGGGCGGCCGGGCCGGGTTCGGTGCCCGGGGTGTGAAGGATCATGCCGAGGCAGACCGCGGGGTAGGCGCCGGCGAGGTCGCCATGGCCATGGCCCGGGAACGCGGCCATCATGGCGTAGCGGAACTCTCTCTTCTCCGGCGCCTTGGCTTTCTTCTCCTGTCCCGACTTGGTCTTGCGAGGCACTGGCTTGTTTGCCGTGCCGCGCCGGGTGCCGGTGTTCGTGGAGGCCGCAGCTTTGCCGCTGGGCGACTTCTTCTGCGTTCCTCCCTTCACGTACATCCCGGCGGTGATCTCAAGCGAGGCCCGGTCCTGGTGGTAGTCCGGCTCTTTGCCCCAGACCGGAACCGGAGTGTCGTCGACCGAGATGTGGCCAGGCCACCGAGCGAAGTCGCCGCGCCGGTAGGAAGCCATCACCGGTGCGAGAATCAGATCCTGGGCGATGGCCTCCAGGTTGCGCACGGTCTCCTGGTTGGCGAGGGCATTCCACTTCCGTCGGATCTTCTTGGCCTCGCTGAGCGACAGTCGCTTGCGGCGGTCGTGTGGTGCCGGGTCGAGGCGCCGGGTCATCGAGGCCCAGGACCGGTAGACGCGCTTCGACGTCGCGTACTGGTGGTGCGCGACGCGGTCGATTTCTTCTCGGGTTGCGCCCTCGCGGATGTGCAGGTCGACGTCGGGGACGTCAAGGAGGGCTTTGGACCCTGGAGACAGGGCGAAGAAGAGCATTTCCCATGCGTCGTTGATGTTCGCGCTCTTGCCCATGTACTGCGACAAGATCAGGCCGATCAGCACTGTGCGGAACGGGAAGCCCTTCGGGCCTGGCCGGAGCTCGTTGGAGGGAAGGCGTTCCAGTACTCCGCTGTGTCGCACGAGGTCGAAGACCTGCCTCACAACGCGGTCGTTGAGGGTCCGGCCGGGGGCCTGCGGTGCAGGGCGTAGGGCTAGGCCGGTACGCCGGCAGGGTTTATCCTCCGGGTTCTTCCTGCTCATGCCGCCCCCCGCAACAGATCGGATGCCTCCGCTTCGGGCACGTCGTGGAGGAAGACGAGGTAGCGCGAGAGGCTGTGCAGGGTCCCGAGCCCCGACGCTTTGAGGATCACCTTCAGCGGAATACCTGCATTCAGCAGTTCGACGAGCCAGGTTGTGCGCAGCCGCTGGGTCTGCAGCACTGCACCGTCACAACGGCCGATGATCCGCGGGTACCTGGCCAGCCAGTCCGATGCGATGTGCTTGCTGGTGCGGTCCTGCCAGTCCGGTCGGAAGGCGTACGCGTCTGCCGGGATGTGGGCGGCTTCCGCCAGCAGCAGTTCCTCGTAGGCGTACCGGCATACGACAGTGCGCGGACGGCGCCCGTGAACCTTGACCAGTGCCCGGCCGGTGGGGCCCGCGAGGATGTCCCGCCCCTGAACGTACACAAGATCCTCAACGGCGAGCCCGCAGCCAACGCCAAGACAGAACAGAAGACAGGCGTTGCGCCGCTGGGCGGGGGTGGGCAGGCTCTGCGCCCAGATCAGCCAGTAGGCGATTTCTGCCGGCGGGTAGGGGGCCACTGGGGCGGCGGTGGCCTTCAGCCGGATCGGCGGATGCTGTCCGAGCTGGTCCAGCAGGAGTGCTTCGGATGCCCGGCGCAGCTGGCTACTGCAGGTTCGGCGGCTGTTGGTGGCCATGTCGCGGCAGCCGACGAGGATGAACCGTTCGACGGTGCTCTGGTCAAGGATCACCGAGGGTTCGAGCGGGAGGCCCTGGGCCTCGACCCAGGCGACCAGCCGTGCGAGCGGTGTCATGACCACGTCTGGGCCGTAGGGTCCCGCTGCAACGGCCATGAATCCCAGCGAGCGGACGACCGGAGCGATGCGGCGCCACTGGGCGGGTGGCACCGTCTCCGCCTTCGGTGCGTAGGTCAGCAGGCGATTCGACACAGCGACCTCCAGGCGCAAGGCCCATGACAGGTGGCCGGTTAACCGGCCACTGGTGTCAGTGTCGATCACGATCTGAAGGAACGCATCTTTATGACCGGAGGCCGAGCGCGCACGGCGCCGCCATGGAGCTACGCCGTCGATCCGGAGGAGTGGCCGGATGCCCGGATCGTCGGGGAGCCCGCCGCGGCGGTGGTCCAGACGATTGCCCGCCGCCTCGCCGCCGCCCTGCGTGAGAGGCCGGAGCTCTCGCTGCGTGCCCTGGCCGCCCAGAGCAACGTCGGCAGACAGACCATCGGCGATCTGCTGGCGGGCGCCACCTGGCCGGATGTGCTGACGGTCTGCCGACTGGAGCGCGCCCTGGGCCTGGCGCTCTGGCCCGGATCGAATGCGACCCAATGTGCTCATGACTGATCCCCAATTGCCTCTTTGAGGTCAGTCGTGCACGCTCAAGTGCGGAATGGCGCAGACGCCCTCTAGTGCCACCCGTGGGGGCGCTAGAGTGAACGTGCGCGACGGACCGGAACCCTGCCAGGAGAAGCGTCCGTTCGCGTGTTTGGCGGCCTCCCTCGACCGCTAATCGAGGGAGGCCTGCTTGTTGGGTTAGGGTCGCCCTCGGGTGGATCAAGCTGCCCGGGATGACAGCACGGCCCGGAACATTCCCGGTGCCACGTTTTCCACCTCGCCAAGTTGCTTCATACGGTTGAGGGTTTTTCCTACGGATGAGCGGACCGTCGCGTCCGCTCCCGGGCGCACCGCCGCCGCGATATCGGTGATGGACATTGCCTCTTGGGCGGCGCACAGGAGTGTGAGGATCGCATCGCGCATGCTTCCGTTACGCGGTGGCCCCAGGGTCCGAGTGCCCATGCCCGGGCGCGCATCTTCGGATGAAGGATCCTCGTCGGCGACAGAAACTTCAGGCGGACCCTCCCGGGAGGGTTGGGCGGTTCCCGCGTCCTCGCCAATGTCCGGTGGCTCTTCGCGGACATCGGTGGATTCGGCACCCTCGCACATCATCGCGTACGCAGCTTCCAATGTCGCCAACTCGCCGCGCAGTAAAGTGATCAGCTCCTTCACGGCATGCCGGGCCTGGCCGATGTAGACACCCTTGTCTGACGCAGGTGCGCTGGTCTGGTATCCCGCCATAGCGAACTCCTAACTGGCTGTTCTCTATCCGTGCGGGTGCTCGGCCGGGGCTCGAACAGGGTGCTGGATCGGGTGAGTTGTCGGGTGTTCGGACATGAAGGAAGGGCCTCTTGGTAGCTCGCGGATGTCGAGTCCAGCGAGGAGCAAGAGGCCCTGTTGTCGAAGTGTCGCGTGGTCGCAGTGGCCGGGTCCAGTCCGTCCACTCCTGGGTGTGACTGTCTCGCCCACAGGTTCGGGAATGCGGCCGACCGCCCGGGGCGCCGGCCCCGGTACGGCTCGGACATGAGCGATGCCGAGTGGGCAGCAGTGCGGGATCTGCTGCCGGTTCCGGGATGGCTGGCCGGCCGGGGCGGGCGGCCGGAGGGTTACTGCCACCGGCAGATGATCGACGCGGTGCGCTACCTCGTCGACAACGGCATCAAGTGGCGGGCGATGCCGTCGGACTTCCCGCCCTGGCCGCGGGTGTATGCCTTCTTCGCCCGCTGGCGGGACGCGGGACTCGTGGCCGAGCTGCATGACCGGCTGCGCGAGGCGGTCCGTGATGCCGAGGGACGCGACCGGGAGCCGAGTGCGGCGGTCATCGACTCGCAGTCGGTGAAGGCGGACGCCACCGTCGCCCTCACCTCGCGGGGCTACGACGCGGGCAAGAAGATCAATGGACGCAAGCGGCACCTGCTCACCGACACGCTCGGTCTGCTGCTGGCAGTGCTGGTCACCCCGGCGTCGACCACCGACCGGGACGCCGCCCGCCTCCTGCTGCCCGCGGCCCGGGGCCGCTTCGGGCGGCTGGCACGGGTGTGGGCCGACGGCGGCTACACCGGCCACCTCGTCGACTGGAGCGCAACGCAGCTCGGCGTCGTCCTGGACATCGTCCGCCGCAGCGACGACATCCGCGGCTTCCAGGTCCTGCCCCGCCGCTGGGTCGTGGAACGGTCTCTCGCCTGGTGCCTGCGCAGTCGGCGCCTGGTCCGGGACTACGAGCGGCGCACCGACACCAGCGAAGCGGTCATCCTGTGGTCGATGACCATGCTCATGAGCCGCCGCCTGGCCGCCCGGTGTCAGGAGCCTGTTGCGGCGCGGGCGGCATGAACCTGCCCGGTTTCGCTTCGACCAGCCAGCCCCGTTCCACCAGCCGTTTCAGCCGGGCCCTCGCCCCTTCGACGCGGGAGGCGGACGCGCTGTCCCAGCCCAGCACCACCGCCGCCCGCCGGGCACCCAGCCCGTCGCCTCCCGCATCGACCGCGGCGGCCATCAACGCCTGGTAGTCCGGCGACAACTCCGCCACCCCACTCGCGTGTCGCCGGTGCGGCACCGCCCGGCGAGGCCCGACCGCCTTCCTCCGCGGCACCTCGCCGGCCCCGTCGGCGGGTGCGTTCTCCTCGGCCAACGCTTCCAGATACTGCTCCAGACCGATCACCCGGCGCCGGTGCACCTCCTCCGCCTCCGCCAGAGCCGCCCGCACCCGTTCCAGCTCGGCTTCGAGGTCCTTCACCTGCGCGGCTGCGGCCTTCTGCCGCGTCTCCAGAACCGCCCGCATCGACGGCATCCGCTACCTCCACGACATCTCGCCCGGCAACAAGCCCAGGCTCCCGCAGCAGCTGCTACTTCATGCCTGACCAGCGAAGACGTCACACGAGGTTCGGAAAGAGAACGGTCTCT
>NZ_JBSICH010000070.1:0-6412 GCF_053613315.1 Streptomyces sp. JK94 | reverse complement strand
GGAACGACGTAGGCGACGAGGGTTTTGTCGCCGGGGTGGTCTTCGCGGACGATGACGGTGTTGTGGCGGATGTGGGGGTGTTGTTGGAGGGTGGCGCGGGTTTCGGCGGGTTCGATGCGGAAGCCGCGGATTTTGGTTTGTTCGTCGGTGCGGCCGAGGTATTCGATGGTGCCGTCGGGGTTCCAGCGGCCGAGGTCGCCGGTGCGGTACATGCGGGTGCCGGGTCGGTGGGGGTTGGCGATGAAGCGTTCGGCGGTGAGGGCGGGTCGGTGGAGGTAGCCGTGGGCGAGGCCGGGTCCTGCCATGTGGATGTCGCCGGGGACGCCGATGGGGACGGGGTTGAGGTGGGGGTCGAGGATGTAGACGGTTTTGTTGTGGAGGGGGCGTCCGACGGGGATGGTGGGGCGGTGGGTGTCGGTGGGGGTGATGGGGTGGGTGAGGGTGAAGATGGTGTTCTCGACGGGGGAGTAGCCGTTGAGGAGGTGGAGGTGGGGTTGGTGGGTGAGGAGTTGGCGGGTGTGGGTGGGGGAGGCGGGTTCGCCGCCGGTGAGGATGTGGGTGAGGGAGGTGAGGGAGGTGAGGGCTTGGGGGTGTTCGTCGATGAGGTGGTTGAGGAGGCTGGCGGAGAAGTGTGCGGTGGTGACGGGGTGTTCGGTGAGCAGTTGGGCGATGACGGTGGGATCGGTGGTGTGACCGGGGTGCAGGACGCACGTCGCCCCGTGCAGCAACGGACCGAAGAGTTCCAGGGCGAAGGCGTCCCAGGCGACCGGTGAGCACTGGAGCCAGACCTGTCCGGGGCCGAAGTCGGTGAAGGTCTGTCCCATCAGGGTCGTGGTCAGGGCCTTGTGAGGGGTGACGACGCCCTTGGGCTCGCCCGTCGAACCCGACGTGAACATCACACACGCCGGATCGTCCGGCGTGACCGTGGCATCCGGCGGCGAGTCCGGCAGCCCGGCCTCCTCCGTATCGACGTCGACCACGGTACGACCCGGGCCGAGGTGTTCCGCCCCCTCGGCGTCGGTGATCACCACTGCCGCGTCGGTCGCGTCGAGCAGGGCGGTGATCCGGCCGCCCGGGAACCCCGGATCGAGCAGCGAGTAGCTCGCCCCGGTCTTCAGGACGGCCAGGACGCTCTCGACGAGACGCACACCCCGACCGAGCAGGACCGCCGCGATCCGACCCGGCCCCACACCGCGGGCCGCCAGCGACCGGGCGAGCCGGTTGGCCCTGCGATCCAGTTCCCCGTAGCTGTGCCGTCGCGTCCCGAGGACCAGCGCGGTGGCGTCGGGTCGGGTGGCCGCGTGGTCGGCCACGACCTCGTGCACGCACCGGTCGACGCCGGCCGGACGATCGCCGGCCCACTTCCCGAGCAGGAGTTCGCGCTCTTCCGCCGTCAGCACGTCGAGCGCGTGGACGGTCGTCTCCGGCGCCGCGGACACCTGCCCCAGCACCCCGGTCAGGCGGTGCGCGAGCGCCTCTACCGTCTCGCGGTCGAACAGGTCCGTGGCGAACTCGACACGCCCGTCGACGCCCGCCGGCCGGCCCCGCTCGTCGTGCTTCTCGTCCAGGCTCACCACCAGGTCGAACTTGGCGGTGCCCGTCCCCGCGGGGGTGACCGTCGTGCGCAGCCCGGGCAGGTGCGGGGTCGCGGCGGCGTTGTTCTGCACCGCCAGCATGATCTGGAACAACGGGTGCCGGTGCTCGACGCGCGGTGGATTGAGGTGCTCCACCAATCGGTCGAAGGGGAGGTCCTGGTGGTCGTAGGCGGCGAGGTCGGTGTCGCGTACGCGGGCCAGGAGGTCGGTGAAGGTGGGGTCGCCGCTGGTGTCCGTGCGCAGGACGAGGGTGTTGACGAAGAAGCCGACCAGGTCGTCGAGGGCTTCGTCGGTGCGGCCCGCGACCGGCGTGCCGAGAGGGATGTCGGTGCCCGCGCCGAGCCGGGTCAGCAGCGCCGCGAGCGCCGCGTGCAGCACCATGAACAGGGTGACGCCGTGCGCCCGCGCCAGCTCGGCCAGTTCGCTGTGCAGCCGTGCGTCGAGGGTGATGCCGACGGTGTCGCCGCGCCCGCCGGCCCGACCGGTACGGGCTCGGTCGGCGGGCAGGGGGGTCTCCTGCGGTGATCCGGACAACGCCTCCTCCCAGTAGCGCAGTTGCCGCGCCATCAGGGAATCCGCGTCGTCCGGGTCGCCGAGCAGCCGCCGTTGCCAGTCGCTGTAGTCCGTGTACCGGACCGGCAGGGGGGCCCATGTCGGCGCGGTGCCGTCGCGGCGCGCCGCGTAGGCGTCGGCGAGGTCGTGGAGCAGGGGCCGCATGGACCAGCCGTCGGCCGCGATGTGGTGCACCACGAGGACCAGGACGTGGGATCGCGGCCCGACCCGCAGCACCGTCGTGCGCAGGGGGAGTTCTCCGGCCAGGTCGAACGCGTGGCGGGCGTCCTCGGCTACCGCGTCGGCGACCTCCGTCTCCGCCACCGTGCGACACGGCACGTCTGGCCTTACCGTTTCCGGCCGTTGGACGCGTGGGACCGGCACACCGTCGACCGAGGGGTACGTGGTCCGCAGCGCCTCGTGCCGGGCGACCACGTCCGCCAGGGCCGCCCGCAGGGCCTCCAGGTCCAGAGGCCCCTCCAGCTCCAAGGTGTGGCTGACGTTGTAGGCGGCGCTCGCGCCGTGCAGCCGGTCGAGGAACCACAACCGGAACTGCGCGGCCGACAGGACGGGCTCCGTGCGGTACGCGGCGGTCAGTGCGGGCCGGGCCCTGCCTGCGGTGTCGAGCACGGTGGCCAGCGCGGCCGGTGTGGGGCAGGCGAAGACGTCCCGCAGTTCCACCTCGGCGTCCAGGGTCGCCCGCACCCGGTTGGCGAGCTTCGCCGCCAGCAGGGAATGCCCGCCGCACGCGAAGAAGTCGTCGTCCGGGCTGATCGTGTCGGTGCCGAGTACCTCGGCGAACACGCCGCACAGGATCTGCTCGCGCGACGTGCGGGGAGCGCGGCCGGACGCGCCGTCCGGGCTCCCGGGAGCCGGCAGGGCGGCACGGTCGAGCTTGCCGTTCGGGGTGAGGGGGATCTCGTCCAGGAGCACGTAGCTGTTCGGTCGCAGATGCTCGGGCTGCCGCTCGGCGATGAACGCGCGCAGGTCCGCGAGGTCGAGTTCGCCATCGGGCACGAGGTAGGCCACCAGCCGGTCGTCCCGGGCGATGACGGCACAGCGCCGCACCCGGGGATGAGTGGTGACGAGAGCCTGGACGGCCGACGGTTCGACGCGGAAGCCGCGCACCTTGACCTGGTCGTCGGACCGCCCGAGGTACTCGACGGATCCGTCGGCACGCCAGCGGCCCAGGTCGCCGGTGCGGTACATGCGTTCGCCGCCGGGCGCCGCCACGAACCGCTGCGCGGTGAGCGCCGGCTGCCCGACGTAGCCGTGGGCCAGGCCGGGCCCGCCCATGTGGATCTCGCCCGGCACGCCCACCGGAACCGGGCGCAGGTCGGGACCGAGGATCCATGTCCGCTTGCCGGCGATCGGCGTGCCGACCGGGACGGGCGCGTCCTTGGACGTGATGGCGTGGGTGAGGGTGAAGACCGTGTTCTCCACCGGTGAGTAGCCGTTGACGAGGCGGATGCCGGGGTGGCGCCGCAGGAGGGCCCGCACGTGCGGCACGGAGGCCGCCTCGCCACCGGTCAGCAGGTGGGTGAGAGGGGTGAGCGCGTCGGGGTGCTCGTCGACGAGGTGGTTGAGCAGGCTCGCCGAGAAGTGCGCCGTCGTTACGCCGTGCTCGGTCAGCGACCGTGCGACGGCGGCGGGGTCGGTGAGGTGTCCGGGTTGCAGCACGCACGTGGAGCCGTGCAGCAGCGGACCGAACAGCTCCAGCGCGAAGGCGTCCCAGGAGACCGGGGAGCACTGGAGCCAGACCGAGTGCGCGCCGGTGTCCGCGAAGGGCTGGTCGAGAAGGGTGCCGGTCAGCGCCCGGTGCGGGGTGACGACGCCCTTCGGCGTCCCGGTCGAGCCCGACGTGAACATCACGCACGCGACGTCCCCGGGCGACACGCTCACCTCAAGGGCGTGCCGCGGCCGGGCCGCGATCGCGGCGGCTTCGGCGTCCACCAGGACCGGCGGGGTGGACGGCACCAGCCCGGCGAGATCACGGGAAGTGATCACGACCGGCGCGCCGGTCCGCTCGAGGTCCTCGCCGAGCCGCACCGCGGGGAACCGGGGGTCCAGCACGGTGTACCCGGCGCCCGCGGTCAGCACGCCGAGCACGGCGACGGCCAACTCCTCGTTCCGGTCGAGCAGCACGCCCACCACGTCTCCGGGCCGCACTCCGCGTGCCACGAGGTGATGGGCCAGCCGGCGGGCGCGATCCACCAGTTGCCCGTACGTCACCCGGCGCGGACCGCAGACCAGTGCCGTCGAGTCCGGGGCAATGGCGGCGCGGTGGGCGACGACGTCGTGCACGGGCGGGCAGAGCCGGTCGCGGGGGGCGCCCGTCCAGTCCACGGACACCGCCTGCCGCTCGCTCGCGTCCATGACGTCGTGGGCGCCGATCGGCAGTTCCGGCCGCTGCGCCAGGGCGGCCAGCAGGCGGTCGAACCGCCGCACGATCCGCTCCGCGGTCCCGCGGTCGAAGAGGTCGGTGGCGTATTCGAGGTAGCCGGTCAGGGCATCGCCCCCGGCATCCCCTTCGTCCCCGTCGCGCAGGGACAGGGTCAGGTCGAACTTGGCCACCGGGTTCGGGACCGGGACCGCGGTGCAGCGGGTGCCCTGGAGTTCCGCCGCCACCTCCGAGGTGTTCTGCACGACGACCATGACCTGGAACAGCGGATGGCGATCGGTTCCCCGGGCCGGGTTGAGCTCCTGGACGAGCCGGTCGAAGGGGAGGTCCTGGTGGTCGTAGGCGGCGAGGTCGGTGTCGCGTACGCGGGCCAGGAGGTCGGCGAAGGTGGGGTCGCCGCTGGTGTCCGTGCGCAGGACGAGGGTGTTGACGAAGAAGCCGACCAGGTCGTCGAGGGCTTCGTCGGTGCGGCCCGCGACCGGCGTGCCGAGAGGGATGTCGGTGCCCGCGCCGAGCCGGGTCAGCAGCGCCGCGAAGGCGGCCTGCACGACCATGAAGGGGGTGACCCGGTGGGCCCGGGCCACGTCCGAGATCGCCGAACGGACGTCGCCGCCCACCCGCACCGGAAGCGACTCGCCGCGATGGCTCGGACGGGCGGGACGCGGCCGGTCGGCCGGCAGGTCGAGGCCCGCCGGTGCGTCGGCCAGCTGTCTCCGCCAGTAGTCGAGCTGCCGGGATGCCACCGAGTCCCGTCGGTCCGTCCCGCCCAGCAGGTCGCGCTGCCACAGGGTGTAGTCGGCGTACTGCACCGGTAGCGGGTGCCACTGCGGGGTTTGCGCGGCGAGGCGGGCCGCGTAGGCGACGGCCACGTCGTCGAAGAGGGGGCGCAGCGACCAGCCGTCGGCGGCGATGTGATGGACCGTCACCAGCAGCACGTGCCGCTGCTCGCCGGTGCTCAGCAGCCGCACGCGCAGCAGCGGTTCGCCGGACAGGTCGAAGACGTGCCCGGACTCCGCCGCGACGGCGCAGGAGACGTCACCGGGCGGGACGTCGGCGGCCTCGAAGACGCCCGCCAGCTCCGGCTCGGACAGGACGTGCTGGTAGGGGATGCCGTCCGCCGACGGGTACACCGTGCGCAGGGCCTCGTGCCGGACCGCCGTGTCGACGACCGCGGCCCGCAGGGCCGCGCGGTCCACCGGGCCCGCGACCTCGACGGCGTACTGCACGTTGTACGTGCGTGAGCCCCCCTCAGCCTGGTCGAGGAGCCACAGCCGGGTCTGCGCGGGCGACAGCGGCAGCCGTTCCGGGCGCTCTGCGGCCACCAGCGCGGGCCGTGCCCCGGCGGCCGAGCCGAGAACCGCGTCCAGGGCCGCGGGCGTCCGGTGGGCGAACAGCTCACGGATGCCGAGCTCGCAGCGGAGCACGGCCCTGATGCGGTTCGCGAGCTTGGCCGCGAGCAGGGAGTGCCCGCCCAGGTCGAAGAAGTCGTCCTCGCGGCTCACGGTCGTGAGCCCGAGCACCTCGGCGAACAGGCCGCACAGAATCTCCTCCCGCGCGGTACGCGCCCGGCCGCCGCCCGCCTCGCCCTGTTCGGGGGCCGGCAGAGCCGCGCGGTCGAGTTTCCCCGTGGCCGTCAGCGGGAGCGAGTCGAGCACCACGTAGGCGCTGGGCCGCAGATGCTCGGGGAGGTGGTCCGCCGCGTGACGACGCAGTTCGGACAGGTCGATCCGGTCATGGGGAACGACGTAGGCGACGAGGGTTTTGTCGCCGGGGTGGTCTTCGCGGACGATGACGGTGTTGTGGCGGATGTGGGGGTGTTGTTGGAGGGTGGCGCGGGTTTCGGCGGGTTCGATGCGGAAGCCGC
>NZ_JBSICH010000069.1:0-7118 GCF_053613315.1 Streptomyces sp. JK94 | reverse complement strand
AGACAGATCGCCGGGATCACGCGACGGAAGTCGCGGTCCCTGACGAGACAGGACCGCTCGGCTGCACCCGCGCCGGATCTCGTCCTGCGTGACTTTACGGCGCCGATGCCGGGACTGAAACTCGTCGGGGACATCACCTGCATGCCAACCGCCGAGGTGGCTTCATCTGGCGACGGTGATCGACCTGTGCACGCGTGAGGTCGTGGGCTGGTCGATGGCCAGCCATATGAGGGCTCAGCTCGTGGCGGATGCCATCCGAATGGCCCATGCCGGCGGGCACACCGCTGGCAATGCGATCTTTCATTCGGACCGCGGGTCTCAATATACGTCTCGTCAATTCCGGGCCACACTTGCGGAGTTGGACATCGGGCAGAGCGTCGGCCGAACCGGCTCGTGTTTCGACAATGCAGCGGCGGAGAGTTTCTTCGCCGTCCTCAAGGCCGAGATCGGAACGACGGTCTGGGCGACAAGGGCCCAGGCTCGGCAGGACGTTTTCCGATGGATCGCGGAACATTACAACCGGGAGCGACTCCACTCGACCATCGGCTACATCACGCCGTACGAGGCGAGAACCTGCTACCGGCAACGACTCGGCCTCGCGGCATAAAACGGAAGTGTCGGCACTCAAGGGGTCACTTCAGAGCGCACCCACACCCGCCGGCCCCGCACCGGAAGGACGCGGCCTCCAGCCGCCCGCCTTCGGCCAGCCTTCCCCGGCCCTGCTGGCACGCGCCGACCGCGGCTGCGCCCGCTTCCTCGCGCAGGCCGCCCCGGACGACCGCACCGGCGACCACGACCAGGACGTCGCGGCGAGGCGCCGGTGAGCGACACCTACACCGTGCTCCACGGCCCCCACGGCCTGGTCGACGCCGAACTCCCGCTGGACCGCGCCCCGTACGAAGCGCTCGTGACCGCCGTCCTCGCGTGGCAGGACCCGAACCTCACCTCCCGCGACTACGAGCAGATCGCCCTCCAGCTCACCGGGCACGCCCGCGCCCTCGCCGTCGACGTCCAGCGCCACGCCGCCGCCCTGCCGAAGAACGACGGCTGCGGCGCCCTCGCCGAAGTCATCCTCCGCGAAGCCGCCGGCCGCCTCTCCCAACCGATCCAGGGCACCGCACACTGCGCCCAGAACCGCGCCCGGCTCGTACGGGCCCTCTACGAACGCCTGGACCGCCTGGCGGCCGCGCCTGCCACGCGGACCGTCTGAACTGCACCCAGGCGACCACGGGCTTCAGCTACGCGGCGCTGCAAACAGAGGGAGTCTTTACGGCTGGGGCACGGCGGGCGAAGCATCTGCCTGACCGGCAGCCAGGCCGGACCATCGGCCCGGCGACCCTTGAAGGGCGGGTTCTTCACCGGCGCTGTCCATCACTGTGCGGCACGACTGCAGTCCGGTAGGCGGGCCCGGCACAGCACGGGCCCCGAGGGAGCAGCCAGGGCATCCCCGGGGCCGCGGCGGGGGAGTGGCGCTCCAGGCAGGGTTACGACGTTAGTTGGCCCAGGGTGGCCGGGAATGCCGTGAAGTCGGTCCGCAGGTCTTCTGCGGTGAAGGTGGGCAGTTGGGCAGCCGAGTAGAGGGCGCCGCCTGTGGAGGAGCCGTCGGCGTTCGTGATGTGGGGTGGCGGTGGCCAGCTCGGCATGGTCGCGGTCGCCTTGAACGGCTCTTGCGTGAGCAGGACGAACGGGCCCGCCTGGTCTGCCGACCTCTCGAAAGTGATCCGGAGGGACTCGTACCAGGTCTCGGTGAGTTCGTTGGGCGACACCCACCGCAGGATGCTCAACGGTGCCGTGCTGATGTCCGGCGTGGTGATGGTGATCGTGCCGAACAGCGAGTGATGGGCCTGGATCCGGAAGTCGAGCGTCTTCAGCCGTACCCAGTCAGCGCCTCCAACCAGGACCTCAGTCATACGGCTGCCGGTGAAGCTGAGCGTGTGCCGGCCGGGCTGAAGCCCGGTTGCCATGACGGCGCCGGGCACGCTGACCGACAACCGGACTCTCTGCCCGACTGGCGGGACGGCCCACGACGGGCCCGCAACGGCCGGCACCAGGACGCCACCCGCTGCCGCAGCCAGCGCGCCCTTCAGGAACCGGCGGCGTACGACGCCGGATGTGTCACTCGATGCATGCATGAGCGCATACTCGCGCCTGCGCGCGCCGGCGGCCGGACAGATCGCTCCGCCACCACCCATACGGATGATCGACAGTCCCCAGCCGCTCACCATCCTGCTCATCGGCCGCCTGTTCCGCCTGGGGGCCTACAGGGGCGGTGGCCGTCCGGGCTGCCTGTTATGGATGCGGCTGCCTCCTCACCCGGTGGGCTGTGGCCGGACCGTCTGTCAGGTCGCGGCCCGCCTCCGTGTCACGAGGTGAACGTCGTCCGAGGTGGCACTGGGTCCGTCTTTTGGCCGTGTCCCCACCCGCTGCTGAGCGACCAGTTCCGTCGGGTCGGACGGGACCTCCAGCTGTGGACGGGTACCTCACAAACCGCCAGGGGCTGCCCTGCAACAGTCACGTCACCACAGCACTTCGCCCCCTTGGAGCGGGTGTCGCCCCGGGCGGAACACGGCCGTTCACTCCCTGGAGTGGTTTGCCGCTCATCTCATGTTGTGACCGCATCTTACGCCATTGGAGTGGACACGCTGCGGAGCGACGCGACCACATGGCGTTGTCTGTGATGTGAGGAGTGCGCATGCCTGTTTCCACCACCCCGGGCACCAACTGGGGTACCTGGATCAACCTCGAGGGCGGCATCTTCGCCGAACCGGCCCCGGTGTTGACCGCCGACAACCGGGTGCAGGTCTTCGTCCAGGGCGGAAGTAACACCCTCTACAGCAGGACCGAGAATCGTGACCGTTCCTGGGGAGCCTGGGTCCACCACCAGGGATCGGCCGTCGCCGGGGTGTCCAGCGCGGTGCGGGGCAGGGACGGCAAGATCCGGGTCTTCTACCGGACTCCGGACAACCACCTCGAAGTCATCACCCAGACAGCGATCAACTCCTCCTACGGCGCCCCGGCACGCCTGGTGAACAACATCGGCGGGGACCCGGCCGCCGCGCTGAACGCCGACGGCCGCATCCAGGTCTTCTTCCGGGGCACGGACGGCGCGCTGTGGCACGTGCGCAACCAGGGCGTGTACTACGAGGCGTACACCGGGCCGGTTTCCCTGGGCGGCGGGATCTTCGCCACTCCCTCCCCGGTCCTGGACGGATCGGGCCGCATCGTGGTGGCCGTCAAGGGCGGCGGCGACACCCTGTACACCATCCAGCAGACGGCGGCGAACTCCCCGGATTCGTGGGAGGCCTGGCACCACGAGACCAGCGGGGTGACCAGCCGGCCCACGGCCGTCGTGGACGCTGCCGCGCGGGCGCAGATCTTCTACCGCGGCTCGGACGGCGCCGCCTGGCGGGTGGGGCAGACCTCCAACTACGACTCCTTCCAGACGTCCGTGTCCCTGGGCGGCGCCATCATCGACCGGCCCACCGCCGCCCTTGGGCAGGACGGCCGTCTCAATGTCCTGGCCAAGGGCACCGACAAGGCCCTGTGGGTCACGGTGCAGGACAGGGAGAACGACACCCCCTACGGCGCCTGGCAGTCCCTGGGCGGTGTCATCGGTGACGCCCATGTCAGCCCGGTCATCGCCAACCACGAGGCTCTGCTCTTCGCCTTCACCCAGGGCTCCGGCACCACCAGGCACCTCTTCCTCCAGCGCCAGACCTGGACCTGACGCCCCGACCGCGCGGGGCCCGGGATCAGTACGGTCCCGGGCCCGGTGGGGTCCTAGCCGCCCGCCGAAGGCGCCCCGGCTCTGGTCACCCGTTCTTGAGCCTGACCACGGTCCACTGGCCGAGTTCACGGGTCATGGCGGTGTGGCCTTCGTTGGTGGTGGCGCAGTGGAAGTCGTGGAGGTCGCTGCTGTCGGGGTTGATCTTGGCCCAGAGGGCGGTGGGGTCGTCGATGTCGGCCGACGCCACCGCGCTGATGGTGGGGACGAAGGTGGAGGCGTTGTGGGCGAGCTCCGCCGGCCTGTCGTTGACGATCTGTGCCAGCATCGCGGCCATGCCGAAGTTGGCGGCGTCGTCCAGGAGAGGAGCCTTGGGGAACAGGCCTCCGGGAGCGCCGTCGAGTTCGGGGAAGCCGGTGGTGTGGACCGAGACCTCGGTCCGGCCCAGTTCCCGCATCTGGGCGACGGTCTTCCTTCCCTCGCCCTGGGCACGCAGCTGCACAGCTACCTCCGGCCCGGGGGTTTCCATCGCAGTGTCGTCGGCGGGCACCCCGTTACCGGCGCCGGTGCCCGTACCGTTGGCGACACCCATCAGGCGGGGGCGGTTGGGCCAGTTGCCCACCTGCTCCAGTGCGGCCAGGAAGTCGGTCCGTGCCTGGTCCTGGCCGGCGGTGACGTCGAGGGTGGCGCTGGCGCCGGTGGCGAGGTGCCAGCGCAGCATCTGGCGCGCGGCCGGACTGTTGATCAGATCGGAGTAGAGGCTCAGGAGCGGGTTGGTGGTGCCCCATCGGTCCTTCATGAAGTGGGCGAATGCCTGGACACCGAGGGGCAGCCACGCCCCGCGGTGCGGGGTGTCGTAGGAGAGGTAGGTGTGGGTCTGGTGGTCCTCCCCTTGCTTTTCCATCTTGGCCAGGGCGTAGCGGGTGACCATCCCTCCCATGCTGAAGCCGCCCACCGTCAGCGGGGCGGTGCGCTCAGGGCCGGCGAGCGTCTTCCTGATGCACTCGATCGCGACGTCGGCGTTGTCGAGGATGGACGCGGAGCGGTTTTTGAAACCCAGGAGGACGACGTCGAAGCCGCTGCTGCGCAGGCTGGAGATGAAGGGGTAGTCCCCGTTCTCCAGGCCGCGGTAGAAGAGGTGGGGGTCGGTGGGTCCGATGGCGAAGCCGTCGGCGAGGATCACCGGCCGCTTGACGTTCGTCTGGCCGGATGAGCTGAAAAAGACCCAGGCGGTTCCGTTGCGCAGATCCCACTTGGTGTTCCAGGGGTCTGCTTGCGCGGGTGCGGGCTGAGCCCCCGGAGGGGTTCCCCAGATACTGACAACGGGCTTGGACATGCTTCGACGGCTCCTTGGTGTCGCGGCCGGTCACACCGAACTCGGCTATCGTCCCGACGCAAGCATCCGAGCCTCACCGCAATCGAGCGACATCACTCTTTAGAGGTGGCGTCGATAGTGGGACGACGGGTTGCTACCGGTTGCGGCTCTTGTGTGGGAATGTGGCCGATGCGGCGTTCGAAGAGACCTCACCGCGGGCCCGGGTGCTCGCGCGCTGTGGCGGACCGTTCGGTGCCCAGCTCCAGCCCTTGCCCCCCGGGGCGCCTTGCGTTTAAACGCGGTCGCGGGAATGAACACCTGATCGGGTGAAGATCCCCGCTGTCTGCCGGTCCTCCGGGCGCGGACCCGAGATCGTGGGCGGAAAAGACGACCAAGGAGCCACACACATAATGTTGCCCCCCATCGGTGCGGAAATCCCCTGCTCCATGTACGCCCCCAGCGCCAAGCTCGAATACGCGGGCAGCGTCCTGGCCCTCGAATTCAAGGGCCAGATGAAGCAGCGTGTTGAGCCCGATCCCAGCCAGCCGCCCTCCAAGAGCGTGAACCTGGAGGTCATCGGCTGCAAGGTGCGTGCCGAAGCGGACGGCATGACTGTCGTCGTCGAGCAGAACGACACCGACGTGGTTGCTGCCAGCACTCTGGCGGTGATCCAGTCCTTCCCTCCGAAGTTTGTGCAACGCGATGTTTTGCCGTTCACCGTCGCGTTCCATAAGGGGGACGATGAGCCGGTCGTCCTGATTGCCAAGAAGCCCATGGTCCTCGTCGCGGAGATCGTCCGGTACCCGCCCGATGGTGATCTGTACCGGCTCGAAGCTCCTGTCGAGTTGGTTGCGTCCGATGCCCCGGACATCGTCGCCGGCCGCCTCACGGCCTTCGACTGCCGAAAGGGCGGCCTGTAGCCTCACCCGCACACCACGCAGCCCCCATGGTGTGAGCAGCACGTGGGCTACATGGCACAGGGCGCCTCGGTGACATCCCGGTCCCACCGTGCAAGAAGCGTCGCCACGGCGGGGAGCTCAGTGCGTATTGCACTCATCATTCGCGGACCATGATCGGCGACCACCCTTTGCAGCGGGGTAAGGCATCCGGTGCGGGCCAGCCGACAGCACGAGGCCCCGGGTGATGACGCCCGGGGCCCTGGCTGTGCACGTCGGCTAGGCCGTTTCGTTTGGATCACCGAGCGGACCAGAGGAAGATGCCCGCGATATGGAGCCCGGCCAGGTAGATGGTGGCGGTCTTCTCGTAGCGGGTGGCGATGCCGCGCCACTGCTTGAGGCGGTTGATGCACCGCTCGACGGTGTTGCGCTGCTTGTAGGTCTCGCGGTCGAAGGCCGGTGGCCTGCCACCCCGGCTGCCCCGACGTAACCGGTGCGCGCGCTGGTCGGCGGGAACAGGGATCACTGCCCGGATGCCGCGCTTGCGCAGGTGCTCGCGGATCGCGCGGGAGGAGTACGCCTTGTCAGCCAGGACCACATCCGGCCTGGTGCGGGGCCGGCCGCGCCGACGGGGAACGCGCAGGCGGGCCATGACCTCGGTGAACGCGGGTGCATCACCCGCCTGGCCTGCGGTGAGAACGAATGCCAGAGGCCGGCAGTGGGCATCGGCAGCGAGATGGATCTTCGTGGTCAGCCCGCCCCGGGACCGGCCGATGGCATGGTCGTCGGGTTCGCCGGCCGGGGCCCCTTTTTGCGGGCCCCGGCCGCGTGCTGGTGAGCCCGCACGATCGTGGAGTCCACCGACACGGCCCAGTTGAGGTCCTCGTCCGCGTCGGCCTGGGCCACCAGGGCGGTGAAGACCCGCTCCCATGTGCCGTCGACGGCCCACATCCGCAGCCGGTTGTAGACGCCTCGCCAGTTGCCGTACCTCTCCGGCAGGTGGACCCACTGCGTGCCGGTCTGGAACTTGAAGGCGATCGCGTCGATCACCTCACGATGGTCCCGCCACCGGCCACCCCGCCTCGGCGTCCGGTCCGGGAGCAACGGCTCGATCCGCGCCCACTGCGCATCAGTCAACGGCACACCCGGACCAACGACCAACTGATCCAAACGAAACTGCCTA
>NZ_JBSICH010000068.1:0-7296 GCF_053613315.1 Streptomyces sp. JK94 | reverse complement strand
GGTGAGATCGCGGCGGCGCATGTGGCGGGGGTGTTCTCGCTGGAGGACGCGTGCGCGTTGGTGGCGGCTCGGGCGCGGTTGATGCAGGAGCTGCCCGCCGGTGGTGCGATGGTCGCCGTGCAGGCCACCGAGGCGGAGATCGTCGAGCGGTTGACCGACGGCCTGTCTCTGGCGGCGGTCAACGGCCCGGAGTCCGTGGTCGTCGCGGGGTCCGAGGCGGAAGTGGGTGCGCTGGCGGACGCGTTCGGGGGTGAGGGGCGTAAGGTTCAGCGGTTGTCGGTCAGTCATGCCTTCCATTCGGCGTTGATGGAGCCGATGCTGGAGGCTTTCCGCCGGGTGGCGGAGGGGCTGGTGTATGCCGAACCGCGTGTCCCGGTCGTCTCGAACGTCACCGGTGCGGTGGCCGGGCCGGGGCAGCTGACCACTCCCGGGTACTGGGTGGAGCATGTCCGGCAGACCGTCCGGTTCGCCGACGGAGTACGGGCCCTCGCCGGGGCCGGTGCCGACGTGTTCCTGGAGATCGGTCCCGGCGGCGTCCTCACCGCCCTCACCCAACAGACCCTCGACAGCCGTGACGGAGCCGCGGACGGCGTCGCGGTGCCCGCCCTGCGGTCCACGCGCCCGGAACAGCACGCCCTGCTGACCGGACTCGCCCGACTCCACGTCTGCGGCGTACGCGTCGACTGGGCCGCCTGGTTCCACGGCACCGGCGCCCGCCGCGTCGACCTGCCCACCTACGCCTGGCAGCACCGCCGCTACTGGCCGCGTCCCCTCGCCCACGCCGCCGACATCCCCGGCGCCGGCCTCACCCCGGCCGGGCACCCCTTCCTCGGCGCCGCGGTCTCCCTCGCCGGCGCCGAGGGCGTCCTCCTCACCGGACGCCTCGGCCTGCGCACCCACCCCTGGCTGGCCGACCACACCATGGGCGGTGTGGTCCTCTTCCCCGCCACCGGCTTCCTGGAACTGGCCGTCCGCGCGGGCGACCAGGTCGGGTGCGGACGCGTGCAGGAACTCACCCTCACCACCCCCCTCGGTCTCGACCCGAAGGGCGCCGTCACCGTCCAGGTCCGCGTCGGCGCCCCCGACGTCTCCGGCGGACGCCCGCTCGGCATCCACACCCGGCCCGCCGACGCCGCCGACGACGCACCCTGGACCCAGCACGCCACCGGCGTACTGACCCCCGGCGAGCACGTCGTCCCCTTCGACACCCCTGCCTGGCCGCCCGCCGACGCCGACCCCGTCGACCTGGCCGGCTTCTACGAGCGCACCGAGTACGGCCCCCTCTTCCAGGGCCTGCGCGCCGCCTGGACACGCGGCGACGAGGTCTTCGCCGAACTCGAACTGCCCGGCCGCACCGACGAGACCGCCCTGTTCGGTCTCCACCCCGCGCTGCTCACCGCCGCCCTGCACGCCGTGGAGTACGTCGACCTCAAGGACGCCGACCAGGGGCTGCTGCCGTTCTCCTGGGCCGGTGTCACCCTGCACGCCTCCGGTGCCGCCCGGCTGCGGGTCCGCATCGCCAAGGCCGGCGAGGACACCGTGTCCATCGCCGCCGCCGACACCGCGGGACGGCCCGTCCTCTCCGTCGAGTCGCTGGCCCTGCGGCCCTCGTCCGCCGCCCGCCTGCTGGGGCCCGGGGCCGCGGACCGTGCCTCCCTGCTCGGCCTGGAGTGGGTCCCCGCCGACCCCGGGACCGTGCCCGCCGCCACCGGCCCCCGCGTCGCCCTCGGCACCGACCCCTTCGCCACCGGCACCACCCTCGCCTCGCTCTCGCAGGTCACCGAGGACCACACCCTCGTCCTCGTGCCCATGCCCGGCGGTGACGACGCCGAGGCCGCCGGTCCCCGTGACGATCCGGCGGCCGGCACCCACGCAGCCGCCCGGGCCGCCCTCGCACTGCTCCAGGAGTGGCTCGGCACCCCGCGGCCCACCGGGTCCCGCCTCGTCTTCGTCGCCCGCGGCGCCGTCGCCGCCCGGCCCGGCGACCCGGCCGTCGATCCCGCGGGCGCCGCCGTGTGGGGCCTGATCCGCA
The DNA here is from genome assembly GCF_053613315.1 of Streptomyces sp. JK94. Taxonomy (NCBI): domain Bacteria; kingdom Bacillati; phylum Actinomycetota; class Actinomycetes; order Kitasatosporales; family Streptomycetaceae; genus Streptomyces; species Streptomyces sp. JK94. Next base: position 5,264 of record NZ_JBSICH010000068.1, on the reverse strand, counting down.
CCGCCCAGGTCGAACATCCCGGTGCCTTCGCCCTCGTCGACCTGGAACCGGGCGCCCGGCTTCCCCTGGACGACGTGCTCGCCGTGGACGAACCCCAGGCCGCCGTCCGCGACGGACGGGTGCTCGTCGCACGGCTCACCCCGCTGGACCCGCCCGCCGCCCAGGACGGCCCCGAACTCCCCGACGTCTTCGGCGGTGCCCGCGGCGGCACCGTCCTCGTCACCGGCGGCACCGGCACCCTCGGTTCCGTCACCGCCCGCCACCTGGTCGCCCGCCACGGCGTCACCCGGCTCCTGCTGGCCGGCCGCCGCGGCCCGGACGCCCCCGGCGCCGACGCGCTCCGTGCCGAACTGGAGGCGCTGGGCGCCCACGTCACCCTCGCCTCCTGCGACGTCACCGACCGCGACGCCCTGGCCGCGCTGCTCGCGGACATCCCCGCCGGCCACCCCCTCACCGGCGTCGTGCACGCGGCCGGAGTCCTGGACGACACCGTGCTCACCACGCTCACGCCCGAACGCCTCACGGCCGTCCTGCGGCCCAAGGTGGACGCCGCCTGGCACCTGCACGACCTCACCCGGGACCTCGGCCTCGACGCCTTCGTCCTCTACTCCTCCATCTCCGGTGTCACCGCCCGCGCCGGGCAGGCCAACTACGTCGCCGCCAACTGCTTCCTCGACGCCCTCGCCCAGCACCGCGCCGCCCAGGGCCTGCCCGCCCTGTCCGTCGCCTGGGGAGCCTGGGACCTCGACGACGGCATGGCCGGCGACCTCCTCACCGACGCCGGCCGGCAGCGCATCCGCTCCGGCGGCATCGACACCCTGCCCCACGACCGTGCCCTCGCCCTCCTCGACACCGCCCTGCACCTCGACGCACCGCTGGTGGTCGCCACCGCCCTGGCGACGCCCCAGGGCATCGTCCACCCCGACGAGGTACCGCCGCTCATGCGCGGCCTGGTCCGCACCCCGCGCCGCACCACCTCGGCCGCGGCCCCGCACCCGGCCCGCACCGCCGAACCGGCCTCCTTCCGGGAGAACCTGGCCTCCCTCGGCCCCGCCGAGCAGGAGACCGCCCTCCTCGACCTGGTCGTCGCGTGCGCCGCGGAACTCCTCGGGCACACCGACACCGCCGACGTCGACCCCGACCGCGACTTCCTGGAACTCGGCTTCGACTCCCTGATCGGCATCGAACTGCGCCGCAAGCTCAGCGAGGCCACCGGACTCCAGCTCCCCGCCAGCATCGTCTACGACAGCGGTTCCCCGAGCGGCCTCACCGCCTGGCTGCGCACCGAACTCGGCGCCCAGGGCGGCGCCGCCCCGCAGACCGGCGCCGGCGGTGGCCCCGCCGAGAACGACTCGATGGAACGCCTCTTCCTCGACGGCCTCGCCCAGGGCAAGCTCCGCGAGGCCCAGCGGATGCTCGCCACCGTCGCCGCGCTCCGCCCCTCCTTCGAGGTCACCGCCGAACTCGAGGACCTGCCCTGGCCGGTGACGCTCGCCGAGGGACCCGCCCCGTCCCGGCTCGTCTGCGTCAGTGCCCCCACCGCCAACGGCGGCGTCCACCAGTACGCCACCCTCTCCGGCCACTTCCGCGGCAAGCGGGACGTCACCGCCCTGCCCCTCATCGGCTTCAACACCGGCGAGGCCCTGCCCGCCCACCCCGAGGCGGCCGCCCGGGTCATCGCCGAGAGCACCCTCCAGGCCGCCGACGGCAAGCCCTTCGTCCTCGTCGGCCACTCCTCCGGCGGCTCCCTCGCCTACGCCGCCGCCGGCGTCCTGGAGAGCACCTGGGGCATCCGCCCCGCCGCCGTCGTCCTCCTCGACACCCTCAGCATCCGGCACCACAGCGACGAGGGCGTCGACTACAACGGCATGATGAAGTTCAACTTCACGGCCGTGGACGACTCCCCGGTGCGCCTCACCAACTCCCGGCTGTCCGCCATGGGCCGCTGGATGGTGCTGCTCAACGCGCTCGACGTGCACCCCACCACCGCGCCCGTCCTGGAGATCAAGTGCACCCGGGCGCTCATCGAGGGCGTTCCCGCTCCCGACCCCGAGCGCCTGCACGAGCCGGTCGTCCCGGACGCCACCGTGCGCCCCCTGGACGCCGACCACCTCTCCCTCATCCGCGAGGACTCCGGCCCCGCGGCCGACCTCGTGGAGGAGTGGCTCACCGCCCTGGAAGGCACCGCCAGCTCCGACGCCCCCTCCCCGCGGGAAACGGCCGTGGCCGGCTGACCGCACTCCGTTCGGCAGGCCCCGGTCCGGTGGTCGGCTGACCGTACTCCGCCAGGAAGGCCCCGGTCCCGTGCCCCACCACGGACCGGGGCCTTCCGGCTTGGTACCCCCCTCGACGCACTTTAGGGAAACCCGCAGTCCGGGACGGCCAGACTGGCCCCCGGACCGGGTCGGCCTGTCGCCCCGGACCGGATCTGCCGGACGGGCGCCGCGCCCGCCGGCACATCCAGCAGTGTCGGGGCGTGGAATCCGGAAATCGCCGCTCTTCGCTTCTCGCGCATTCCGGAATCTCATGGAGAGGTGGGCACCTGATGTCGAACGAGGACAAGCTCCGCGCGTACCTCAAGCGGGCCGTGGCCGACCTCCAGGAGGCCCGTCAGCAACTGGGCGAGGCCGAGAACCGGGACCGCGAGCCCATCGCCGTCGTCGCCATGGCCTGCCGCTACCCCGGCGGTGTGCGCTCACCCGAGGAACTGTGGGAGCTGGCCAGGGACGGCGTGGACGCCATCTCCGCGTTCCCCGCCAACCGCGGCTGGGACCTCGACCGCCTGTTCCACCCCGATCCCGCCCGCCACGGCACCACCTACGCGCGCGAAGGCGGCTTCCTGCACGACGCCGGCGAGTTCGACCCGGCGTTCTTCGGGATCTCCCCGCGCGAGGCCCTCGCCATGGACCCGCAGCAGCGCCTGCTCCTGGAGACCTCCTGGGAGACGCTGGAACGCGCCGGGATCGCACCCGACGCACTCGCCGGCAGCACCACCGGCGTCTTCGTCGGCACCGGGCACGGCGACTACGACGGTGCCGCACGGGGGCGCCAGGAGGAGGTCGCCGGACACCTGCTCACCGGCAACACGGTCGCCGTCGCCTCGGGCCGCCTGTCCTACACGTACGGCTTCGAGGGCCCCGCCGTCACGGTGGACACCGCCTGCTCCTCCTCGCTGGTGGCGCTGCACCTGGCCGTGCGCTCCCTGCGCCAGGGGGAGTGCTCCCTGGCCCTGGCCGGCGGCGCCACGGTCATGTCGACGCCGAAGATGTTCACCGAGTTCGCCCGGCAGCGCGGTCTGGCCGCCGACGGCCGCTGCAAGGCCTTCGCCGCCGCCGCCGACGGGACCGCCTGGTCCGAGGGCGCCGGTCTGATCCTGCTGGAGCGCCTGTCCGACGCCCGCCGCAACGGCCACCCCGTCCTCGCCGTGATCCGCGGCTCCGCCATCAACCAGGACGGCGCCTCCAACGGCCTGACCGCCCCCAACGGCCCCTCCCAGCAGCGGCTGATCCGGCAGGCCCTCATCGACTCCGGTCTCACCTCCGCCGAGGTCGACGCCGTCGAGGCGCACGGCACCGGCACCACCCTCGGCGACCCCATCGAGGCGCAGGCACTCCTCGCCACCTACGGCCGCGACCGGGGCGACGGACGACCGCTGCTGCTCGGCTCCCTGAAGTCCAACACCGGGCACACCCAGGCCGCGTCCGGCGTCGCCGGCGTGATCAAGATGGTGCAGGCCATGCGCCACGGCGTCCTGCCCAAGAGCCTCCACATCGACGCGCCCACCCCGAACGCCGACTGGGAGGACGGCGGAGTCGAACTGCTCACCGAGCACACCGCCTGGCCGGAGACCGGCCGTCCGCGCCGCGCCGCCGTGTCGTCCTTCGGCGTCAGCGGCACCAACGCCCACCTCGTACTCGAGCAGGCCCCGGCCGAGGACGTACCCGAGGCCCCCGTCCCCGTTCAGGACGCGGGTGGGTGGTGGCCGTGGGTGGTGTCGGGCAAGTCCCGTGCGGCGGTGGCGGAGCAGGCGGCGCGGTTGGCGGTGTCGGTGCGCGGGTCGGATGTGCGAGTGGTGGATGTGGCGCATTCGCTGGCGGTGACGCGGGTGGCGATGAGTGAGCGGGCGGTGGTGGTGGGCCGCGACGTGGAGGAATTGCTCGCCGGTCTTGACGCGCTGGCGGTGGGTGGGCCGTCCGCCCGGGTGGTGGAGGGTGTTGCGGGTGAGGGTTTGGGGGGTGTGGTGTTCGTTTTCCCGGGTCAGGGTTCGCAGTGGGCCGGGATGGCGGTGGAGTTGCTTGATACGTGTCCTGTGTTTGCGGCGCGGATTGCGGAGTGTGCGGGGGCGTTGGCTCCGTTTGTGGAGTGGTCGTTGCTGGATGTGCTGCGTGGTGTGGGGGGTGCGGCGTCGCTGGAGCGGGTGGATGTGGTGCAGCCCGCGTTGTGGGCGGTGATGGTGTCGCTGGCCGAGGTGTGGCGTTCGCGGGGTGTCGTGCCGGCTGCGGTGGTGGGTCATTCGCAGGGGGAGATCGCTGCTGCGGTGGTGGCGGGTGGTCTGTCGTTGGAGGACGGGGCCCGGGTGGTGGCGTTGCGGTCGCGGGCGCTGCGTGCGTTGTCGGGGCTGGGCGGCATGGTGTCGGTGGCGCGTGGTGTGGACGAGGTGCGTGGGCTGCTGGCGGAGTACGAGGGCCGTATTGGTGTGGCGGCGGTGAATGGTCCGTCGTCGGTGGTGGTGTCCGGTGATGCGGATGCTCTGGACGAGTTCGTGACCGTGTGCGACGGGGCGGGGGTGCGGGCCCGTCGTGTCGCGGTGGACTATGCGTCGCACTCCGCTCATGTGGAGCGGATCGAGGGGGAGTTGGCGGAGTTGCTGGCTCCGGTGGCGGCTCGGTCGTGTGAGGTGCCGTTCTACTCGACGGTCGTGGGTGAGGCGATCGACACGGCGGGTCTGGATGCCGGGTACTGGTATCGGAATCTGCGGGGGACGGTGGAGTTCGAGGCGGCGACGCGTGCGTTGCTGGCGGACGGTTTCCAGGTGTTCGTGGAGGTGAGTGCGCATCCGGTGGTGGCGACGGGGGTGCAGGAGACGATCGAGGACGCGGGGGTGCGGGCCGGTGTGGTGGGGACGCTGCGCCGTGACGAGGGCGGGCTGGAGCGGTTCACCCTGTCGCTGGGTGAGGCGTGGGCGCTGGGCGCCGGCGTCGACTGGGACGCGTACTACGAAGGCACCCGGCCCCACCGCGTCGACCTCCCCACCTACCCCTTCC
>NZ_JBSICH010000067.1:0-7505 GCF_053613315.1 Streptomyces sp. JK94 | reverse complement strand
ACTGGCTCTAACAAAAGCTGCTGATCATGAGGCTGTCGGCCGCTCTGCCCGTATGTCTGGGCATGGGAAACCGTCAGTCGCGGCCGTGGATCGTGTCGGACGAACTGTGGTCGCTGGTCGAGCCGTTGCTGCCGCAGCCGGGTCCGAAGAAGGCCGAGGGCAGACCGCGGGTGCCAGACCGGCAGGCCCTGTGCGGCATCCTCTTCGTCCTGCACACCGGAATCCAGTGGGAGTACCTGCCCCAGGAACTCGGCTTCGGCTCGGGCATGACCTGCTGGCGGCGCCTTGCGGCCTGGAACGAGGCCGGCGTCTGGGACCAGCTGCACCAGCTGCTGCTGAACGAGCTGCGGTCGAAGAACCAGCTGGACTGGGAACGGGCGGTGATCGACTCCTCGCATGTGCGGGCCGCCCGACGGGGCCCAAAAGCGGGCCCAGCCCGGTCGACCGCGCACGGCCGGGCAGCAAACACCACCTCATCGTCGACGGCCAGGGCATCCCGCTCGCGGTGTCGCTGACCGGCGGCAACCGCAATGACGTCACCCAACTCGAGCCGCTGCTCGACAAGATTCCCGCCGTCGCGGGCCGGGTCGGCAGGCCGCGCCGGCGCCCGGATGCACTGCTGGCCGACCGCGGCTACGACCACGACAAGTACCGCCGCCTGCTCTGGCAGAGAGGCATACGCCCCGTGATCGCGAAGCGAGGCGAGCCGCACGGCACCGGCCTGGGCACCTTCCGCTACGTCGTTGAGCGCACGATCGCCTGGCTCCACGGCTTCCGCCGCCTGCGCATCCGCTGGGAACGACGCGACGACATCCACGAAGCATTCCTGGGCCTCGCCGTCTGCCTGATCACCCACCGCCACGTCCAGCGGCTTTGTTAGGACCTCTTAGCTTGTTCTTTATCTACCAAGATCTTCCAGGATTGCCGATGGCCTTGAGGGTCTCGGGGCGTTTGACGGTCTTGCCGACGTCGTAGCGGGGTGCCCGGTGTTTGTTCTTGGCGCCGGGTGGCCGTCCGGGGCCGGCGCCTCGGGGTTTGGGAACACGGGTCGGGCAGGCGAGGTGAGTGGGGATGTTCCTGAACCCTCGGCGGACCCGGGCCGGGGTGAGCCGGTCGGAGGTGGCGGGTTTCTCCCAGGGCCGGCGGAGGTCCGCGGCGAGGGGGCGGGCGAGCCGGAGCTGGGTGTGAGCGACGATCAGGATCCAGGTCCAGCGGTCCGCCGCCTCGGGAGTACGAAGTTTCGGAGTGGTCCAGCCCAGGGTCTGCTTCGCGAAGCAGAAGGTGTGCTCCAGATCGAAGCGGCGGAGAAATGCCTGCCAGAAACGGTCCACGTCGTCCGGGGTGGCGCCGGCCTTGGAGGACCATAACCACACCGGCGGGGCATCCCGGTCCTTCGACAGATGCCCGACTTTCAACCTCATCAACGTCCCTTCAACCAACGGAAGTTCACCGTCGTGGTCGAGCCAGGAGGAGCGGTGGGTCAGCCGGGGGTGGACGCGGTCCCACGCCTGAGTTTCGGCCTTGCCGTAGTTGGTCGTGTCGGTGACCGTGGTGATCGCGGGCTCGGGCCAGGAGTCCGGCTTGGTGAAGCGGAATTCCAGGCCGTGCTTGGGCGGCCGGCCGTTGACGCCGTGCATCCTCGGTGGTTTCGGCAGACGCATGACGCGGTCGGAGCGGACCTGCCCGGCCAGCTCGACCGGCAGATCGCGCAGGACCCAGGCCAGGCGGGTGACGTCGTAGCCCGCGTCGCTGACGATCACGATATGCGGGTCTCCGGTCTGCCACTGGCCCGCGGCGATGAGCCGCTCAACCACTCCTCGGAGCTGGGCGGCGGTGATCGCGGTCGCGTCGTCCGCAGGGCCGAGCCGCACCGCGTCCAGGACGGCGGACCAGGACGTGGCACCCGGCTCCAGCACGGCCACGAAGGAGTACGGCCAGCCTGGAATGAACTGCGACGCCGTCTTCGCCCGGCCGTGGACGTGGCAGAACAGCCTCTCCGCCGAACACGGCGCGTCCGAACGAAGCCACGGCGACACATCGACCGCCAGGACCAGGCGCCCGCCGTCGAACCGCGGCAGCGACAGCCCGGACAGCACCATCCGCAGCCGGCCGACGTCGATCCGGCCGTGGTTCAAGCCGCCGTACATCGCTCCGTGCCCACGACGATGCTCGGGCAGCAGCGTCAAATCCACCGGGGACTTCACCGCACCGTCCGCACACAGCACCGCGTCCACCAGCTCGAACAACTCGTCGCGTCGAGCGGCCAGACACTCGTAGAACTCGCCCCGGAAGCGTGACGCTTCCTCGAACGCTTCCCTCCGGACAGCATCAGGCAGCAGACTCACCCTCACGGCCTTCGTCGTGGTCACGTGCACCTTGGTCGGACCACATGATCAGACGAAGGCCGCCCCCACGTCCGGCGAACACCCACCTCAGCGAACCCGTTCGAGGAACTGTTCGCAGAACGCGCACGGGTCGGGCTATCACCAGAGCAGGCGGGCATCATGTCGAGGTGGCTGCTCCCGACTCTCCACCGCTCGCCGTTGACGACCGCGGCAACGCCCTGGTCACCTTCGTCCGAGGAGCGGAAGACAAGCCACCTGGTGATGCACCCCTGCCGGTTGCGCTGGTGGCCCTGTGGCACGGCAGCCGCGTCTTGATGGCCTTCAACCGGTTCCGGCAGGCGTGGGAACTGCCAGGCGGGCGGATCGATCCCGGCGAGGCTGCTCGCCAGGCAGCCGCGCGCGAGTTGCTGGAGGAAACCAGTCACGTGCCCCACGGGCAACTCTGCTTCGTCGGCTTCGCGGGCTTCACCCTGGCGCCCGACGAGCGTGCCGAATACGGTGCCCTGTTCACCGGCCAGGTCGCTGACGTCTCGCCGCTATTCCAGCCCAACGACGAGATCGCGGCCATCCGATGGTGGGACCTTCGAGAGTCCTTGCCAGGACGACTCCAGCCACTGGACGCTCATCTCGCAGAGCTCAGCCGCAACGCGCTGACGAGCACCCGCCACGGCACAGCCCTAGATTAAAGAACAAGCTCAGGAGTTCACCGAGCTTGGCCAGGTTCGCCTTCTGCCCTGTGATGCCGGCGAGTTTGTCGAGGAGGACGACGGTCTCGTTGAGCAGTTCGTAATCCGACTGGAAGCGCTTCGCCTGCTTGGCACGCATGCTTTTCCTGGTCGAGGGAGAAGTACGTACTGGTGATCAGGGCGGCGAGGCCGACGACGGCTGTCCATGTCCAGGTGCTGGGGAAGGTGTCCTGGGAGGCCTCGCTTCCCAGTATCAGGCGAGCGCATGAGGATGAGGTGTTCTCCGCCAGCTGGGCTGCTGAGCAGTGGTTCATCGGGATTGTCCTTGTCGTGCTGAAAGGGCTCTGAGGTGGCTGTGCGAGGGGCGCGCGGTGACATCTTGATGACCGGTCATGGGAACGCGGTGAAGGTCGCCGCGTCGTTGCGGGCGATCACCTCGGTGAGCACTTCGCCGCTGGTCACGTCCAGGGCGGCAACAAGGGAAGCGGTGCCGTGGCGGCGGTATTCGAACTCCTGGCGGGCGGCCTTGCCGGGAGCGGCGGGGCGCCCGGGATACCGGCGCGAGCGGGCGGCGATCGCGGTCTTCTCGTCGATCGAGAGCACCACCGCATCCTTGGGCGGGTCGAGGTAGAGGGCGCACACGTCCGCCGCGCGTACCCAGAAGTCGGGGGTGTCGCGGCGGGTGAGCCAGCCGCGGACCTTGTGCGGCTTCAGGTCCAGGTCCGCCAGGATCCGCCCGACCTGCGAGGCTGAGACCGGCGCGAAGCAGGTCCCCGCGACCTGGGCGGCGATGGTCCGGTGCGACCAGCTTCCGGATGCGGCGGTGCGCTGGTGGCCATGGCCACGATCGCCACCCGCACGTTGGGCCCGTAGGTCCTCGGCCGTCCCGACCGCTCGGCGTCCCGCAGACCGTCCGGGCCGCCGGCGGCGAAGCGGCCCCGCCACTTGCGCACCGTGTTCACGCTGACCTCCAGCTCCCTCGCTATCGCGCCGTTGGCCCGCCCGTCCGCCGCCGCGAGCACGCCCCGGGCCCGCAACACGGCCCGCACCTGGGACTTCGGTGAGCAGATTGTTCGTATCAGCCGCTCGCGGACCTCCCGCTCGAGCACCACCGCGACCGCCGTCCCCGCCCGTCCTTCACCATGCACGGCAGACGATCATGGCGGACCGGTGCCACACCCGGCAGGATGGGCCCGTGCCGAAGAACCCGCCCGAGTCCATGCAGCATCACCTGCGCCAGCGCCTGAACACCCACGCCCAGGCACGCTGGCCGCAACTGGCCCGGGTCGACGTCCGCTTCCGTGCCGGATTCGCCTACGTGGCAGCCGAACTGAAGGACGGGGAGGAACTCCCCTTGTGCCGCCTGCGCTTCACCGGAGTCCTGCATACCTGGGGCTTCGCCCTCTACCTCGCAAGCCGAGGTGGCTACCAGGACAACTTCCTCCCCACGGGACTGCCCTCCGGCAGCCCCGAAGACTGCCTGGACTGCGCCGGCGGCCTCTACCTCGACACTCCCGCCTGACCAACCGCACCCCTCCACGAACTAACGCGGAGCAGCACTAGTAGGGCTTGGTCACGTGCGGTTCGTGCTGGCGTGTCTTCTTGATCGGGCTTGTCGTTGACCGGGTGTGCTGGGTGGGGAGTTGGCTGCGGTCCGGTGTGATCTGGAGGACTTCGCGGCGGAGATGTTCGAGCCGTTCGCGCGGGCGGATCAGCGGCGGTGGGGCGGGGTCTATCTGCGGGGTCTGCTGCTGGAGGGCGTGCGTAAGTCGGTGGAGCCGATGGCTGCCCGCCTGGGCGAGGACGGGAACCGGCAGGCCCTGGCCCACTTCGTGACCTCGAGCCCGTGGGATGCGGCGCATGTGCGGGCCCGGTTGGCCTGGCGCATGCAGCCGGTCGTCAAGCGCACTGCACTGATCATCGATGACACCGGGTTCCTCAAGGACGGGGACGCGTCCGCGTGCGTGGCCCGGCAGTACACCGGCACGGCGGGCAAGGTCACCAACTGCCAGGCCGGCCTCTCGCTGCACCTGGCTTCCGACGGCGCCTCGGCGGCGGTGAACTGGCGTCTGTTCCTGCCCGGGAGCTGGGATCCCGCTTCGCCAAAGGCCGATCCGGCCAAGGTCGCCCGCCGTGCCAAGTGCGCCATTCCGGCCGAGGTGGGGCATGTCGAGAAGTGGCAGCTGGCCCTCGACATGATCGACGAGACGCGGTCCTGGGGCATCGAGGTGCCCCAGGTCATCGCCGACGGCGGCTATGGGGATACCGCCGCGTTCCGCATCGGTCTGGAGGAACGCGGTCTCGACTACGTGGTGGGCATCTCGACCACGACCACCGCGCAGCCCGAGGACGCACAGCCCTGCACCCCGGCCTATTCCGGTCTGGGCCGGCGGCCGGTGTCTGCCTACCCCGAGTCGGCGCAGACCGTGAAGAGCCTGGTCATCGCGGCCGGGAAACGCGCCGCGCGGCCGGTGCAGTGGCGGGAGGGCTCCCGGCCCGGCAGTGGCCGCAGCGGACACAAACGCATGTACTCGCGCTTCGTGGCCCTGCGGATCCGGCCCGCCGGACGCGAGATCCGCAAGGCCACGGCCGGCACCGAACTTCCGGTCCGCTGGCTACTGGCCGAATGGCCCGCCGACCAGGACGAGCCCGTGCAGTTCTGGCTCTCCAACCTGCCCGAGACCACCTCGCTGCCCGTCCTCGTGCGCACCGCGAAACTCCGCTGGCGCATCGAGAACGACTACCGCGAGATGAAACAGGCCCTCGGCCTGGCCCACTTCGAAGGCCGAACCTGGCCAGGCTGGCACCACCACGTCACCCTCGTCTCACTGGCTGTTCTCTATCCGTGCGGGTGCTCGGCCGGGGCTCGAACAGGGTGCTGGATCGGGTGAGTTGTCGGGTGTTCGGACATGAAGGAAGGGCCTCTTGGTAGCTCGCGGATGTCGAGTCCAGCGAGGAGCAAGAGGCCCTGTTGTCGAAGTGTCGCGTGGTCGCAGTGGCCGGGTCCAGTCCGTCCACTCCTGGGTGTGACTGTCTCGCCCACAGGTTCGGGAATGCGGCCGACCGCCCGGGGCGCCGGCCCCGGTACGGCTCGGACATGAGCGATGCCGAGTGGGCAGCAGTGCGGGATCTGCTGCCGGTTCCGGGATGGCTGGCCGGCCGGGGCGGGCGGCCGGAGGGTTACTGCCACCGGCAGATGATCGACGCGGTGCGCTACCTCGTCGACAACGGCATCAAGTGGCGGGCGATGCCGTCGGACTTCCCGCCCTGGCCGCGGGTGTATGCCTTCTTCGCCCGCTGGCGGGACGCGGGACTCGTGGCCGAGCTGCATGACCGGCTGCGCGAGGCGGTCCGTGATGCCGAGGGACGCGACCGGGAGCCGAGTGCGGCGGTCATCGACTCGCAGTCGGTGAAGGCGGACGCCACCGTCGCCCTCACCTCGCGGGGCTACGACGCGGGCAAGAAGATCAATGGACGCAAGCGGCACCTGCTCACCGACACGCTCGGTCTGCTGCTGGCAGTGCTGGTCACCCCGGCGTCGACCACCGACCGGGACGCCGCCCGCCTCCTGCTGCCCGCGGCCCGGGGCCGCTTCGGGCGGCTGGCACGGGTGTGGGCCGACGGCGGCTACACCGGCCACCTCGTCGACTGGAGCGCAACGCAGCTCGGCGTCGTCCTGGACATCGTCCGCCGCAGCGACGACATCCGCGGCTTCCAGGTCCTGCCCCGCCGCTGGGTCGTGGAACGGTCTCTCGCCTGGTGCCTGCGCAGTCGGCGCCTGGTCCGGGACTACGAGCGGCGCACCGACACCAGCGAAGCGGTCATCCTGTGGTCGATGACCATGCTCATGAGCCGCCGCCTGGCCGCCCGGTGTCAGGAGCCTGTTGCGGCGCGGGCGGCATGAACCTGCCCGGTTTCGCTTCGACCAGCCAGCCCCGTTCCACCAGCCGTTTCAGCCGGGCCCTCGCCCCTTCGACGCGGGAGGCGGACGCGCTGTCCCAGCCCAGCACCACCGCCGCCCGCCGGGCACCCAGCCCGTCGCCTCCCGCATCGACCGCGGCGGCCATCAACGCCTGGTAGTCCGGCGACAACTCCGCCACCCCACTCGCGTGTCGCCGGTGCGGCACCGCCCGGCGAGGCCCGACCGCCTTCCTCCGCGGCACCTCGCCGGCCCCGTCGGCGGGTGCGTTCTCCTCGGCCAACGCTTCCAGATACTGCTCCAGACCGATCACCCGGCGCCGGTGCACCTCCTCCGCCTCCGCCAGAGCCGCCCGCACCCGTTCCAGCTCGGCTTCGAGGTCCTTCACCTGCGCGGCTGCGGCCTTCTGCCGCGTCTCCAGAACCGCCCGCATCGACGGCATCCGCTACCTCCACGACATCTCGCCCGGCAACAAGCCCAGGCTCCCGCAGCAGCTGCTACTTCATGCCTGACCAGCGAAGACGTCACACGAGGTTCGGAAAGAGAACGGTCTCT
>NZ_JBSICH010000066.1:0-8233 GCF_053613315.1 Streptomyces sp. JK94 | reverse complement strand
ACTGGCTGTTCTCTATCCGTGCGGGTGCTCGGCCGGGGCTCGAACAGGGTGCTGGATCGGGTGAGTTGTCGGGTGTTCGGACATGAAGGAAGGGCCTCTTGGTAGCTCGCGGATGTCGAGTCCAGCGAGGAGCAAGAGGCCCTGTTGTCGAAGTGTCGCGTGGTCGCAGTGGCCGGGTCCAGTCCGTCCACTCCTGGGTGTGACTGTCTCGCCCACAGGTTCGGGAATGCGGCCGACCGCCCGGGGCGCCGGCCCCGGTACGGCTCGGACATGAGCGATGCCGAGTGGGCAGCAGTGCGGGATCTGCTGCCGGTTCCGGGATGGCTGGCCGGCCGGGGCGGGCGGCCGGAGGGTTACTGCCACCGGCAGATGATCGACGCGGTGCGCTACCTCGTCGACAACGGCATCAAGTGGCGGGCGATGCCGTCGGACTTCCCGCCCTGGCCGCGGGTGTATGCCTTCTTCGCCCGCTGGCGGGACGCGGGACTCGTGGCCGAGCTGCATGACCGGCTGCGCGAGGCGGTCCGTGATGCCGAGGGACGCGACCGGGAGCCGAGTGCGGCGGTCATCGACTCGCAGTCGGTGAAGGCGGACGCCACCGTCGCCCTCACCTCGCGGGGCTACGACGCGGGCAAGAAGATCAATGGACGCAAGCGGCACCTGCTCACCGACACGCTCGGTCTGCTGCTGGCAGTGCTGGTCACCCCGGCGTCGACCACCGACCGGGACGCCGCCCGCCTCCTGCTGCCCGCGGCCCGGGGCCGCTTCGGGCGGCTGGCACGGGTGTGGGCCGACGGCGGCTACACCGGCCACCTCGTCGACTGGAGCGCAACGCAGCTCGGCGTCGTCCTGGACATCGTCCGCCGCAGCGACGACATCCGCGGCTTCCAGGTCCTGCCCCGCCGCTGGGTCGTGGAACGGTCTCTCGCCTGGTGCCTGCGCAGTCGGCGCCTGGTCCGGGACTACGAGCGGCGCACCGACACCAGCGAAGCGGTCATCCTGTGGTCGATGACCATGCTCATGAGCCGCCGCCTGGCCGCCCGGTGTCAGGAGCCTGTTGCGGCGCGGGCGGCATGAACCTGCCCGGTTTCGCTTCGACCAGCCAGCCCCGTTCCACCAGCCGTTTCAGCCGGGCCCTCGCCCCTTCGACGCGGGAGGCGGACGCGCTGTCCCAGCCCAGCACCACCGCCGCCCGCCGGGCACCCAGCCCGTCGCCTCCCGCATCGACCGCGGCGGCCATCAACGCCTGGTAGTCCGGCGACAACTCCGCCACCCCACTCGCGTGTCGCCGGTGCGGCACCGCCCGGCGAGGCCCGACCGCCTTCCTCCGCGGCACCTCGCCGGCCCCGTCGGCGGGTGCGTTCTCCTCGGCCAACGCTTCCAGATACTGCTCCAGACCGATCACCCGGCGCCGGTGCACCTCCTCCGCCTCCGCCAGAGCCGCCCGCACCCGTTCCAGCTCGGCTTCGAGGTCCTTCACCTGCGCGGCTGCGGCCTTCTGCCGCGTCTCCAGAACCGCCCGCATCGACGGCATCCGCTACCTCCACGACATCTCGCCCGGCAACAAGCCCAGGCTCCCGCAGCAGCTGCTACTTCATGCCTGACCAGCGAAGACGTCACACGAGGTTCGGAAAGAGAACGGTCTCTCAGTCGCCCACGCCTTCTGCACCCTGCAGCGGCTGAGCCGATCCCCAAAAGAGACGGCGTCGGCCTGAGCCTCTACCGAGTCGTCCGCGAACTGCAACGACTCCTCGCAATCTGGACCGGCGCCTGCCCCACCTGTCACCGCGACATCCCAGACCTCACACCGACATGACCAAGCCCTACTAGCGGGACCCGCCCGAACGGTTCGGGCCGTGGAAGACCGTCTAGGAAAGCCATCGGCTGTGGTCGGCCGACGGGACGTGGGAGCGTCTGCTCCAGCAGGTCCAGGCCGCGGCCGACGTGCTCCTGCGCGGCCGTCGCCACCGGATCGGAGCGATCCGCTGGCCAATGGCGGGTGGCGTGAATTAGTTGATATCTTCACCTCTTCGTAACGGAACCTTGCCACTCTGTAACCAGAGTCCATGATCACCTATAGAAGTGACTACTTCGCCCCAGGAGGCTTCGATGGACGCTGTACGGCAGTCGGCACGGGCAGGCAGGTTGGTGATCTGGGAGGAGTCGGCCCGGGACGGTGCCCAGGCCAAGACACTCATGACCCCGGAGTTCCGGGTGCAGTTGGCCCGCGAGACGGGTCGCGTGTTCGGCGAGGACGGGCCACGGCACGTGGTGTTCGCGGCCGGCTTCCCCGCGGTATGCGGCGAGGAGTTCGAGGCCGTGCGCCGGGTCGCGGCCGAGGCCGAGGGGACGGTCAGCGTGGCCGCGGTGTGCCGGGGCGCGCTCAAGGACGTCGAGCAGGCCGTTGCCTCGGTGCGCGGCAGCCGTCACGCGCGCGTGATGGTGGTGGTGCCCGCCTCCGAGGCGATGTCGCAGGTGATGGTCCACAAGACGGCCGAACAGGCCCTCCAGGGCGGCGTCGACCTGGTCAAGGCCGCCCGTGACCTGGACGAGGCGGTGGCGGTGGACATCTGCCTGGCCGACGCCTCCCGCGCCGACGCGTCCCTCATGAGCGACTACGCGCAGGCCATGACCGACGCCGGTGCGGGTCTGGTGGTGCTGGCCGACACGGTCGGCGCGCAGTTGCCCGACGCCTGCCGCGACATGTTCGCCGCGGTGCGCGCCGGTACCGACGACGACGTGGTGCTCGCCTCCCACCTGCACAACGACCTCGGGCTCGGGCTGGCCAACACGCTGCAGGCACTGGCCTCCGGGGTGCGGGTGGTGTCCAGTTCGTGGCTGGGCATCGCGGAGCGGGCCGGCATGGTCGCCACCGAGCAGTTGCTGTTCCTCCTCGCGCGGCACGGTCAGGAGTTCCTGAACACCGACGCGACACCTTGGTGGACTGCTCCCGACCTGACCCGGCTCCCCACGATCGCGCAGATGGTGGCGGACGAGACCGGGGTTCCGCTGAGCGTCACCACTCCGATCGTCGGTACCGGAGTGGGCACCATCTCCACCGGTACGCCGTTCGTCCACCCGCAGCTCTTCCAGCCCTACGACCCAACTCAGGTGCTGGGCATCGAGCCGCGGATCCTGCTGACGCAACTGGCCAGCGCCCGCGTCATCAGCGCTGCCGCCACCCGCCTCGGTCACGACCTTGACAGGGAGCAGACCCGCGCAGCGATGACCTGGGTCAAGACCCGTGCCTTCCGCACCGGCAGAGCCGTCGTCGACGAGAGCGCCTTCGCCGACTACCTCGACGGCCTCGTCCACACCCACCGGGTCAGCGCATGACCGGCAGCCCGGCCGAGCACGTGGACCGCGGTCCGGTGTCGCTCGCACAGGCCTGTCAGGCCCTGCGTGACGGTGAGGCCGTGGTGCTGCCCAATCCGGCGCCGCTCACCCACGTCGTCACGGCGCGCCGAGCCCGGACCGTGAACGAGGCCAAGGGCCGCCCCGGCGACCAGTCGGTCGCCCTGTGGGCCCACCATCCCGACACGGTGCGCGCCCTCGACGACGTCTGGGCACTGGGCCCCGACGAGAGGACGACGGCCCGGTGGCTCCTGGTGCAGGAACGTTTCACCGTCCTGGTTCCGGTCCAGGACGGCATCGCCCTGCCGGACTGGGCGACCCCGGCGGTCAAGGATGGCTGGATGCTGCTGTTCGGGGCCCGCTGGCAGCCTCTGCGGCCTCTCCTGGACGACCTGCCGCTGCTGTACGTCAGCAGCGCCAACCGCACCGGGCGCCCGCCCGCCGCCACCACCGCCGACGCTCTGGCCATGTTCCCCGCCACCGTCGCCGTACTGGCCGTTCCGGAAGCCGGGAACCCGCCTCCGGCGGCGGAGGCCACGAAGCGGCAGGCCACGACCACGATCCGCCTCCACTCCGACGGCCGCTTGGAGCTCCACCGGCACGGCGCACAGGACCGGCACCACTCCGACCCCGACGAGTACCTGCGGCACCTGCGGGCCTGGTGCGCGCAGGCGGTCCGGCAGCACGGCGCGGGCGACGCACCACCAGCCGCGTCACCCGTTTCGGCCGTGCACACGGGCAGCCTCCTCGGCGGTGCGTCCGGCGGGTGTGTCCAGTCAACGGCTGATCTTGGTTATTGAGGGTCAGACCGCGTTTGAGATCTGCCGTTGCCGTAGGCTCGGGCGGTCGTTGAGCTCTGTGTGAGTGGTTCTGGGGGCGGGTATCCGTCGGATCTGACGGACGAGCAGTGGGTTCTGGTGGAGCCGTTGCTGCCGGCGGCGCGGGTGGGGCCGAAGGGCGGGCGGCGGGAGAAGCATCCCCGGCGGCGGATCGTGGACGCGATCTTCTACGTGGTGCGGACCGGGTGCTCCTGGCGGCAGTTGCCGAAGGACTTCCCGCCCTGGCCGACGATGTACTGGTATTTCACCTGGTGGCACGATGATGGCACTGTCGAGCGCATCCACGATGCCCTGCGTGACCGGGTCCGCGAGGCCGATGGGCGCGAGGCCGAGCCGAGTGCTGGTTTGATCGACTCGCAGTCCGTGCGCACGGCCGACACCGTTCCCGCCGGGACCAGAGGCTTTGACGCGGGCAAGAAGGTCAAGGGCCGCAAGCGGTTCATCGTCACCGACACCCTTGGCCTGCTTCTGGCCGTCCACGTCGTCGCCGCGAGCATCCAGGACCGTGACGGCGCACGGCGTCCGCTGCTGTGGACCCGCCTGGACCACCCGGGTGTGAAGAAGATCTGGGCGGACCAGGGCTTCGCCGGACGCCTGGTCGACTGGACGGCGCAGATCCTCGGCCGCGAGCTGGAGATCGTCCGCAAGGATCCCGGCCAGCGGGGCTTCCAGGTCCAGCCCAAGCGCTGGGCGATCGAGCGGACGCTGTCGTGGATCACCGCACACCGCCGTCTCGCCCGGGACTACGAGCAGCAGCCCGCCCACTCCGAGACTATGATCCGCTGGGCGATGATCGGCATCATGGTCCGTCGGCTCACCCGCGGCCGACCAGCAACCCGACCAGGCCCCCGACCCCTCTCACGTGTCAACCAGTGAGATCTCAAACGCGGTCTCAGTGGCTGGTGGTGGGGGTGAGGTGTCCTTCGAGGCTGATCCCCGGGTGTGGACACCGGGTTTCACGCGACGAGTGACAGAGTACGTGACGTGGTCGGTTGCTGTTCGAATTCGGTTGGCGTGAGGTAGTCGAGCGCGGAGTGCCGACGGCGCCGGTTGTAGTACGACAGCCAGCGGAACAGCTCAAGCCGCGTCTGTGCCTTCGAGGCCCAGTGCCTCCCGTGGAGCATTTCGCGCTTGAGGCCCTGGAAGAACGACTCGGCGAGGGCATTGTCATAGCTCGAGCCGACGCGTCCCATGCTGCGGCGGATGCCGTGCCGGCGGCACACCTCGACGAAGGCGGCCGCACCGTATTGGGCGCCCCTGTCGGTGTGGAAGACGACGCCGTGGACCCGGCCGCCGCGGGCAGCCACGGCCATCTCGATCGCGTCGGTGACCAGGGAGGTGCGCATGTGATCGGCGATCGACCAGCCCGCCACCCTCCTCGAGCAGATGTCGATCACCGTGGCGAGGTAGAGCCAGGTCGTCCCGACGGCTATGTAGGTGATGTCGCCGCACCACCGGGTGTCCAGCGTGTCCGCGGTGAAGTCGCGCATCACCAGGTCCGGCGCGGGCGGCGCCGTGCGGTCAGCAATCGTCGTCCGCTTCTTCTTCCGCAGGTGCCGGCCGACGATGTGGTTGATCCGCATCAGCCGGGTGACGCGCTTGCGGTTGATCCTCCCTCCCCTCGCCCGCAGCTCGGCATGGACGCGCGGAGCGCCGTAGGCGCCATGGTGCTCGGCGTGGATGGCACGAATCTCGGCCACGGTCCGCTTCTCCTCGGCCTGGCGCTCGGCGCGGGCGGGCTCGGTGGCCAGGCGCCGGTAGTAGCCGGCGCGGGACGCCCCGAGCACACGGCAGATCCGCTTGACGCCGAAGTCGGCTCGGTTGTCGGGGATGAAGTCCCAGCGGCGGGGTCTCACTTCACCTCCCGGGCGAAATAGGCGGCTGCCCGGCGCAGGATCTCGCGCTCCAGGTGCCACTCCTTCTCGGCCTTGAGCAGCCGGGCGTTCTCCGCCCGCAGCCGGGCCAGCTCCTCCGCCTCGCTCCCGCCCGCGGCACGGCGTCCGGGCGCGGCCTCGGCGTCGTCCTTACGGACCCACGTCCGCAGCGACTCCGCGGTGATGCCGAGATCCGCGGCGCGTACGTCCGCTTGCCCGCCGCGGCGCGGTAGAGCGCGACGGCGTCCTTCCGGAACTCCTCCGGGTACGGAGACTTGCGTCCCACCTGGACATCCCCCTGGACCATCAAGATCCATTGTCAAGGTGTCCACTCCAAAGGATCAGCCTCAATGTTGAGCATGCACCGTTGATAGCGGCTGGGGGAGGGGCGCGATCAGCGGTTCGCCGAGTGCGCCGCCCGTGTGAGTGCAATAGTCATACCAGACTCCGGCCCCGACGCGGCCGCAGCTGACCATCGAACGAGCCGAAGCGCTCCCGGTGGTGAGTGCGTGGACTGGTCAAGCGTCAGCCGCCAGCCACCGGTCTTCCGGCCGCCCCGGCTGGCGACCGAAGCCGGTACCCCAACTACGGGGGGCACGGGTCGCAGCCTGCTTGTCAATTTGAGATGCCACCGGGGTGCAGCGGCGCGGAGATCGATCCTCTGAGGGCTCCCAGAGGACTGTTGCAGGCGGGATCGGGTGCCACGCCGTTCGCAGGATCATCAGTCGTCTTCAACGTCCAGCGGGGACGGGTCGCTTTCCCAGGCCAGATCGAGGACGTAGCGTTCGGTATGCGGGGTGTGCCGCCAGTCGGCCGCCAGGCGGGCTTCCGGCCCGGATGTGGCCAGATCGCGGAGTGTCGCTTCGTGATAACTGCCCATGGCCTGGCGGCCGGTCCACCAGGCGGTTCCCCGGTACACACCTGGGCGGGGCAAGGTCATGTCCCCGGCCGGTCCGTAGCTGAGCTGGTTGACGACCAGGGCACCGGTCTCGGACTCGAGGGTGATGGCGACGTGGCCTTCGTCGTCGCTCGGAGCAGGGGGAGGTGCGTCCCAGATACGGATGTCGATTTGGGCGGGGATGTCGGCCTGAAGGCTGTAGAGGTACAGGTGGTAGCCGTTGCCGGCCACCACCTGCCGGCGTGCGGCGTCCATGGCGGCTGCGTCGTCGAGGTAGGCGTCGGCGTCATACACCTCGATGAAGCGACGGCCTGGAACGGCGTTGACGCTGTACTCGGACAGGAGCCTCATGAATGGGCCTTTCTCTCAGCGGGTGCTCTAACTGGCTCTAACAAAAGCTGCTGATCATGAGGCTGTCGGCCGCTCTGCCCGTATGTCTGGGCATGGGAAACCGTCAGTCGCGGCCGTGGATCGTGTCGGACGAACTGTGGTCGCTGGTCGAGCCGTTGCTGCCGCAGCCGGGTCCGAAGAAGGCCGAGGGCAGACCGCGGGTGCCAGACCGGCAGGCCCTGTGCGGCATCCTCTTCGTCCTGCACACCGGAATCCAGTGGGAGTACCTGCCCCAGGAACTCGGCTTCGGCTCGGGCATGACCTGCTGGCGGCGCCTTGCGGCCTGGAACGAGGCCGGCGTCTGGGACCAGCTGCACCAGCTGCTGCTGAACGAGCTGCGGTCGAAGAACCAGCTGGACTGGGAACGGGCGGTGATCGACTCCTCGCATGTGCGGGCCGCCCGACGGGGCCCAAAAGCGGGCCCAGCCCGGTCGACCGCGCACGGCCGGGCAGCAAACACCACCTCATCGTCGACGGCCAGGGCATCCCGCTCGCGGTGTCGCTGACCGGCGGCAACCGCAATGACGTCACCCAACTCGAGCCGCTGCTCGACAAGATTCCCGCCGTCGCGGGCCGGGTCGGCAGGCCGCGCCGGCGCCCGGATGCACTGCTGGCCGACCGCGGCTACGACCACGACAAGTACCGCCGCCTGCTCTGGCAGAGAGGCATACGCCCCGTGATCGCGAAGCGAGGCGAGCCGCACGGCACCGGCCTGGGCACCTTCCGCTACGTCGTTGAGCGCACGATCGCCTGGCTCCACGGCTTCCGCCGCCTGCGCATCCGCTGGGAACGACGCGACGACATCCACGAAGCATTCCTGGGCCTCGCCGTCTGCCTGATCACCCACCGCCACGTCCAGCGGCTTTGTTAGGACCTCT
>NZ_JBSICH010000065.1:0-9240 GCF_053613315.1 Streptomyces sp. JK94 | reverse complement strand
TTGAGACCCGCGGTCCGAATGAAAGATCGCATTGCCAGCGGTGTGCCCGCCGGCATGGGCCATTCGGATGGCATCCGCCACGAGCTGAGCCCTCATATGGCTGGCCATCGACCAGCCCACGACCTCACGCGTGCACAGGTCGATCACCGTCGCCAGATGAAGCCACCTCGGCGGTTGGCATGCAGGTGATGTCCCCGACGAGTTTCAGTCCCGGCATCGGCGCCGTAAAGTCACGCAGGACGAGATCCGGCGCGGGTGCAGCCGAGCGGTCCTGTCTCGTCAGGGACCGCGACTTCCGTCGCGTGATCCCGGCGATCTGTCTCTCTCGCATGACCCGCGCGACCCGTTTGCGGTTCACGACGTGTCCGCGACGGCGCAGTTCGCGGGTGATCCGCAGAGCACCGTAGGCGCCCCTGGAATCGGTATGGATCTCTCGGATGCGGTGCGCAAGCTCCTCTTCGACGCCGGCTTTCTCCTCCCGGGCCTCTTTGTTCTTGTGCCAGGTGTAGTAGCCGGACCGGTCCCAGCCCAGGACGTCGCACATCCGCTTCACGCCGTGGGCGTTCCGGTGTTCGTCGACGAAACGGAAGCGGATCACCGTGTCGTCTCCCGCGCGAAATAGGCGGCGGCTTTCCGGAGGATCTCGTTGTCCTCCTTGAGCCGGGCGTTCTCCCGCCGCAGACGCCTGAGCTCTTCCTTCTCGTCGGGAGTCATACCGGCATCACCCCCGCCGTCCGCGTCCTGGGTGCGGGCCTTGTCCTCGCGGACCCAGTTCCGCAGCGTCTCCAGATGGATGCCCAGGCTTCGTGCGATGTCGGTGAGGGTGCGGTCCTTCGAGGAACGCACCAGATCCACTGCATCCCGCTTGAACTCTTCGGGGTAGTTCTTCCGCTTTGCCACCATGGATCACTTCCCCTGGATGACGAAACATCCAGCGTCCAGGTGTCGGAATCTCGGGGGTCACTCCAGCAGGCGCTGACCCCCCAACCCAGGTCGTCGACTCCCACTCCTCACTGCGGTCCTGCGGTGTGGACACGAAAGGACGCGACGGCCAGGGCGCGGTTGCCCGCAGTGTCCTGGATGAGGATGTCGGTCCGCTCGTGGTGCTGGTTCTCGGGATCGCGCGCGAGGCGTAGATGAAGGCGCAGTGTCGCATCGAGATCGGCGTTGCCGAGATAGCAGATCCGTATGTCCTGGAGCGAACGGTCGAGGAACGCCCGGTCGGTCCGGCCAAGGCCACGCCACAGTTCCAGCAGTGCCCCCTCCGCGATGCTGAGGAACGAGGCGAAGTACATGAGCCCGACACCGTTGATGTCGCGTGTCACATCTACGCGATGGTTGACGATCAGCTGGTCGCCCGACGGGGTGTAGTGGGCCGTGGCCGGATCGTGAAAACGATGGTCGGCCCTGGCTTGTCTGCACGGTGTCTTCGGTGAGTAGACGTCGGGCAATTCCGGGAGGCGCGTGTGGTCGAAGCCGACAGGTGGGGTGTGCACCAGTCCGACATTGGTGTGGCCGGCCCCGCGGGTGAGCCAGTGGTTGAGGTTTTCCACGTACAGGCAGTCGGGCCGTGGCCGTTCGTGAAATTCCTCGAGGTCGAACGAGGCGTCGAGCTCGGTGGCTCCCTGGGGAAGCCTTCGGATGCGGTGGAGGGTCAGCACCGAGCGGCGGCCTTGGGAGAAGACTCGGGTGATGACTTCCAGCCTGTCCCCGAAGGTGATCCGCTCAGGGGTGAGATGGCCTCCGGAGCGAATGCGGAAGTAGTGGAACGCCAGGTAAGCGGCGCGCCCCTGGGCGTCCTGGGCGTTGAAGACATCGAGTCCGCAGACGGTGCTGACGCTTTCCCAGGTCCAGTCACCGACCCTGGCGGCAAACAGTGCGGTGGGCCCGCACATCCCTGGTTGTACGGTCACGAGCCTGCGGACGTCCGCCGGGCCGGTCTGTTCGATGCGGGTGACGGGCGACGCGGATGCGAGAGTCACACTCACGGCAGGGTACCTCTTCAGTGGTAACTGTCAGGCGTGGAAGTCGGTGAGCCCTGGGCGGAGTGCTGGGGCGCGCAGAAGCTCGTCCGTGAGGCCGAACCCGTCGACGAGCAGGTCCGCATAGGGCAGCACACGGGTACTGAGCGCTTCCAGCAGAGTCGGGATACGAGTGACCTGATGTGGGGTGAGCGTTCCGTGGGCCAGGTGCCATGCGGCGTCCCGCTCCGTGAGGCCCAGCCCGTAGAGCGCCGCCAGCAGGCCGAGTGCCTCACGGGTGCGTGGGGTGGTGGCTTGGGTGGCGGCCGTGTGAAGTTCCTCGAGGGCCAGTTCGCGTCCTCGGGACTCAGCAAGGGTGAGCGCCGCATTGATGTGATGGTTCCAGGCGTCGAACAGGGAGCTCCCGCCGCGGATCTCACGGCGCATGGCATACGCCGTGGTGTCGGTCAGGCGCGACTGGCGGAACCGTGTCAGTTCACGGTGGAAGGAGGGGTCGGTCAGACTCCTTCCCTGCGGCTCGGGGGTGCCGGTGTCCGTGGCGGGGGGGTGGGCAAGGAGTTCGTTACCCGCCTTCGCCAGGAGAGGCAGGTTGTCGCCTTCGGCCGTGACCACGCCCTGGGCCATGGCGATGTAGTCCGCGATGCGGTTGGCGGAGAACATGCCCTGCGCCCCGGTGCGTTCGCGGCAGGTGGTGAGGACGTCGGTCATCGACCAGCTGCTGACAACTTTGGTGAGGGAGATCAGGTGGTTGGTGTCATCGCTGACTCCGGTGCGTACGAATGCGCGTTTCGTGCTGTTGACGAGAAACGTCATGGCGTAGACGTCGGCGAGCGCCCGGAAGAGTGCCGTCTGCTGGCTTCGGTAGGCGATGACGGGCACGTCGCTCTCGCCCGGTGCGAAAGTTTTGCGCTGTCGCGCGTACCTCAGGGCGATGTACAGGCTGGCACGCCCGGCCGCGACGAGGGCGGAGGCCAGACAGAGCCTGCCGGGCTGTACCCGCTCGAGGGAAGTGAGGAACCGCCGTCGCCGGCTGGGTATCGTGCTCTCGAAGGTGCCGTCCGGCATGAGCCGTCCCATGGCTCCGCCCAGCAGATTGCGGCGAGGCAGGCGGACGCCGTCGAACCAGGTGACGCCGTTGTCCAGAGCGAGACCGGGTTTGTCCGGCAGGGCTGTGGCCCGCACACCTGGGAGAAGACCTTCGGCGTCGCAGATTCTGACGATGAAGGGAAAGATGCCTCGGTCGGTGTCCTGGACGACAAGCCTGGCCATCACGACCGCGATCTTCGGAATGTCCTGGATGCCGGTGTACGGCATGAACTTCTGCGCCTGCGGGTCCGGCGTGCTCAGAACGAACTCATCGGCCAGCGGGTCGTACACGGCCCTGGTGCGCATCGCTGCCGCGTTGTTCCCGAAGCCCAGTTCGGTGACCATCAGCATGCCGACCGACCGCATGGTGGCGAGCTCTTCAATGATGTCGTCGAGGTCGTCGCGCCCTGCGCTGTGGTGCAGGAGGGTTCCCAGACAGAGGTTGTAGTGGCTCATGAGCAGGGGCAGTGTGGTCGTGTCCATCAGCGACGGCCATTCGCTGAGCGCGAAGAGGCGAAGGGGGTCGTCGAGGACTTTCTGCGCGGGCCCGGTACGTGCGTGGACGAGGCGGCTCCGGTCGTATGCGAGTCTCCCCTGCTGGGTCGCGTCGAGCCCGCTGCGCGGCGCGAAGAGCGGATCCGAGACCGTGTCGCGGAGATCTGCGTGGACGTTGTCGAAGGTTCCGTCGAAGACCAGCCGGATCAGCTCGTCGCGGTCCTCGGATGTGCTGGAGGGCATGGTGTGGATGTGTTCTTTCCCTGTGTCTTGACTGTGGACCGCAAGCGTCAGACTGCGAAGGCGAGACTGACGTTGTGGCCGCCGAAACCGGCCGAGTTGGTGAGTGCGTACGAGGTGGCGACAGGGCGCGGCCGGCCAGTCACGACATCGAGCGTGATGGCGGGATCCAGTCGTTCCAGGTTCGCGGTCGGCGGGAGGGTCTGGCGGGAAAGTGACAGAACAGTCAGTGCCGCCTCGATCGCGCCGGCCGCGCCAAGGGTGTGACCGGTGACCCCTTTGGTGGATGTCACAGGGACTTCCGCTCCGAAGAGGCGCCGGATCGCCTCCGCTTCCACGGCATCGTTCAGCTGGGTCGAGGTGCCGTGGGCGTTGATATGTCCGACCTGCTCCGGCTGCAACCCGGCGTCCGTACAGGCACGGCGCATCGCCTGTTCAATCCCCCGCCCCTGCGGGTGCGGGGCGGTGACGTGGCTGGCGTCTGCTGATGCTCCGTACCCGACGAGTTTTGCCCGTACGTCCGCGCCGCGCCGTCGGGCATGGTCGAGGCGCTCCAGGATCAGTACCCCCGCTCCTTCGCCGATGACGAAGCCGTCGCGGTTCGCGTCGAAGGGCCGGGATGCACTGGAAGGTCGCGCGGACTGACGGGACAATGCTCCCATCCGGGCGAAGCCGGTGACGAATGTGGGCGAGATCGCGGCTTCCGTGCCACCGGCGATCACCACGTCGCAGGCACCCGAGACCAGCAGGTCGCGTGCGACACCGATCGCGGTGGCACCCGACGCGCAAGCAGTGGCCGTCACCAGGTTGGGGCCGGTGGCGTCGAATTCGATGGCGAGTCGGCCGGAGACCATGTTGACCAGCGCCATGGGATGGAAGAGCGCGGATACTCCCTTGGGCCCCCTCTCCAGGAAGCCGGCGTGCTGGCTTTCGAAGGTGGCCACACCGCCTGCCGCCGAGCCGATCACCACGCCCACCCGGGTTCCGTCCCAGTGGGCGGGCTCCAGACCCGAGTCGGACACTGCCTCCCGGGCGGCCAGGAGCGACAGTTGGACAAACCTGTCCAGACGCCACGCCTCGGCCGCACCGAATTGGGCGTCCGCATCGTACGAAGGGACGCGGCAGGAGATTCCCACCGGGGCGGAGGCCAGAGCAGGGTCCTCGGTGGCGGTGCCGACACCTGCGCAGACACCTCGCCAAGTCAGTTCAGTTCCCACACCGGCGGGCGATACCAACCCCAGCCCCGTCACGGCCACTTCACGGCTCACCGGTCGGCGGCCGCGTGTATGTCGAGGGCTTGCGCGGCTTCGGCCAGCGTTGCTCCCTTCCTGATCTCACCTTCCGCCATGACGATTCCGAGCTGACCTTCGATGATGTCGGTGAGTTCGACGAGGGCGAGCGAATCGACGTCGAGTTCCTCGAACGTGGCGGCGGGATGCAACTCCGCAGCGTCGACACCGAGTTTGTTCGTCAGCAGCTCGGCCAAGCGATCGTACATAGCAGTCATAGCAATGCCCTTTCTTGCCGCACAGTGCGGAATGAATCTCCCGCACTGTAACGCTAGTTGATCTTTTCGAGGTTAACGAATTACTCCAAATGAGTGAACCATCAGTCACTTCATGGCGATGTGCGCGCATTGCGTGATTCGAATACTCAGAGGGCGTTTACCCAAATTAAGGGCAGCATGCGGTTTATGTCGCTGCCCCATTTCGATATGGTTCAGCACCGCATATTGATCCGAAGTCCGCTTCACCGAGCCCGGGGTGGGCAAGTACCTCAAGCGCTGGGGGCTGACCTTCCAGCGGCCGGACAAGCGGGCTGTCGAACAGGATCCCGGAAGCGGTCCGAACGTGGCACGAGGAGACCTGGCCGGCGATCTGGGCCCGGGCGAAGGCTGATGACGGCGAGATCCTGTTCGCCGACCAGGTCGGGATCCGCTCGGATCAGGTCATCGGCCGCACCTGGGGCATGAAGGGGAAGACTCCGGTGGTTCGCCGCACGCGGAACCGGTTCTCCGTGAACGCGATGTCCGCGATCAGCACCCGCGGCCGGATGCACTTCATGGTCTTCACCGAGGCGTTCGACGCGACGGTCATGTGCCGCTTCCTCGCCCGGATCGTCGGGCACTTCGACCACAAGGTCCACCTGATCGTCGACCGGCACTCGGTCCACTGAATCGCCCCGGGTTCGGTAGAGACTCGATTCCGTGAAAGGATTGAGTCATGGCACGTCCCTCCTCTTATCCCGTTGAGCTGCGCAAACGAGCGGTCCGTATGGTCGCCGAGGTCCGTGGTGACTATCCGCACGAGTCGGTCGCGCTGCGGGCGGTCGCCCAGAAACTCGGGATCGGTTCGGCCGAGACCCTGCGGAACTGGGTAAAGCGGGACGAGGTCGACTCCGGGCGGCGTCCGGGGACGACCACGGAGGAGTCCGCGCAGGTCAAGGCGATGAAGAAGGAGATCGCCGAGCTGAAGCGGGCGAACGACATCCTGAAGGCTGCGGCGTCTTTCTTCGCGGCCGAGCTCGACCGGCCACACACTCGCTCGTAGCGTTCATCGACGAGCACCGGGCCCGCTTCGGCGGTGTCGAGCCGATCTGCCGCGTGCTCACCGAGCACGATTGCAAGAGCGCCCCCTCTACCTATTACGCCCACCACAAACGACTCCAGGCCCCGTCCGCTCGCACGGTCCGCGATGCGGAGCTGAAGCCGCTCATCCGGCAGGTCTTCGAGTCCAACTACCGTGTCTACGGGGCCAGGAAGGTCTGGCGCGAGCTGCACCGCCAGGGTCACGTCGTGGCCCGGTGCACGGTCGAACGCCTGATGCGCGAGCTCGGCGTCACCGGTGCCGTGCGCGGGAAGAAGGTCATCACCACGATGGCGGACAGCTCCGTCGAGCGGGCGCCGGACCTGCTGGACCGCAAGTTCGTCGCACCGGCCCCGAACCGCTGCTGGGTCGCCGACTTCACCCACGTCAGCACCTGGTCGGGAGTGGTCTACGTCGCGTTCGTCGTGGACACCTTCTCCCGCCGGATCGTAGGCTGGGCCGCCGCCCTGTCGAAGGAGACACGGCTCGTCCCCGCTGTTCCGGCGGAAGAGCCTTGAGGGGAAGTTCCGCCCGGTCGTTCGTGAGGCGTCCGTCCGTCAGCAGGGCTTCGACGTCTTCGTAGGCGAAGAACACCCACGACCCTCCGTACATGTCCGAGCGATGCACGGGATCGTTCTCGCGGAACTGCGCGTAGACGGGGAAGGGGTCGGCGAAGAGGTCAGCATTACTCATGGGGCTGCCACGGACGGCACTGTCGGCGGACTATCAGCGCGTCCTGGCCGCACTCGCGGACCGGGTCCGTCTCGGCCAGGGCCCGCTGACCTGCCAGGAGATGACCGCCGCCTTCAGCATGGACGTGGTGCCCGCGAAGGTGGAGGCGTTGCGGTCGAAGGCGAAACGTCTGGTCGCGCGGGGCTGGCTGGCCGAGCCGGCGCCGGGCCGGTTCACGCTCGCGCCGGGCGTGAACGGGCCAGGCGGCGGGTCATGACCATGGTCATCGACCAGTAGACCATCGCCTCGGCGCTGGTGGTGCGGCGTTCGAAGTCGCGCACCAGGCGACGGCTTCGCATCAGGTGGGCGAAGAGACGCTCGACGATCCACCGCTTGGGCAGCACCACGAACCCACGCGTGTCGTCGCTTCGCTTGACGATCGCCAGGACCAGGGCGAACGCGGCCAGGCAGTGCTCGACGAGGCTGCCGGTGTAACCGCCGTCGGCCCAGACGAGTTCCAGCCGGTGATGCGCGTCGGCCACCTGCTCCAGCAGCACCTTCGCGGCGGCGCGGTCACCGATGCCCGCGCTCGTGACCATCACGCCCAGCAGCAGCCCCAGGGTGTCGACCACGACGTGCCGCTTGCGCCCGTTGATCAGCTTCCCGCCGTCGAAGCCCCGGCTGTCCGTGCCGACAACCGCGTCCGCTTTGACTGACTGAGAATCGATCACTCCCGCACTCGGCTCGGCATCCCGCCCCGCCTCCAGGCGGACCCGGCCGCGCAGCCGGTCGTGGAACTCTCTGACCAGCACGTGGTCGCGCCAACGGCGGAAGAACGCGTAGACCCGGTCCCACGGCGGGAAGTCGCTGGGCATCGCCCGCCACTTGACGCCGTTGTCCACGAGATAGCGCACAGCGTCCAGCATCGCTCGGTGGCAGTACGCCTCCGGCTGTCCGCCGCGGCCCCGCAGCCAGCCCGGCACCGGCAGCAGCGGCCGGACCACGGCCCACTCCGCGTCCGTCATATCCGAGGGGTACCGCCGAACACGTTCCGGGTGATCGGCCGCATTCCCGAACCGGTGAGCGACACAATCACACGACGGAGCAGCCGAGTTGAACTCCACCGGCGCGAGCACGTACAACTGCGGCAACAGGGTCTCCTGGATCTCGGTCGGCTTCGCAACCCCGAGCTACCAAGAGGCCCTGCCTTCATGCCCGTGGCCGGCCGCGATCACCCGAACGAGACTCCCGTTCGACACCCACCCCTCAAGATCGGAACGACAACAGCTACTTAGAGGTCCTAACAAAGCCGCTGGACGTGGCGGTGGGTGATCAGGCAGACGGCGAGGCCCAGGAATGCTTCGTGGATGTCGTCGCGTCGTTCCCAGCGGATGCGCAGGCGGCGGAAGCCGTGGAGCCAGGCGATCGTGCGCTCAACGACGTAGCGGAAGGTGCCCAGGCCGGTGCCGTGCGGCTCGCCTCGCTTCGCGATCACGGGGCGTATGCCTCTCTGCCAGAGCAGGCGGCGGTACTTGTCGTGGTCGTAGCCGCGGTCGGCCAGCAGTGCATCCGGGCGCCGGCGCGGCCTGCCGACCCGGCCCGCGACGGCGGGAATCTTGTCGAGCAGCGGCTCGAGTTGGGTGACGTCATTGCGGTTGCCGCCGGTCAGCGACACCGCGAGCGGGATGCCCTGGCCGTCGACGATGAGGTGGTGTTTGCTGCCCGGCCGTGCGCGGTCGACCGGGCTGGGCCCGCTTTTGGGCCCCGTCGGGCGGCCCGCACATGCGAGGAGTCGATCACCGCCCGTTCCCAGTCCAGCTGGTTCTTCGACCGCAGCTCGTTCAGCAGCAGCTGGTGCAGCTGGTCCCAGACGCCGGCCTCGTTCCAGGCCGCAAGGCGCCGCCAGCAGGTCATGCCCGAGCCGAAGCCGAGTTCCTGGGGCAGGTACTCCCACTGGATTCCGGTGTGCAGGACGAAGAGGATGCCGCACAGGGCCTGCCGGTCTGGCACCCGCGGTCTGCCCTCGGCCTTCTTCGGACCCGGCTGCGGCAGCAACGGCTCGACCAGCGACCACAGTTCGTCCGACACGATCCACGGCCGCGACTGACGGTTTCCCATGCCCAGACATACGGGCAGAGCGGCCGACAGCCTCATGATCAGCAGCTTTTGTTAGAGCCAGT
>NZ_JBSICH010000064.1:0-9536 GCF_053613315.1 Streptomyces sp. JK94 | reverse complement strand
GTCATGGTGGTTCGCCTCCCGCGTGGTGACGTGCTGGGTGGATGGCACCGGCCCGCTCGGGCGGTCTGAACCGTGATGGCGCCTGAAACTCGGCAAGGCCCCTATAGGGACACGCCCTGTGGCTCGGTGACAGCAAAAACCATCCCGCAACGGCAGTCGACACGCCTGTGACTGGACACGTCGGTCAAAGATCTCATGAGTCAGACCCCGTCCGGGACGGCACCGCGCCACCGTCCCACTGCTCCCGGCACAACGGCATGACCCGACCACAACCGGATGGCTTCGTCCGAACCGGCACTCAACCTGCCCCGGACGCACTGACAATGAGTTGACTTCTCGCCCACTCGTGACCGGCATTGACAGACAGCCTGTGACCCGCCTTACCGGCAATCCTTCATCGACCACGGAACGAACGGCCTCGAACTCTCGTTCGGTAAGCAGTCGGCCACACAAGTCCTGTAGCGGCTGCGCGAGATCCTCGCCGGCTTTACCTGGACGTCGTCCACGGCGATAAGCGGCAGGGCCCGCACGCTGGGGTCGTCACCTCTCGACGCGAGGGCGCGCGTCCGCTACCGACTGGCAAGCGATGACGTAGTCGCTCTGGTCGAGTTGCTCCAACAGGTGGCCCATGAACATCTTGGCGAGGCCAATCATGCCCGGGCCGTCTACCTGGGGTCGGCGGACACCATGCCACTCACCCGTCAGCAATTGCTCTACCGGATGAACAGCACGAACGTCTGCCTGATCGACGTACGCCCCGCAGAGGAGTACGCCGCCGGCCATATCCCCGGAGCCCGCTCTCTGCCACTGGACGAACTTGAACCGCGCCTGGACAAATTGCCCGAGAAGACGGACGTCGTCGCCTACGGCCGCAGCGCCAACTGCCTGCTCGCTCACGAAGCCGTCCGTCCACTCACCGCCCACTGTCTGCATCGCCGAGTTCGGAGCGGGTGACTGGCGGATCCGCCGGTGGGCCGACCGGCACAAGGGCGAACTCTGCTTCGCGGGGACACGCGCCCGGGCCGCCGCTGTACTCACCCTGCGGTTGGGGGACCCTCCAAGGGTAGGTGATCACGGTAGTACGTCGGGGTGACGGCTGTGAGCGCCCAGCGGGTCGGCAATCAATCCCTCAGGTGTGGCAGACAGGTGTATCGCCTGCCCGAGGCCGGAGAAAGATCCCGCTCAAGCAGCCCCTTCTTCCGTTTCCGGCCCGCTGCCTGCCCTTAACTCACCGTCGAGGGTCCGTTTACCCACACCGTCTCGCGCTCGGGATCACCTTCGCGCCGAATCGAGCGGCCAAGCGGAGTCCTTCGTCCACTCAGCCAGCAGACCCATGGCCAGGGCGAGGGGGGACCCCGTCGCGTTTCGGCCCCGATTCCCGCAGCACGTTAGTTCGAGGGTTCTCCTGATCATGCATCACCGCGACCTCTCTTCACTCCTGACCCACAGGTGATGCACTGTGCGCACACAAGCGCGAAGACTCGTCACGGCCTTTCTGACCCTGGCTCTACTGGTGATAGCGGGTGTCGTCCCCTCCTGGGCGTTGCCCCGGGACCGTCTGCCCTCCACAGCCACCGCGACCATCGCACAGGCGCAGGTCCGGACAGCTGCCGACCTGCCCAAGCCCCCCGAGGCCATGACGCTGGCCGAGCGGCGCAGGCAGGTCGACGAGGACCGGCACGAACGGTCGCCGATGCGCGAGTACATGAACGCGCCGGAGAAGAAGCCCAGGGACGAGCCCCACAGCCGGCCGGACAAGAACCGCGTGGAGCGTGGGCCCGCCGCCGAGTCGAAGGTGGCTCTGCAGCCCCTCGCCGCGGCGGCCGAGAACCCGACGTGGGTGTCGTCCTGGGCCACCGCGTACCCGGGCATGTTGTCGATCGGCGGGCAGGTGAAGCTGCCCAAGCGGGGGGATTCGTATACCGGGATGTGGCTGTACGTCCTGGATGAGGGCGGCTACCCCGTCGTGCAGCAGGAGATCAAGAAGTCCACGGACGACCCCAGCAGTGACACCCCGGACACCGGGGCCTGGTGTTACGACTGGTGGGCGAGCAACTCCTATCCCACGGACCAGTGTTTCTGGTGGGCCGGCAGCGCGCTGGGCGGAATCCTCGAGGACGGCAAGGAGTACTACGCTTGGGTCTTCCTCAACAGCGCCGACGGGACGTCGAGTCCGGGCGGCACCACCTCGCCGCTGGTGGAGGCGTTCTACACTCCGGTGATCCCCGGTGCGCAGGCGGGAATCTGTACCTGCTACGCACAGGCGCACCGAGCAGACCCGGTCAACACGGCCACCGGCATGTTCTTCGAACAGCTCACCGACGCCTCCCTGGTGAGCCCCGGTGTGCCTTTGGCCCTGGAGCGCACCTACCGCTCCGACTCGAGTGCCGTCGGTCTGTTGGGGCGCGGCTGGGCGACGCCGTTCGATGCCAAGCTGACCGTGGCGACGGGGAAGGTGACCTACCGGACGGACGACGGAGCGTCGTTCGTCTTCACCCAGAACAGTGACGGCACGTACGCCGCCCCGGCCGGGTCGGCGGCCAAGCTGGTCAAGGGCGCGAGCGCCTACACGATCACCACGCCGGACCACACCAAGCGGACGTTCAACAGCAGCGGCCAGCTCACCTCCGTGGTCGACAGAGCCGGCAAGGGACTGACCCTGACGTACGCGTCCGGCAAGCTCGCCTCCGTCAAGGACGCCGCCGGCCGCACCACCACGTTCACACCCGGTGCCGACGGGCTGCTGTCCGAAGTGGGCCTGCCGGACGGCACGTCGGTGTCGTACGGCTACACCGGCGGTCTGCTGACGTCGGTGACCGACCCGGCCGGCCGGACGTCGTCGTACGCCTACGACGCGAACAAGCGACTGTCCTCCTACACGGACCCGGCGGGCGGCGAGGTCACCAACGTCTACGACACCGCGGGCCGTATCAAGTCCCAGACGGATCAGAACGGCAAGACCACGACGTTCACCTGGGACGGCAAGAGCGAGTCGCACACCACAGCGCCCGACGGCGGCGTGTGGACCGACGTGTACGCCGGCAACGTCCTGATGGAGACCATCGACCCGTACGGCAAGAGCATCGCCTACGACTACGACCGCCATCTGCGGCCCGTCGCCATCACCGACCAGCGCGGCAACACCACGGAGATGACGTACGACAGCGCCGGGCGGATGCTCACCCGTAGCGCCCCGTCCGCGCTTGGTTACGTGGAGAGCTGGACCTACGACGGTGCGGGCAACATCACCAGTCACACCGACGGCCGCAAGAACAAGACGACGTACACCTACAACACGTCGAACCAGCTGACGTCCACCACGGACCCGCTGGACGGCAAGACCGCCTACACGTACACCCCGCTCGGTTCGCTGGAGACCGTGACAACGCCGCGCGGCAAGGTCACCACATACGGCTACGACACGGCCGGCAACCGGACCTCGGTCACCACGCCGCTGGGTGAGAAGACACGTTCACCTACGACAAGGCCGGCCGGATCCTGACGAAGACGGACCCGCGCGGCAACGCCACCGACGCCGACCCGGCCGACCACACCACGACATACGCCTACGACGGCCGCGGCCTGCTCAGCTCGGCCACCGACCCGCTGGGCCGCACCACGACCTACCAGTACAACGGGGCCGAGCAGCTGACGTCGGCCAGGAATCCGGCGGGCGACACCACCACGTTCGTCTACGACGACGCCGGGCACCTGACCCGGACCACCGACCCGTCCGGCAACTTCGTCACCCGCACCTATGACGCGAGCGGACGCCTGTCCTCCCAGACCGACGCGACCGGCGGCAAGACCACCTACACCTACGACAAGGTGGGCCGCCTGCTGAGCAGCGTCTCGCCGCGCGGCAACGTCACCGGCGCCGACCCGGCCGCCCACACCACGAGTTACACCTACGACGCGGCCGGCAACACCATCGAGGTCACCGGCCCGACCGGCGCGTCCACCACCACGACCTACGACGCGATCAACCGGCCCCTCACGGTCACCGACCCGCTGGACCACACCACCAGCTACACCTACGACGCCAACGACAACGTCACCAAGATCACCGACGCCGCAGGCGAGACGGTCACCTCCGTCTACGACAAGAACAACCGGCTGACCAGCAGCACCAATCAGCTGGGCAAGACCACCACCAACGCCTACGACGCCGACGGCAACCTGCTCAGCCGCACCTCCCCGCTCGGCCACAAGGAGAGCTGGACCTACGACGCCGACGGCCGCCAAGCCACCGCGGTCGATCCGCGCGGCAACGCCACCGGCGCAGACCCGGCCCAGTACACGACCACCTACGGCTACGCCCCGGCCGGCAACCCCACCACGGTCACCGACCCGCTCGGCGGCGTGACCACCACCGCCTATGACGCCGTGAACAACGTCGTCAAGCAGACGGACGCCGACAAGCGCGCCACCGCCTACGGCTACGACAAGCTGGACCGGCTGACCGAAGTCACCGCTCCGGGCGGTGCAGTCACCACGTACGGCTACGACACAGTGGGCAACGTCACCGAGCGTACCGACGCCAACGGGCACGTCACCACGTACGGCTACGACGCGGCCCGCCGCCTCACCTCGGTCACCGACCCGCTGAAGCGGGAGACCACCTACGCCTACGACGCCGCCGGCAACCTCACCAAAAAGACCACGCCCCGCGGATCCACCGGCTACATCTACAACCCGCGCGGCCTGCTCACCAAGGTCGACCACTCCGACTCCACCCCCGACGCGACGTTCGGCTACGACAACGCCGGACAGCTGACCGCCCGCGCCAATTCGAAGATCTCCGAGGACTTCGTCTACGACGCGGTCGGCAACCTCACCAAGACCCGCGGCTTCGCCTACACCTACGACGCCGCCGGGCAGATGCTCACCCGCAAGTACTCCGACGGCAACACGATCACGTACACGTACGACAACGACGGCCGCACCGCCACGATGCTGGCCGACGGCAAGACCACCACGTACACCTGGAACCCGGCCGGCAACCTCACCAAGTCCGCGCTGCCCAACACCGAGACCGAGGACCGCGCCTACGACCGGGCCGGCCGCCTCACCGCCGTCACCTCCGCCAAGGCCGGCACCACGGTCACCAAGACCGCGCACACCCTCTCCCCCGCGGGCCTGCCCACCCACGTCGACATCACCCGCGCCAACGTCGGCACGACCGGCTACGACCTCACCTACGACACCGCAGGCCGCCTCACCTCCGGCTGCTTCCCCCAGCCCTGGGTCGCCGGCTGCGCCGCGAGCCGTACCACGTCCTACACCTACGACAAGGTCGGCAACCGCCTGACCTCCACCCTCGGCACCACCTCCACCAGTTACACCTACGACGCGGCCGACCAGCTCACCTCCACCACCACTGGCACCACGACCACCGCCTACGACTACGACGCCGAAGGCAACCAGACCAAGAAGGGCGCCGACACCTACACCTACGACCTGGCCGGGCAGATCTCCGCCGCCACCGTCGCGGGCGCCGCCTACACCTACGACCACGACGCCAGCGGTAACCAGGTCGCCACCCTCAAGGACGGCGCGGTCACCCACCGCACCCAGTGGGACCCCAACGCCCCGCTGCCGATCCTGGCCACCGAATACGACAGCGCCTGGACCATCAAGCAGTCCTTCCGCTACGACCCCCTCGGCCAGCCCACCTCCGTCAAGACCGGCACAGGTGCGCTCTTCTACTACCACCACGACACCCAGGGCTCACCGGTCGACGTCACCAACAGCACCGGCACCCTCTACCAGCGCTGGGCCTACGACCCGTTCGGCACCCGGGTCCTGGGCACCACCACCGGCGGCGCCCCCGCAAGCCCTCCCTCCTACACCGGCGCCCGCTACGAAACCACCACAGGCAACCTCGACCTCCACGCCCGCCAGTACAACACCACCACCGGCCGCTTCACCCGACCCGACCCCGCCACCCGCGCCCAGACCACGCCGTACATATCGCCCTACGCCTACGCCGACAACGTCCCCACCCTCCTGACCGACCCCAGCGGACTGACCCCCGACGACCCCAACAACGACCGCGTCGACAGCCTCGGCGAAGCAGCGGGCATCTTCGGCGACGCCTTCGTCGACGTCTTCAAGTCCCCCTTCGTCTTCCTCGGAGACGCGTACGACGCATTCACCGGCCAGAACGGCGGCGCCGGCGCCTTCGTCGACAAGTACCTCCCCGTCCGCCCCGCCTACCGCCTCTACCGCGCCGAATACATGCTCCGCCAGCAGGGCTGCGACGCCCTCGCCGACCTGTACGCCGAAACCGCCGAAGAACTGACCGAGCAGATCGCCCTCGTAGGCATCGGCGGCCTCACCGGCTGGCGGCGGGCGGCCGTGGCGCCCGAGGTACGCGGGCACGACATCCCCACGCACGGCAAGGGTGTCGGCCCGGCCGCCGAACGACTCCCCGGTGGACGTCCTGACGGCCAAGCCGTGATCGCAGGTCACGGCTGGTACGTCCGTGGCACCGGCGACACGCAGATGCCAAGCGGCACCTGGGGCTACTTCTACGTGGAGGACGGCTTGGGTCTTCGCCAGTCCGTCGGACTCGCAGTCGAACAGGGAAAGAAGATCAAGCCCACAGAGATCGTCGGTCCCGGTAAGACACTTCCCGACTACACCGTGGCTCCGGGCCACGACCTCAGGATGATGAACGGCTCGATCACGGTGAGCAAGGACACGCTGCTCAGTGAGATCCTCAAACCCAACATGGGCCCGGTACACCTGGCGATCTGCCGGAAGCACTGCGACCCCCGTCGTTGAGGAGCGACGCATGACCTACTACCCCGACCTGACCCGTTACTCCTACGACGAGTCGGACCAGGAGATGCTCAACGTCGGCTGGCTGGCGCCGGAGCACGGCTACCGCACGGGAGTCGTGGATGAGCGCGTAGTGGACGCGTTGAAGGTCCTCAGCGCCGCCTACGACAACCAGATGCGCGGCGTCCACCACTGTGAGTTCTGTGGCATCGACCGTCCCGTCGTCCTCGGCGGCCCCGCCGGGGACACCGAGGTGTGGCTCGGATCGGCGGAGATTCGGGTGCAGGGAGCCGACGGCACGCGCTACGCGGCGCCGAACCTGGTGATCCACTACATGACGGCGCACCATTACTGCCCGCCCGAGGAGTTCTGCCGCGCGGCAGCACGGACGGCAGGGATCGAAACGGCTGGAGAACTGACCCTGGCCGATTGATCCGCGTCGGATCGTGGCCTCCGACACCTACGGAAAGGCCACGATCCGACGGCGGTCCCATCCAGCTGGTGACCTGCCACGGCACATGCAAGGCCGCGGACGAACTTTCCGACGCTCTCGGTGGCGTGGAAGTGAAGGACGCGAGCGGCCATCAAGCAGACCTCGATCCACGGACCGACAAGGTCCGTGAATGGCCCGAGGGCAGCCTGGGCGACCCGAAGTGAACGGGCCCGGAACAGCCCGACAGCAGCCCGGCGGGGGCGCCCGGAACCGCGTTCCGGGCGCCCCCGCGTGCGCTGACGTGACCACATCCACCGCCGCCAACAGTCCGGCCAGGAGGACATCGCATGCGTCAAGCCACCCCCTCGGCTTGTTCGGCAGCATCTCCGGCCAGTCCCACTTCAGCCGCAACGCAGAGGAGATCAAGGCACTCTCCGGTCACATGCCCCTCCACGAACGCCCACGTGTAGCAGAATATCTGAGAGCGGCACCCGTGATCATCGCTCTCATGGGACTCACTGAAGATGTCGTGGATCAGAAGTTCTCGGTCATGGGCGGATCCGCCCTTCACAGTGACGGCGCCTATTACTGGCGGCGCGACACAGCCGAGTACGTGGAAACCTACGGCACGCGCCTTCCTTCCGCGTTCATGGAACACGGCGCGAGAACTGATTGGCAGGCACCCTCCCTCACAGACGAAGAAATCATGGATATCGACGACTTTTTCATGTCTCTTCGCACACAGGGCTGAGCAGCCGAATTACCCGATCCTGGATCAGAAAGGCAGCGGTCAGAAACCACCTCGGCCGAAGATCGCCACTTCCCGCCCCCACATGACCGGCTGCGTCGGAGGAGCAAGCACCTCTCACACGGACGAGTGGGCAAGGTGTGATCACAAATCAAGCACCCGAGAGAGTCACAGGCGCACGGACCGAACGAGGCACCGATCGCATCGTGCACGCCAGCACGTTCGATCTCCCGGCGAAGCCGCACCGGAGTGCTCCGGTGCGGCTTCGCCGTCTCACGGATCCGCTCAGAGTTCCCGCCATGACGGACCTCGGTGGGGCCTCGCCGTATCACCCGCGTATCACAGACGCCCCTATAACGCGGGGGCAAGGGAGACCGGTCTGACCAGGTTGAAGACCTCGCGGGCGGCATACCGCTTGAGGCATCGGATGATCTCGCGTCGGGTCTTGCCCTCCTGGGTGCGGCGTTCGTAGTACGCCCGGGTGCGCGGGTCGTGGCGCAGGCGGGTGAAGACGATGCGGTGCAGGGCGGCGTTGGCCTGCCGGTCGCCGCCGTGGTTGAGCCGGCGCGTGCTCCGCTGGCCGGAGGAGTACTCGATGGGGCTGACTCCGCAAAGGGCAGCAAAGGACGCCTCGGTGTCGAGCCGCTCAGGGTTGTCCCCCATGGTGATCAGCAGGGTGACGGCGCTGTCCGGACCGATGCCCACCGGTACGAGCAGCTGTGGGGCGTGGCGTTCGACGAGCCGGGTCAGTCGTTGGTTCAGCTCATCGATCTGCTCGGTGAGCTGCTCGATGCGTTCGGCGAGCAGGTAATGTCATGTGGGTGGCTTGGGCCACCGCGTCCTCGTCTCCCCCACCGTCGGGTGGGCCGAGGCGCGCACAGGTGCGGAACAGCTCGGCGTTGCCGAGGCTCGACATGCGTTCCCGCAGGGCGGGGCCGGCGATGACCAGGACGGCCTTGAGCTGGTTGATCGCCTGGGTGCGGGCCTTGACCGCGGAGTCCTTGGCGAGTTTGTAGATCCGGGCGCTGTGCACCGGACCGTCGCCGGATTTCGCCCGGGCTCGGGCGCGACCACTGAGCACGGCTCGCGCTGCGGCCTGGGCGTCGAGCGGGTCCGACTTGCCGAGCAGCCGGCGGGCCAAGCGGTCGGACCGGTTCACTTCGAACACCTGAATCCGCTGGGTCACCAGGTAGCGGGACAGGCCCGCGCCGAAGGTGCCGGTGCCCTCCACGCCGGCCCGGCGCACCGTCCCCCGCTTGCGGGCCCAGACAAGCAGTTGTCGGTAGCCGGCCACCGTGGCCGGAAAGGACTCGGTTCCCAGGACCTTCCCGAGCGGGGAGACCGCGGCGGCAACATGCACCTCGCCGTGCGTGTCCACGCCCAGCACGACCTCGCCCCGAACCGGCGGATCCGTACTGGAGGAGGTGCTGCGCTCTCTGGTCGTCATGGTGGTTCGCCTCCCGCGTGGTGACGTGCTGGGTGGATGGCACCGGCCCGCTCGGGCGGTCTGAACCGTGATGGCGCCTGAAACTCGGCAAGGCCCCTATAGGGACACGCCCTGTGGCTCGG
>NZ_JBSICH010000063.1:0-10907 GCF_053613315.1 Streptomyces sp. JK94 | reverse complement strand
TGGCCTGCACGGCGACCATCGCACCACCGGCGGGCAGCTCCTGCATCAACCGCGCCCGAGCCGCCACCAACGCGCACGCGTCCTCCAGCGAGAACACCCCCGCCACATGCGCCGCCGCGATCTCACCGATCGAATGACCCGCGACGAACTCAGGGGTGACACCCCACGACTCCACCAGCCGGAACAACGCCACCTCGACCGCGAACAGCGCGGGCTGCGTGTAACCGGTGGTGTCCAGGAGCGCGGCCTCCTCCGTACCCTCGGGTGCGAACAGCACCTCGCGCAACGGGCGGTCGAGCTGCGGATCCAGCAGCACGAGGATCTCGTCGAGCACCTGCGCGAACACCGGGAAACGGGCATACAGCTCACGCCCCATCCCCGCCCGCTGCGACCCCTGACCGGAGAACAGCACCGCCAGGGTCCGCTCGACGGCCCGGCCACGAGCCACCTCCACCGGCTCACCCTCACCCCCCGCCAGCAGCACCGCCCGGTGCTCGAAGGCGGAGCGGCCGGTGGCCAGGGAGTGGCCGATGTCCAGGGCCGTGGCGCCGGTGACGTCGGTGAGCCGGGCGATCTGGGCGTCCAGGGAGTCCCGGGTCTTGGCCGACACCGTCCAGGGCACGACGGTGGGGGCCACGGCGGGCGTGGCTCCGGGCTCGTCCGCCTCGTCGCCGGTGGCCTCCTCGGCCTCGGGCGCCTGCTCGATGACGAGGTGGGCGT
Source organism: Streptomyces sp. JK94 (assembly GCF_053613315.1). NCBI lineage: Bacteria > Bacillati > Actinomycetota > Actinomycetes > Kitasatosporales > Streptomycetaceae > Streptomyces > Streptomyces sp. JK94. The sequence goes on along the minus strand of NZ_JBSICH010000063.1, from coordinate 10,187 downwards.
TGGTGCCGCTGATGCCGAAGGAGGAGACGCCGGCGCGCCGCGGCCTCCCGGTCTCCGGCCACGGAGTGGCCTCGGTGAGCAGGCGTACGTTGCCGGCCTCCCAGTCGACGTGCGTGGAGGGCCGTTCGATGTGCAGGGACTTGGGCAGGACGCCGTGCCGGAGGGCGAGGACGGTCTTGATGACGCCGGCGACACCGGCGGCGGCCTGGGAGTGCCCGATGTTCGACTTCACGGAGCCCAGCAGCAGCGGCCGGTCCTCGGGCCGGCCCTGGCCGTAGGTGGCGAGCAGGGCCTGGGCCTCGATGGGGTCGCCGAGCGGGGTGCCGGTGCCGTGCGCCTCGACGGCGTCCACGTCGGCGGCGGAGAGCCCGGCGCCGGCCAGGGCCTGGCGGATGACGCGCTGCTGGGAGGGCCCGTTGGGGGCGGTGAGCCCGTTGGAGGCGCCGTCCTGGTTGACGGCCGAGCCCCGGACCACGGCGAGGACCTGGTGGCCGTTGCGGCGGGCGTCGGAGAGGCGTTCCAGGACGAGTACGCCGGCGCCCTCGGACCAGCCGGTGCCGTCGGCGGCGTCCGCGAAGGCCTTGCACCGGCCGCTGGTGGAGATGCCGCCCTGGCGGGTGAAGCCGGAGAAGCCCATGGGAGTGGACATCACGGTGACGCCGCCGGCCAGGGCGAGGCCGCACTCGCCGTTGCGCAGGGCCTGGGCGGCCAGGTGGATGGCGACCAGGGACGCCGAGCAGGCGGTGTCGACGGTGACGGCGGGGCCCGCGAGGTCGAAGGCGTAGGAGAGGCGGCCGGAGACGACACTGGCGGTGAGTCCGGTGGTGGCGTGCCCCTCGGCGTCCTCGCGGGAGTTCATCACGACGCCGACGTAGTCGACGCCGGCGGTGCCGACGAAGACGCCGGTACGGCTGCCGCGCAGCGAGACCGGGTCGATGCCGGCCCGCTCGACGGCCTCCCAGGAGGTCTCCAGGAGGATGCGCTGCTGGGGGTCCATGGCGACGGCCTCGCGGGGTGAGATCCCGAAGAAGCCGGCGTCGAAGGCGGCTGCGTCGACGAATCCGCCCTCGGCGGCGGCACTGCTGCCGGCGCCTTCGCCGTTGAGGGCGTCGAGGTCCCAGCCGCGGTCGTCGGGGAAGGGCGTGATGCCGTCGCGGCCCTCGTCGAGGAGCCGCCAGTAGTCCTCCGGGGAGTTCACGCCGCCGGGCAGGCGGCAGGCCATGCCGACGACGGCGATGGGCTCGCGGCGTTCCGCCTCGGTCTCCTCCAGGCGGCGCCGGGTCTTGTGCAGATCGGCCGTGACCCACTTGAGGTAGTCGACGAGCTTCTTGTCATCGGGCATGACGGGGGGAACCTTCCTGTGGTGGATCAAGCTCGTCTCAGCGGTCGCCCAGGCGGCCGAGCTCGTTGTCGATGAACGCGAGGACCTCGTCGGCGCTGGCCGACTCGAAGTCGTCGGCGACACCCGGGCCGGCCGGGTCCGGTGCGGCGCCGCGCACCTTGTCCAGCATCCGTCCCAGGCGCAGGGCGAGGCCCGCGCGGGTGATCTCGTCCGGGTCGTCCGTCGCGAGGAGCGCGTCGAGCCGGTCGAGTTCGGCGAGCAGGGACGGCCCCTGCGGGGTGTCGTCGCCGGTCAGTTCGGAGACGAAGTGTCCGGCCAGGGCCGTGGGGGTCGGGTAGTCGAAGACCAGGGTGGCCGGGAGGCGCAGTCCGGTCGCGGTGGAGAGGTGGTTGCGCAGCTCCAGCGCGGTCAGCGAGTCCAGGCCCAGTTCGCGGAACTCCTGGGTGACGTCGACGGACTTCGGCGAGGCGTGTCCGAGGACCCGGGCGGTCTGTTCGCGGATCAGGTCGGTGACGTGGCGGACGCGGTCGGCGGCGTCGAGTCCGGCGAGCTTGGCGCCGAGCGCCGCCGCGGCGCCGGCCGCGTCGGTGGCGGCCGCGGTGCGGCGGCCGCTGCGGACCATGGAGCGGAACAGCGGCGGCAGGTCCTCGGGGGCCGCGCCGCGCATGGCGCCGGGGGCGAGACCCACCAGGACGAGGAAGGTCTCGTCGGAGCCGCGGGCGATGTCGAACAGCTCCAGGCCCTGTTCGACGGCGAGCGGCGGGAGGCCGCCGGACTGCATGCGGCGCATGTCGGTGTCGGAGAGGGTGCTGGTCATGCCGCCGTCATGGGCCCACGGTCCCCAGGCGAGGGAGGTGCCGGCCAGGCCGAGTTCGCGGCGGTGGCGGGTGAGCGCGTCCAGGAACGAGTTGGCCGCGGCGTAGTTGCCCTGGCCGGGGCTGCCCATGACGCCCGCGATGGACGAGAAGGGCAGGAACGCGGCGAGGTCGAGGTCGCGGGTCAGTTCGTGCAGGTGCCAGGCCGCGTCCACCTTCGGCCTCAGGACGGCCGCGAGGCGTTCGGGCGTGAGCGAGGCGATCACGCCGTCGTCGAGGACGCCCGCGGTGTGGACGACCGCGGTGAGCGGGTGCTGTGCCGGTACGGAGCCGATGAGGGCGGCGGTGGCGGCGCGGTCGGCGGTGTCGCAGGCGGCGACGGTCACCTCCGCGCCCAGTTCGCGCAGTTCCGCCGCGAGTTCGGCGGCGCCGGGGGCGTCCGCGCCGCGGCGGCTGGTGAGCAGCAGGTGGCGCATGCCGGCGGCGGCGAAGCGGCGGGCGAGGTGTCCGCCGAGGGCGCCGGTGCCGCCGGTGATGAGGACGGTGCCCTCGGGGTTCCAGCGGGGCGGCATGGTGAGCACGATCTTGCCCACGTGCTTGGCCTGGCTCATGAAGCGGAACGCCTCACGCGCCCGGCGCACGTCCCAGGTGCGCACCGGCAGCGGCTGGAGCGCGCCTTCGGCGAACAGGCCCAGCAGTTCGCCCAGCAGGGCCTTGTTGCGTTCGGGTCCGGCCTCGCCGAGGTCGAAGGCGCGGTAGCGCACACCGCCGCCGACCGACCCCGGGTCACGGACGTCGGTCTTGCCCATCTCCAGGAACCGCCCACCGGGCGCCGTGATCCGCAACGACGCGTCCACGAACTCACCCGCCAGCGCGTTCAGCACCACATCCATCCCACGGCCACCGGTGACCGCACGGAACTTCTCCTCGAAGCCCACATCACGCGAGGACGCGATGTGGTCCTCGTCCAGACCCAGACCCCGCAGAACCCCCCACTTGCCCTCACTGGCCGTCGCGAACACCTCGGCACCCAGATGACGCGCCAGCTGGACCGCCGCCATCCCCACACCACCGGCACCGGCATGCACCAGCACCCGCTCCCCCGCCGACAGACCGGCCAGATCACGGAAGGCGTACAGCGCGGTGAGGAACACCAGCGGCACCGAGGCCGCCTCCTCCTTGGTCCAGCCCTCGGGGACGCGGGCCAGGTAGTGCTCGTCGGCGACGACGACGGGGCCGAAGCCGCCGGGCACGGTGCCCAGGACGCGGTCGCCGGGCGCGAGGCCGGTGACGGCCTCGCCGACGGCGGTGACCGTGCCGGTGGCCTCGGTGCCCATCGGGCCGGACTCGCCGGGGTACATGCCGAGTGCGTTCAGCACGTCCCGGAAGTTGAGGCCGGTGGCCTCCACGTCGATGCGCACCTCGTGGGCGCCGAGCGGTGCCAGGACCTCCGGGCACGGGGACAGGACGAGGTTGTCCAGGCTGCCCTTGCCGGTGGTGTCGAGACGCCACGGCACCCCGGCCGGCGCGGGCAGGCCGGGTGCGGTGGTGAGCCGGTCGAGCCGGCCGACGAGGGCGGTGCCCCCGCGCACGGCGAACTGGGCGTCGCCGGTGGCGAGCAGCCCCGGCAGGCCGGGCAGCAGGGACCGCAGGGCGTCGGGGGCGGCCGGTGCGCCGGACTGTCCGGAGGTGGCCGCCGCGCCCGGGTCCGGCTCCGGGGCCGGGTCCAGGTCGAGCAGGACGAACCGGTCGGGGTTCTCGGACTGTGCGGAGCGCACCAGACCCCAGGCGGCGGCCGCCGCGAGGTCGTGGACGGTCTCGGTGTCGCCGGCGGCGACCGCTCCCCGGGTGACGAACACCAGCCGGGAGTGGTCGAGTCCGCGGGTGTCCAGCCACTCCTGGACCAGCTCCAGGGTGCGGGTGGTCAGCGCGTGGACCGTGCCGGGCACGTCGCTCCCCGTCGCGTACGGGTCTCCGGTGCCCGAGGGGCCTGCGTTCGTTCCGCCGAGGAGTACGAGGACGAAGTCCGGGGCTGCGGAGGTGTCCGCGTCGGCACGGGTGAGGTCGGCGAGGGAGGCCAGGGTGCTGCCGGTGCCGAACACGTCCTCGCCCAGGACGGTGGCGGTCAGGCCTTCGGTGGGCTTGACCTCGGGGGCGGCGGTCCAGTCGAGGCGGAACACCGGCTCCTGGCCGCCGGTGGCCACCGGGGCGCGCGGCACGCTCGGGGCGCGCAGCACCAGGGACCGGGCGGAGAGCACCGGGGCGCCCTCGGCGTCGGCGGCGGTCAGCCGGACCGACTCGTCGCCGAGCCGGGTGATCCGCACCCGCAGGGTGGTCGCACCCCCGGCGTGCAGGGAGACGCCGTTCCAGGCGAACGGCAGCAGCGGGTTGTCCGCGCTGCCGACGCCGAGGTAGCCGTTGGCGTGCTGGACGGCGTCCAGCAGGGCGGGGTGCATCCCGAAGTACTGGGCGTCCCCGGCGACCTCCTCGGGGAGGGCGACCTCCGCGAACGCCTCGTCCCCGCGGATCCACACCCGGCGCAGTCCGTGGAAGGACGGCCCGTACTCGGTGCGGCTGTAGTCGCCGTCGAACTCCACGGACACGGCGTCGGCCGGGGGCCAGGCGGGTGCCTCGAAGGGGTCGCTGTGCTCCTCGACGGCGAGGACACCGTCGGCGTGCCGGGTCCAGGGCCCGTCGACGGCGTCGGAGGGCCGGGAGTAGAGGGCGAGGGAGCGGGAGCCGTCCTCGCCGGGCGCGCCGATGACGACCTGGACGGAGGTGGGCACCTTCTCGTCGAGGACCATCGGGGTGGCCAGGACGAGTTCCTCGACGCGGGCGCAGCCGACCTGGTCGGCGGCGCGGATCGCCATCTCCAGGTAGCCGGTGCCGGGCATGATGACCGTTCCGCCCACCTTGTGGTCGAGCAGCCAGGGGTGTACCTGCAGGGAGATCTGACTGGTGAACAGGGCTCCCTCGGAGTCGGCGAGCGGGACGGCCGCGCCGAGGAGCGGGTGGTCGGCGGAGATCAGGCCCGCCGTGCTGATGTCGCCGGTGAGGGCGGCCGGGCGCGGCCAGTAGCGTTCCCGCTGGAAGGCGTACGTCGGCAGGTCGGTGCGGCGGGCCCCGGTGCCGTGGAACCAGGCGGCCCAGTCGACGTGCAGGCCGGCGACGTGGAGGCCGGCGAGCGCGATGAGCAGGGCGGTCTCCTCGTCGCGGTCCTTGCGCAGTGCCGGAACGGCGACCGCCTCGTCCCGGTCGTCGGCGTCCAGGACGCGCTGGGCGAGGGCAGTGAGCACACCGCCGGGGCCGATCTCCAGGAAGGCACCGGCACCGGCGCCGGCGAGGGCGCGCACCCCGTCGGCGAAGCGGACGGTGCCCCGGACGTGGTCCACCCAGTACTCGGGCGAGGTGAGCTGCCCGGGGCCGGCGATCCCGCCGGTGACGTTCGAGACGACCGGGACGCGGGGTTCGGCGTACTCCAGGGTCTCGGCGATACGGCGGAACTCCGCGAGCATCGGCTCCATCAGCGGCGAGTGGAAGGCGTGGCTGACCGACAGCCGCTGGACCTTGCGGCCCTCGGCGGCGAACGCGGCGGCCAGCGCGAGGACCTCGCCCTCCTCACCGGACAGGACGACGGAATCCGGGCCGTTGACCGCGGCCAGGGCGACACCCTCCGTCAGCCGCGGCACCACCTCGGCCTCGGTCGCCCCCACCGCGACCATCGCACCGCCCGCGGGCAGTTCCTGCATCAGCCGGGCCCGAGCCGCCACCAGCGTGCAGGCGTCCTCCAGCGAGAACACCCCCGCCACATGCGCCGCCGCGATCTCACCCACGGAGTGACCCGCGACGAACTCGGGAGTGACACCCCACGACTCCACCAGCCGGAACAACGCCACCTCGACCGCGAACAGCGCGGGCTGCGTGTAGCCGGTGGTGTCCAGGAGCGCGGCCTCCTCCGTACCCTCGGGTGCGAACAGCACCTCACGCAGCGGACGGGCGAGCCCGGCGTCGAGCCGGGCCGCCACCGCGTCCAGCGCCTCGGCGAACACCGGGAACCGCGCGTACAGCTCACGCCCCGCCCCCGCCCGCTGCGAGCCCTGGCCGGAGAACAGCATCGCGAGGCCGCGGTGGGCGGCCCGGCCGCGGGCGACCTCGGCGGGGCCGCCGTCGGGCCCGGCGAGCAGCACGGCACGGTGGTCGAACAGGGTGCGGCCGGTGGCGAGGGAGAAGCCGACGTCGAGCGGTTCCGCGCCGGTCAGCGCCGTGACGGCCGCGATCTGGGCGTCCAGGGCCCGGTCGGACTTGGCCGACACCAGCCACGGCACGACGGACCGAGTGGCCTTCGGGCCGGCGGCGGGCACCGGTTCCTCGGCCGTGGGGGCCTGTTCGATGATGGTGTGCGCGTTGGTTCCGCTGATGCCGAACGACGAGATGCCCGCCCGCCAGGGGCGGCCCGTCTCGGGCCAGGCGGCCTCCTCGGTGAGCAGCCGGATCGCCCCGGCCTCCCAGTCGACGTGCGTCGACGGCCGGTCGATGTGCAGGGACCTGGGCAGGACGCCGTGGCGCAGCGCCATGACCGTCTTGATGATGCCGGCGGCACCGGCGGCGGCCTGGGTGTGCCCGATGTTCGACTTGATGGAGCCCAGCAGCAGCGGCCGGTCCTCGGGCCGGTCCCGGCCGTAGGTGGCGAGCAGGGCCTGGGCCTCGATGGGGTCGCCGAGCGGGGTGCCGGTGCCGTGGCCCTCGACGGCGTCCACGTCGGCCGGGGTGAGCCCGGCGCCGGCCAGGGCCTGGCGGATGACGCGCTGCTGGGAGGGCCCGTTGGGGGCGGTCAGGCCGTTGGAGGCGCCGTCCTGGTTGACGGCCGAGCCCCGGACCACGGCCAGGACCTCGTGCCCGTTGCGGCGGGCGTCCGAAAGACGCTCCACGACGAGCAGACCGACGCCCTCGGACCAGCCGGTGCCGTCGGCCGCGTCCGCGTACGCCTTGCAGCGGCCGTCGGTGGCCAGGCCGTTCTGGAGGGTGAATCCGGAGAACGCGGACGGCGTGCTCATCATGGTGATGCCGCCGGCCACGGCCAGGTCGCACTCGCCGGCGCGCAGGGCCTGCATCGCCCAGTGCAGGGCGACCAGGGAGGAGGAGCAGGCGGTGTCGACGGTGACGGCAGGGCCCTCCAGACCGAAGGTGTAGGCGAGGCGGCCGGAGACCACGCTCGCGGCCAGGCCGGTGCCGGCGTGGCCTTCCAGGTCCTCACGGCTGTTCATGACGAGGGTGGAGTAGTCCTGGCCGTTGGTGCCGACGAAGACGCCCGTACGGCTGCCGCGCAGCCCGTCGGGGTCGATGCCCGACCGCTCGAACGCCTCCCAGGTGGTCTCCAGGAGGAGTCGCTGCTGCGGGTCCATCGCCAGGGCCTCGCGCGGCGAGATCCCGAAGAAGGCGGCGTCGAACTCGGCGGCCCCGGCGAGGAAGCCGCCGCGCAGGGTGGCGCTGCGTCCGCGGCCGTCGGCGCCACCGGACAGCAGCGTGGCGAGGTCCCAGCCGCGGTCCTCGGGGAAGGCCTCGATGCCGTCTCGGCCCTCGCTGAGCATCTGCCACAGGTCCTGCGGGGAACGCACCCCGCCGGGCAGGCGGCAGGCCATGCCGACGATGACGACCGGGTCCTCGGCCAGGGCGGCGGCGGTGGCCGGGTCGGGGCCCGGGCCGGCCTGTTCGCCCAGCAGTTCGGCCACGAGGTGCTCGGCGAGTGCCTGCGCGGTCGGGTAGTCGTACACCGTGGTGGCGGGCAGTCGCAGTCCGGTGGCGAGGGCGAGCCGGTTGGGCAGCTCGATCGCGGTGAGCGAGTCGAAGCCCAGGTCGCGGAAGTTCCGGTCGGGGGCGACGGCCTCCGGGCCGGGGTGGCCGAGGACGAAGGCCGCGTGGGTGCGCACCAGGTCCGTCATGAGCCCGGTCCGCTCGTCGGCGGGCAGGTCGCGCAGCCGGCCGGCGAGACCGGACGCGGTGCTCCTGGTCCGGTCCCGGGTGTCCTCGGCGTCGGCCAGTGCCTGCCGGGCCTCCGGCAGGTCGCGCAGGAGCGCGTTGCCGCGCATCCCGATGAGACCGTCCAGGACCTGCGGCTGGCGCGGGTCGAAGAGCACGGTGACGGCCTCGGGCCGGGTGACGGCCTGCCGCAGTGCGGCCACCGCCAGGTCGGGGTGGACGGCCGGGTGGCCGGTGACGCGCCGCGCGCGCGTCCCCTCGCCCTCGGGCCGCCGCGTGTCCTCGGGGTCTTCGGGCGCGTCGCCGACCCAGGCCCCCCAGGCCACGGAGGTGGCGGGCAGGCCCGCGTCGCGGCGGTGCCGGGCGAGCGCGTCGAGGACGGCGGTGGCCGCTGCGAGGTTGGCGCGGCCGGCCGTGCCGACGGCACCGGCGACGGACGAGCCGAGGACGAACGCGTCCAGGTCGAGACCGCGGGTCAGTTCGTGCAGGTGGAGGGCGGGCAGGGTCCTGGCGCGGTGCGGGTCGGCGTACCGCTCGGGGGTGAGTTCGTCGAGGACGCCGTCGTCGACGACTCCCGCGGCGTGCAGCACCGCGGTGAGCGGGGTGTCGGCCCCGATGCCGGCGAGGACGGCGGCCAGTGCCTCCCGGTCCGCCGCGTCGCAGGCGGCGAGGGTGACACGGGCGCCGAGTCCCTCCAGCTCGGTGCGGAGGCCGCCGGCGCCGGGCGCCTCGGGTCCGCGCCGGCTCAGCAGCACCAGGTGTTCGGCGCCCGCAGCCGCGAGCCGGCGGGCCACGTGGGCGCCCCGGCCGCCGGTGCCACCGGTGACGAGGACCGTGCCGCGCGGTTCCCAGCCCGTGCCGGGGGCGGTGTCCGGTGCCGGAACCAGGCGGCGCCCGAAGACCGCGGAGGCGCGGACGGCTACCTGGTCCTCACCGTCGTGGCCGGCGAGTACGGCGGCGAACCGGCGGGCGGCCCGCGCGTCCAGCTCGGCGGGCAGGTCGACGAGACCGCCCCACGCGGCGGGGTGCTCCAGCGCGGCGACCCGCCCGATGCCCCACACGGCCGCCTGGACGGGATCGGTGAGCGCCTCGGAGGCGGCCACGGCCACGGCCCCCCGGGTCACGCACCACAGGGGTGCGGTGACACCCGCGTCGAGGAGGGCCTGGAACAGGACGGCGGTCGGGGCGGCGGGGACAGCGGACCCGTCGGGCGACGCGGCGGTCTCCGGCGAGTCGGCGAGGGCCAGCAGGGACACCACGCCCGTCAGGGCGAACCCGTCGGCCGTCAGGCCGCGCAGCCGTCCGGCGAGCGCCTCCCGTCCGGCGGTGTCCTCGGGGCCGAGGGTGAGGCGTACGACGTCGGTGCCGACGGCGTCGAGCACGGCGGACGTCCACGGGTCCTCGGCGTGCGCGGCGGGCACCACGGCCAGCCAGGTGCCGGCGGCGACGGGCGCGCCGGCCGGCAGCGACAGCGGCTTCCACGTCTCGTGGTGCCGGTGGGAGTCGACCATCGCCTGGTCGCGCCGCCTGCGCCGCCAGGTGGACAGGGCGGGCAGTACGGCGCCCAGCGTGTCGGTGTCGACGTCCAGGTCGGCGGCGAGACCGGTCAGGTCCTCGCCCTCGACCGCCGTCCAGAACGCGCGGTCCAGCGGATCGGCGTCCGTGGCACCGTGGGCGGGGCGCCGGGTGTCGGGCCAGTAGCGGACGCGCTGGAAGGCGTAGGTGGGCAGGTCGGCGCGGCGGGCTCCGGTGCCGTCGAAGGCGCGGGCCCAGTCGACGTCCGTACCGGCCACGTGGAGCCGGGCCAGCGCGGTGAGCAGCGCGGACTCCTCGTCCCGGTCCTTGCGCAGCGCGGGGACGGCCACCGTCGCGGCGGCGTCGACGCTCTGCTGGGCCAGGGCGGTGAGGACGCCGCCGGGACCGATCTCCAGGAACACGTCGGCACCGGCCCCGGCGAGGGCCCGTACTCCGTCGGCGAACCGGACGGTCTGCCGGACATGCTCCACCCAGTACCCGGGAGTGGTCAGCTGCCCCGGCCCGGCCACCGCACCGGT
>NZ_JBSICH010000062.1:0-11719 GCF_053613315.1 Streptomyces sp. JK94 | reverse complement strand
CCTTGCCCATGGCTTTGCGTACGGTGTCCTTGGTGCGGTCCATGAGGGCGGCGACCGGTCCGAGGGCCATGTTCTTCGCCCCGGACTCGACGCCCGGGTGGGGCCGGGTGGGTGCCATCGCCTCGGCGGCCTTGATCGCCTTGGCCATCGCGGCGAGGCCGGTGACGTCGGTGCTGCGGCGGATGTGGGTGAACTCGTAACGTTCCTCGGCCCGCGCGTGCGCCTGGACGTCCTTGCGCAGCTTGAGCAGCTGGGGCATGAACTTGGGGTCGTCGGTGTCCAGCCCGTCGAGCGCGGACAAGGTCTCCTTGGCCGCCTTCTCCTCGGCGAGACGGTCCCTCACGACCTGCTCGCCGCCGGGGAAGCCCTTGCGGGCGAAGGGATGGACGACCTCTTCCTCGGCGGTCTCGTGCACCGCCAGCAACCGCACCAGGCGGCGGAAGGCGTCCCGGCGTTCCTCACCCGTGGCGGCCTCGACCTCGTCGAAGAGATTGCGGATGTCGCCGTGCTGGCGCATCAGCAGGGAGACGACGTCGTCGTCCCCGGCCGCGTCCTCCCCGGCGTGCGGGGTCTTCAGCTCGGACATGGCGGCCTCCCTCTACTTCTCGCGCTGGGCGGGGTCGGGGTGCTCGCCCTCGGTCTGGACGCGGTACTCGCGGCCGAACACCGCCTCGTGCTCGTGGATCACCTGGTCGCTCGGCGGTGCCTCGCCGCCGTGGATCTGCTCCTGCATCCGCTCGAACCGCTCGTGCGCCTCCCGCACGTAACCGGCGCCCAGCGTCGTGAGGTCCATCTGAGTGTCCAGCAGCTCGCGCAGGTAGCCCTTGTTCGGCTCGAAGGTGAGCACGTTGGGCAGCTCGGGAGCCAGCACCGAGGCGGGATCACGGCCGTCGTGACGGCGCATCAGATCGCAGGCGGCGTGCAGGTGCTCCAGCTCCATGTTCAGGTGCAGCTCCCAGATCGCCCTCACCCTGGCATCGCTCTCCTGCTCCATGAAGGAGTGGTAGAGGTAGCACTCGTTGTACTCGTGGTTGACCAGCTGCTCCCACCACGTCTCACCCGGGTCCACGAGGGACTCGTAGTGCGTGACGTGCTCCTCCTCGATCAGCCCGATCTCCTGGTAGAGCCGGCGGGCGATCGGCTCCATGTAGGTGGGGCCGGTGTTCATGTAGAAGTTCATGGTCTGCTGCTCCGCCGACATGATCGTCAGCGCGTGCAGCTTCGACAACGGGTTCGTCTCGTCCTTGGCGTACGGGTCGCGGACGTTGTCGACCGGATCGCGATGGTGGAACCGCGTGGGCCGGCCGGGCATGACCTCGGTCAGACCGTCGACGATCGACTCCGCCTTGCGGTGCTCGATCATCTCGTACAGGTTCGCGTACCGGTACAGATGGTCGAAGTCCTCCAGCACCCCGAACTGATACGCCTGCTTCAGATACGGGTCCGGCTCCATCCGGGCCACCCACGCCGTCAGGTCCACCGCCACCTGCTCGTACGCGATCGTCGTCTCCAGCACCGAGGAGACACCCGGAAGCAGCCAGTTCACCACCTTCTGCTGCTGCGCCTCGATGTAGCGCACCCGCGCCAGCTGCCGCTTGATCTCGGGATCGACCGTGTGCCGGGCGAGCTGGTGGCTGAACAGGATGGCCTCCACCTCGATCCCGTTCATCGTGATGATCCGGCAGCGGGTGTACGGGTCGCAGTGGTCCGGGTCGATCGGATCCACGTTCAGCTCACGCCAGCTGCGCAACTGGCGGTCCAGCGGGATACCCCGCTGCTCCAGCGGATTGAACGTCATGGGCGTTCTCCTCGTTGCAAGGTCCGAGCGGGTGGAGTACCCCGGGCTCGGCGCTCCACGTCCGCCGAGTAGGCGGAGTGGTGCCCATGCTTTGCCGGTCGGGGACGCCGCGCCACACCCCACGCCCGGTCGGGCTCCTGCGTGCCCCTTCCGACCTAAGGGGCCGGCTGCCCTTTCGATGGTGAGTGCGGTCGTCCCTGTTGTACGCGGCCGAGGGCGAGGACCCGGCCCGGCGCGCGCCGCTCTCGCACACGCATTCGGGGTTCGTGGCCGGTCAACCGGGCCGGGCTTTGGTGTAAGGGGGACGCCCTCGTCCCGTTCGCCGCTGCGCAGCAGGGCCGAGCCGGCCGGACGCGGCCCGGAGCCATCAGCGGCAGGCTCACCCCGCGCCGCTTCGGGAGGCCTTCGTCCGCCGGGCCGCCGTGCGGTAGGCCTTCAGTCCGAGTGTGGTGGTGACACCGTGTGCCACGGTGCTGGCAGTGATGACCAGCGTCCCGGCGGCCAGTACCCGGGGATCGGCACCGAGCCGGTGCGCCTCCATCGTCAGGTAGAACAGGGCCGAAACGCCGATGGGCCCGAACCAGCCCAGGAAGAGCGCGTCACGCCACGTCAGGGACAGCGGGCGCTTCAGAGCGAGCACGACCGGCAGGCGGCGCAGCAGCAGCACGCCCAGGACCAGCAGCAGGGCACGCCACCATCCCAGGTCGCCCCACTCCCGCCACGGGATCATGGCGCCGAACACCACGAACAGCGGCAGGACGGCGAACCGGTTGATCGCCTCGTCGATCTTGTTCTCGGTCGTTCGTTCGTTGATCGAGCTGGTCGCGTTGAAGACCAGGCCGGCGACGAAGACGGCCAGCACACCGTCGACGCTCAGCAGTCCCGACAGGCCCAGCACCAACAGGGCGAGCAGCAGGGTGTAGAGGAGCAGCGGGCCGGGCTGCATGGTGCGGTGCTTTTCGGCGGCCCGCAGCACTGTGCCGCCCAGCAGGCCGGCCACCGCTCCCAGGAGCGTGGCGCCCGCGACCTGCCAGAGGGACTCCAGTACTGCCTCGCCGCCGCTCAGGGGCCCGGCGATCGCGATCGCGGCGAGTACCAGGGGCAGGGCGAGGCCGTCGTTGCCGCCCGATTCCAGGGAGAGCAGTTGGCGGGTGCGCGCCGCGACGGTCTTCTCGGCGGGCTCGCCGGTGACGACGCTGGAGGCCAGGACCGGGTCCGTGGGACACAGGGCCGCGCCCAGCAACGCCGCCGCGCCCAGCCCGACCCCGAGAGCGGCGGCCGACACCGCCGTGGTCACCAGGGCCATCCCGGCCATCGCGACGACCATCAGGAGCGCCACGGGCTTGGCTCGTGCCCGCACATCGCGGAACCGGTAGCGCAGGGCCACGGCCATCACCGAGACGGCCAGGAGCAGGCGGCAGACCTCGTGCAGCTCCGTGTGCCCCTCCACCACGGTGGGCAGGCCGACGACGTCGACGCCTGCGGGGCCGACGGCGACACCGGTCAGCAGAGCCAGCAGGGGGGCGGTGAGCGGAGCCCGCTGGATGCCCTTCGAGAGTGCGGCCACCACCAGGGCAAGGCAACCGAAGACGGTCAGCAGAACGTTCAGCATGCACCTGCGAGTGCCCCACCGCGATCACGGTGTATCCCGTCGGCCGCGCCGGCATCCGAACGGTCGCGGCACGACGCGTTTGACGTCCGGGGCGCTGCCGGGTTTCCGTCCGCTGTCCGGTGTTACGCGTACGGGGCGGCGACCGCCGCACCGAACCCAGTTCTGGAGGTTCTCATGACCAGTGCGGTCAAGGACATGCTCGACACCTACCCCGCCGATCTGGGCGGCGTGGACCGTGAGAAGCTCGCCCGTTGCATCGAGGAGTGCATCGCGTGTGCTCAGGCGTGCACCGCGTGCGCGGACGCCTGCTTGTCGGAGGAGATGGTCAGCGACCTGACCAAGTGCATCCGCACCAACGCGGACTGCGCCGACCTCTGCAACGCCACCGCCGCGGTGCTCTCCCGCCACACGGGCTACGACGCCAACGTCACCCGGGCGGTCCTCCAGGCGTGCGCCACCGTCTGCAAGGCCTGCGCCGACGAGTGCGAGAGCCACGCCGGCCGGCACGACCACTGCCGTGTGTGCGCGGAAGCCTGCCGCCGCTGCGAACAGGCCTGCAACGACCTGATCACCTCGCTCGGCTGACCCCGGTCCGCCCGCACCCGAGGGACGGCCCCGGCGATCCGCCTCGCCGGGGCTTGCTCCACGGCCGGACGGCGCAGCCGCGTACTCCCCCGCGCCCCGCCCCAGCACACGGAGGCGGCCGGGTGGACCGCGTACGCGTGCCCTGTGGCTGTACGGGCTGGTCATCGCTCACGACGGCGCCGCGGCCCCGTACTCCCCGACACCCCTCTTCGGCCTTTACGTCGGCCACTACGGTTGGTACGAGATCCGTGTCCAGCGCGACCCCGCCACCACCGGCCCCGTCGTCGACGGCGCAGGCGCCGCACAGCGGGTGGTCGCCGACGCCCTGGACAGCGCCGGACCTTCCGTGCTCGCCGGGCTGCTGGCCGCCCTGCTCCTCGCGGCCTGGGCGCTCCACCGCCGACGGGCACGCCGGGCCGCCCGCCCCGCGCAGGCCGGTGCCGGCCCCTGTCCCGCCGAGTGAACCGTCGCGACGGCGGCGTCGCGGCGCGGGCGGCTCAGGGGCTCGCCCCGGGGCGCCCCGGGATACGGAGACGCGGACTGTGGCGGGGGCCCGCTCATCGTCCTGGCCGGAAGAAGGCCTCAGGCGGACTCCAGCAGTTCCTTGAGGCGGACCAGGTCGGCGGCGACCATGCCGGCGTCGCGCTCGAAGTCGGCATCGCTCATCTCCGGGCGGCGCCGGAGGGTGAACACCACTTCGCTCCCCGCGCCGTCGACGAGCACGCGGACCGGGTTGTGGACGGTCTCCCCGGAGGGCAGCGTGACGTCGTGGTCGAGCACGCCCAGCTCGTTGCGCGGTGCGAAGGTGACCACGATCCGGCCCATGGGGGAGGATTCCGCGACCCAGTGATCATCGATTCTCTCGATGGACCCTCCCAGGCCGTGGGCCCACGCGGGCAGGTTGGCCGGGTCCGACGCGTAGGCGTAGACGTCGTCGGCGGCGCGGTCGACACAGATGCTGAGGTGGCGTGATTCCTTGCCGGTGCGGTTCATGGCGGTGACGGTAGCGGGTCGCGGTCACCGCTTTCTTGAACGGATCGGACCTGCCCGACCGGGCCGGTGGATCTCATGGGGCTGTTCGGGCGGCCGGGCGCGCCGCCTGCCGGACCGCGGGTCCCAGAACGAGGCCTCACCCCGAGGGGAGCGCCCGGGGCCGGGGACCGGCCCGGCTTCGGCGCAGAGGCCGGCCGGTGCCGGAGGGTTCAGGCGCGGGGCTTCAGTACTTCCAGGGTGCCGGTCTCGGTGTCGTAGCTGCGCAGGGTGGTGAGCCGGACCGACAGCGGCGGCGCCGGCAGCAGTTCGGGGACCCGCCGGCCGGCGAAGGCACCTGCCCGCCGGGTACGGCCGAGGGTGATGTGCGGGCTCCAGCGCCCGGGTTCGTGCAAGGGGCTGAGGGTCCCGGGCGGGCTGTCCGCGGCCAGCGCCTCCCACACCCGGCGGTGCAGAGCGGTCAGCGCGGAGTCGGGATCCAGCGCCCAGGCCAGCACCGAGGTGGGCCGCTCGAAGCGGACCACGCCGGTGAACCGCACCGGCAGCGGCAGAGCGGCGGCCACCTCGGCGAGTTCCCAGCGGATCGGGGCGGTCAGCTCGGGGCAGGCGGCCAGGGTGAGGTGCGGGCTGTTGGTCGGCGAACGGTGGCGTGCCTGACTGGGCAGCCCCGCGTCCGCGAGCCGCCGCCAGGCCTCCCGGACCGCCAGCTCCGCCGCCTCGTCCACCAGAAGCTCGACCGTGCGCACCGCCGCAGCCTACCGGCGTTCCGTGAGCGAGTACGTCCTCGCGGGCGGGCGGGCCGCACCGGTCGGGAGGCGTGGCGGAAGACGGCGGCAGGGCCGAGAACGCCCGGGCTCGGGCACCCCGCCGTGTCCCGGCCCACCCCCACCGCCGGTCGGACACCGTGACGGGCGCCGTCCCGAGGCTCCCGTGCCGTCAGGAGGGGCTCCACGCCTCAACCGTCGGTGCGGGGCCCCGGTGGCCGTCCGCCCGCCGGATGCCCGGGGCCCGGCCGGCTAACGCGTCACGTGGTAGCGGAGATAAACGACTCCCGAGCTGAAAGTGCGGGTCTCGACGGGTTCGAGATCCACCCGGCGCTCGTCCCGGGGGAAGAACGGAACACCGCCGCCGACCAGGACCGGGTGGACCTTGACCCGGTACTCGTCGATCAGACCCGACGCGGCGGCCTCGGCGGCGAGCGTCGCGCCGCCGATCGCGATGTTGCCGTCCCCCGCCTCGGTCCGCAGCCGCCCGATCTCCTCGGCCAGGCCGCCGGAGGCCAGGCGGGCATTGCCCTGCACCGCCGAGAGGGTGGTGGAGAACACCACCTTGGGCAGCGACCTCCAGACCGCGGCGAACTCGAGCGTCGAGAAGCCGAGCGACGGGTTCTGGTCGACGGCCTCCCAGTACAGCATCGTCTCGTACAGCCGTCGTCCCAGCAGGTGGACACCGGCTTCCCGCACCTCGTCGGTCGCGAAGCGGAAGACCTCCTCGTCGGGCGCCGTCCAGTCGAAGCCGCCGTCCGGCCCGACGATGTAGCCGTCCAGTGAGACGTTCATCGAATAGGTCACGCTGCGCATCACAAGCCCTCCTCGGTGGCCGGTTCGACCGTACGCCCGCCGGACGGTGGGCGGGCGCGCCAAGGCGGGCTCGGCTCACGGTCCGCGCCAGAGGTTGGCGAAGGCCGCGCTCTCGATGGTCCGCCTCTGGCGTACGGCCTCCAGCTCCATCACCGCGTCGTGGACGGCGGCCACCACGGTCACCACCGCCTCGTCATCGAGGCCGGCCTCGTCATGAAGACCGGTCTCGTCATCGAGGCCGGTCTCGTCGCCGGGCCGTCCGTCGTCGATGCCCACGGCCGAGGCGAGGGCGGCAAGGACGGGTTCCCTCCCCTCCCAGCGGCCGGCTGCACGGCGGCGCGCGGGTGTGTCGACCGGTTCCACGCGCTGCGCGCCGAAGGACAACCGGCCACCGCGCTGCGGCTTCAGCTCACCGTCCTCCTCCAGGGCGGTCTGGTACGCGGCCGAGAGGTCTCGGCCCCGGCGCCACAGCCAGTCCTCGATCCGCTCGTGGGGCGCCTGCCGAGTGAGTCCTGCCGCAGCCTCGCGCAGGAACCGGTCGTCCGGCGCCGGCGTTTCGCCCGGCACGATGCGGTCGCGGTCCACGGCGGCCGTCCCCGCGGCGATGAGGTCGATCAGCTCGGCTCCCGCGAGTGCGAGGGACAGGTCCCCCTGCCCCACGGAACGCTCCAGGTCCATGGCGATGAGGAACAGGTCTTTCGCCGTGGTCATGAACGGCTCCCCTCGGAGACTCGGAGACATCGACAAAGCTGCGTTCCGCCGAGCGGACCCGCGCCCGGGGCCGGTCCGGCGGCTGGGCGGCTGGGCGGCTGGGCGGCTGGGCGGCTGGGCGGCTGGGCGGCTGGGCGGCTGTCACGATCAGTATCACCCCGCCCGCGCGCGGACGAAGCCCTTTCACAGGGCGGGGTCCCCGGTTCCGGCGGCACCGTGACGGCGGGTGCCGGGCAGCTCGGACGACGAGGGCGGCGGGAAGCCGTCCGCCACCGCGGCCGCGAAGGCGAAGACGGTGACCGTGGAGGCGGCGACCACCGCGTTCCAGGACGCCGTGACCGCGTTCGACACCGACGGCGGATGCCTCGAACAGGAGCCCGGCACGTGCTGGGACCAGATGACGGCGCTCATGACGCCGGCGCGGGACCTGCGGGAGGCGGTGAACGCGGAGAACTCCGTGGGCGCCGACTTCTGGACCGAGGCGTACGCCCTGATCGACACCATGGAGACGGGCATCGCGGTCGGTGAGGACCAGGGCGCCCCGGCCGGCGCCGCAACGCTCCCGGAGATGTCCAACCGGGACGACGTCCTCGGCTCCGCCCACAAGCTGTCTGACTGGCTGGACCAGCACCCCATCGCCTAGCGGATACGGAGACGGCATCCGCGCGGCCGGAGCCCGCTGGATGCCTCTCTGCCTACTCGGTCGTCCACTCCTCTTCGAGCATCGAGTGCACGACCGAGTCTCGCCACTGTCCGGCCTTCTGGATGTGGCCCCGGATGGTTCCTTCCTCCGTCATGCCGGCCGCCGTCATGGTCTTGGCCGAGCCTTCGTTCAGAGGGGAGCGACCACCCCAGATCCGGTGTAGCCCGATCTCCTCGAACCCGAGGCCCAGCAGAAGCCGTACGGTCTCGACTCCGTAGCCGACGCCCCAGGCGTCCGGGCGGAGTACGAAGCCGAAGGTGGCCGCGCGCTGTTGGTGAGGGTCCAGGGCGATGCGACCGAAGCCGATGACCTGGTCTGTTTCCTTCTCCACGACCGCAAGCGCGTACTCGCTGCGCGGTTCCGCCGTGGCCGAGGCCACCGAACGAGCGACGATCATCCCGACCTGTTCGCGGGTGCGTGGCTCGAACGACAGGTGCTCTGTTGCCTCGGGGCTGCCATAGATGGCGAACACTGCACCGACGTCGTCGATGGTGAGTTCGCGGAGGCGCAGACGCAGACTCGAACGGGCGACCGGGTACATGGCAGGCACCCTACCGCTGCGTTCCCGCGGGCAGCGCCGGCCGCCGGGGCGCGTACACCGCGCTCTCCTCCCGCAGGTCACGGGCAGCGGCCGCGGTGCGGGCGTTGCTGGTCATCAGGGCGTGCCGGACTCGCTGCGCGGACACGACGATTCCGTTGTTCCGGAAGGTGGGCGGCAGTTCCAGAACGGGACGGATGGCCTGGGCAGCGCCGTCCACTTCGCCGCTGTGAAGGAGGACGAGAGCATGGTTGCACTGGGCGCCGGCCAGGTCGCCAAATGCCCAGTTGGGGCTGGAGGAGAGCGCCGCGCCCTTCTGGGCGTAGAACAGGGCGTCCCCGGGCCCGCCTTCCACGGAGGAAACGGAGGCGGCAGGATCTAGGCCATGAGAATTCTCGTCATCGGCGGTACCTGGTTCCTGGGGAAGTGCATCGCAGAGGGGGCCCTGGCGAGAGGGTGGTCCGTGACCACCTTCAACCGTGGGCGGTCCGGCCGCGACGTCGAAGGCGTGGAACCCGTGCACGGGGACCGCACCGACCGGAGCGACCTCCAGCGGCTCGCCCAACACGGTCCCTGGGACGCCGTGGTGGACGCCTCCAGCTCCGACTTCCCGCCCCGCGACGTACTGCTCGCGGCGACCGCGCTGCGCGAGGCGGCCCGGCGATGGGTGCACATCTCCACCGTGTCCGTGTACGAGGGCTGGCCGCACCAGGCCCTCACGGACGCCTCGGCGCTGCTGGACTGCCCCGCCGACGCTGACGAGTCGTACGGGTACACCGGCGAGGACGGGAGTCCGACCGTCTACGGGTTCCAGAAGGCCGGCGGGGAGCGGGCGGTCACCGAAGCGTTCGGCGACGCCGCGGTGTTCCTCCGGCCCGGGGTCATCCTGGGCCCGGGAGAGTACGTCGGTCGGCTGCCCTGGTGGCTGACCCGGGCCAAGCGCGGCGGGCGGATTCTGGCGCCTGCACCGGCCGCTCAGCGCATCCAACCGGTCGACGTCCGCGACGTCGCCGCGTTCGCACTCGACCAGGCCGCCAGCGACACCAGCGGCGGATACAACGTCACCCACCCCGGGGGCATCACCTTCGGCGACTTCCTCAGCGCGTGCCTGGAGGTGACCGGCGGAGCCGGAAAGCCGGAGTGGGTGGAGCCGAACGTCCTGACCGGCCACGGAGTTGCCCAGTGGACAGAACTCCCGCTGTGGCGGACGCACGCGGGCGTGTGGACGGTGGACTCCAGCCGGGCTGTGGCCGCGGGACTGCGCTGCCGGCCGATCACCGGCTCGATCCGCGACACCTGGGCCTGGCTGGCAGCCGACGGGCGTCCCGTGGACCACCCGAGGTGGGCGGAACACGGGATCGCCCCGGAGAAGGAAGCGAAGATTCTCGCCTCCCTGGCCTGAGTCAGGCTTCCAGTTGGAGCAGCGCGGAGCGGGTGCTGAGCTGGTGCGTGCTCGCGCTGCGAGCGAAGTCCTCGACGCGGTCGCGCAGCTCGCGCGGCAGCGTCGAGGACCGGTAGACCGGCTGTGCGAGGAACTGCTGGATCTGCCCCGTGCGTACGAGGACACCGGTCACCCGCTGGTCCCCCGGGATGTCCCACAGAGGCGTCAGGGCGTCAGCGGCCCCCTCGACGTCGTTCGCGAGGAGCCGGGCCATGGCGAGATCGGCCGCGGCACCGCCTAGGACATGAGCCGAACGGCTGGCCTGCGGCCGCCGGCCGACGAGGTCCAGGGCCCGGCGCGCGCACTGCTCCGCCTGCTCCCCGTCCTGGATGAGGAGCGCCGTGGAGCTGCTGGACATGGCCAGCCGCTCCGGCGTGAACCCGAACTCGCCCCCAACGCCGTCGTGAAGGTCGTCACGGGCCCCGCTCTCGGCCGCCAGGGAGAGCTGGAGAGCCTGCCGGGCGGAGTCCGTGTCACCGAGATAGCCGTGCGCCCGTGCCTCGATGGCCAGAAGCCGGCGCCGGGCGACGTCGCCGAGACCGCCGTACGTCTGGGCACGCCGTGCCTTGCTGACGGCCTCCCCCGGCATGCCGGTGAAGTACGCGATGTACGCGAGGATGCCGTCCGCGTACGCCCGCAGCGGCTCGAAGCGGGCGCTCTCACCGTAGAGGTCCGCCGCGCGGGCCAGACGGCGGGCGTTGTCGAAGGAACCGAGGTCGAAGGCCGCGGCGGCGAGCAGGGCCATGGTCTGGCCGGTCAACTCGAGGAGACGCTGCTGCTGGGTGGGAATCTGCGTGCGGTCGCGCTGGTTCTGCAGCTCCTCCTGGAGCGCGCGACCGCGCCGGAACACCTCCATCGGAGGGAGCGAGGCGTAAGAGGTCCTAACAAAGCCGCTGGACGTGGCGGTGGGTGATCAGGCAGACGGCGAGGCCCAGGAATGCTTCGTGGATGTCGTCGCGTCGTTCCCAGCGGATGCGCAGGCGGCGGAAGCCGTGGAGCCAGGCGATCGTGCGCTCAACGACGTAGCGGAAGGTGCCCAGGCCGGTGCCGTGCGGCTCGCCTCGCTTCGCGATCACGGGGCGTATGCCTCTCTGCCAGAGCAGGCGGCGGTACTTGTCGTGGTCGTAGCCGCGGTCGGCCAGCAGTGCATCCGGGCGCCGGCGCGGCCTGCCGACCCGGCCCGCGACGGCGGGAATCTTGTCGAGCAGCGGCTCGAGTTGGGTGACGTCATTGCGGTTGCCGCCGGTCAGCGACACCGCGAGCGGGATGCCCTGGCCGTCGACGATGAGGTGGTGTTTGCTGCCCGGCCGTGCGCGGTCGACCGGGCTGGGCCCGCTTTTGGGCCCCGTCGGGCGGCCCGCACATGCGAGGAGTCGATCACCGCCCGTTCCCAGTCCAGCTGGTTCTTCGACCGCAGCTCGTTCAGCAGCAGCTGGTGCAGCTGGTCCCAGACGCCGGCCTCGTTCCAGGCCGCAAGGCGCCGCCAGCAGGTCATGCCCGAGCCGAAGCCGAGTTCCTGGGGCAGGTACTCCCACTGGATTCCGGTGTGCAGGACGAAGAGGATGCCGCACAGGGCCTGCCGGTCTGGCACCCGCGGTCTGCCCTCGGCCTTCTTCGGACCCGGCTGCGGCAGCAACGGCTCGACCAGCGACCACAGTTCGTCCGACACGATCCACGGCCGCGACTGACGGTTTCCCATGCCCAGACATACGGGCAGAGCGGCCGACAGCCTCATGATCAGCAGCTTTTGTTAGAGCCAGT
>NZ_JBSICH010000061.1:0-11985 GCF_053613315.1 Streptomyces sp. JK94 | reverse complement strand
TTCGCTGCCGCGATCGCTGTGGACCACGCAGCCCGGCTCCAGGCCGCCGCGGCCGTGGGCCATGTTGAGAGCGTCGACGACGAGCTCGGCGCGGTGGTGGTCGGCCATGGCGTAGCCGACGACCTCGCGGGTGGCCAGGTCCAGCCAGCAGGCGAGGTAGAGCCAGCCTTCGGCGGTGGGCAGGTAGGTGATGTCGCCGACCAGCTTGATGCCGGGCCGCTCGGCGTGGAATTCGCGGCCGATCAGGTCCGGGGCCGGCGTCGCCTTCTTGTCGGGCTGGGTCAGCGAACGCCGTCTGCGCCGGGTGACACCACGGATGTCGCGCTCACGCATCACACGGGCGATGCGCTTGCGGTTCACCTGCCGTCCCAGGCGGCGTAGTTCGGCGTGGATGCGCGGGACACCGTAGGTGTGGCGGGAGGCGATGTGCACCACGGTGATCTCGTGCGCGAGCGCATCGTCGGCGGCTTGCCGGGCACGGCGGGCCGCCTCGCCCTCCCACCATGCGTAGTAGGAGGAGCGGGCGACTTTCAGCACCCGGCACAGCAGGACGATCGGGTACGTAGCCTTCTCCGCATGGATCAACCGGTACAGCTCGCTCACCGGTCGTTCTCCTTCACGAAGAAGGCCGTCGCTTTTTTCAGGATCTCGATCGTCTGCTGCTGTTCGCGGACCTCCTTGCGCAGCCGCTTGAGCTCCTCGCGCTCGGCACTGGTCAGCTCACCGGACTCGCCCTCGCCCCGGTCGGCCTTGGCCTTGCGGTACCAGCCGCGCAGGGACTCCGAGCTGATGCCGAGTTCCCGGGCGACGGCGGTGACCGTCTTGCCCGAGGAGTCGACGAGCGCGATCGCGTCCCGCTTGAACTCCTCGGTGTACCGCTGCGTGTACTTGCTTCCCACCTGGTGCTACTTCCTCTGGAACCTCAAGATCCCAGTCTCCAGGTGTCCACGATCAAGGGGAAGCTTCAGTAGGGAGCGCTGTAGTGGCTGCGCTACCGGTGGATGCCGATGTGAGTGAGAAGGTGTTGTTGCTGGGGGTGGAGGAGCATCCAGATGCGGCGTTGGTTCTGGAGCCATTGGCGGGTGGTGGGGTTTCGGGGATCGGCCTGTGCGTGGTGGTAGGCGCGTTGCCACAGGATGGGCCAGGGCGGGTTCCACCAGGGGTCGATCGTGGCCAGTGTCTGCTGGGTGGGGGAGGGGCTGCTGCGTTTTTTGGCGAGTTGGCGTTGCCTGTCGAGCCACGCGCCGAGGGGGAAGCCGTTGTGGACGGTCTTGATGGGTGGGCAGAGGTGGCCGTGTCGGGCAGCCCAGGCACGGGCGTGTTGGAGGGCTTCGGTGTGAGGCTGGGGGCGGGGGCTGGGCGGCCACTGGTCGGCTGTCTGGGCGGTGATGCCGAGGGCGGCCAGGAGTTGTTGCTGGTCGGGGTGGAGTTGGTGGTAGGTCAGGCAGGCGCGGGTGATCCAGGTGCCGAGGACGGTGCTCGGTGCGGGGATCCGCGCGGCGGGGTCGAAGGGGCGGCCTGATTCGACGTGGTTACGGGCGCGGTAGTAGTTGCGCTGCCATTCGGTCTTCCAGGGTGGGTTCCACCAGGGGTCGATCGCGGTGAGCTCGGTGAGGTGGGGTGAGGGCGGCAGGCGGTCGCGGGCGCGTTGTTTGGCGCGGTTGCGCTGGCTGAACAGCCACCACCCCAGCGGATACCCGTCGTGCCGGGTGTCACGGGGAGCCGCGAGATGGCCGTGTTCAGCGTGCCAGGCTCGGGCGTGTGCCAGGGATGTCTCGAAGCCCGGCCGCAGATCGGGGCGGTGTCCCAGGCGGCTGCGGGGTTCGCGGGGACGTTTCGGTTCGGCGGCACGTCGTGTGCGGCGTCGACCGGTGGAAGCGGCAGGATCCGCACCCTTTTCGGCCTGGCTGGTCTTCTCTTCGGTCTCCGGGGCGGGGGGCCTGGCTGGTGTTCTCGGGGCTGTCCGTGCACGTTCCCTGGCCGTGCGGGCCGTCTCGGTGGTGATGCCGATGTCGGTGAGGAGTTGCCGCTGTTCGGGGTGGAGTTCGTCGTACCTGGCGCACTGGCGCCACAACCAGTCGGCGGCTCCGGAGTTGCCGAGGTCATCAAAGCCGTTCTCCGGGCGCGGGGGATGGCCAGCTGTGGCGTCGCGGGCGTGGTGGTAGTGGCGTTGCCATTTCAGGTTCCAGGGTGGACACCACCAGGGGTCGATGGCATGGAGAGCCTGTTGCCGTTCGGGGGACAGGACTTTGCGTTGCTGCTGGCTTCGTTGGCCGGCGAGCCATCGTCCCAACGGGTATCCGTGGTGCACGGTAGTGGCGCTGACCTGGGCGAGGTGTCCGTGTTCGGCGGTGTAGGAGCGGGCGTGGGCGAGGGCTTCTTCGGCGCCGGCCCTCATGTTGCGCCGTCTGGGCCGGGCGGCTGCCGCCGCCGCGGAGTCGATGCCGATCTGGGTGAGGAGGTGTTGTTGTTCGGGGTGGAGGGCGGGGTAGCGGGTGCATTGCAGGTAGAGCCATTCGCCCAGGTTGTAGCTGGTGGTGGGGAAGCCGCGGGCCGACTGGAGCGGGCCGTGGGTGTCGGTGTGGTCGCGGGCCTGGTGCCAGGTGCGTTGCCACAGGGTGCTCCATGGCGCGTTCCACCACGGGTAGAGCGCGTGGAGGGCGGCGGCCTGGTGGGCGGGCATTTTGGCGTGGCGGGTGCGCAGGCCGGACAACCACCCGCCCAGCGGGTAGCCGTCGGGAGAGTCTTCCTTGGGGACGGCCAGATGCCCGTGCTGCTGGTGGTAGACGTGGGCGTGCGCGAGGCTCCTTTCGAAGGCGCGTTCGGCTTGGAGGCTGTGGCCGCGTAGCCGTTTGACCGGCTTCGGCTGGAGCGCTGGCGGGGTGCCGTCGGCAGCTGGTGGCTGGGGGAGGAGGTCGCTGAGGGGGCGGGGCCGGTGCGATGAATGCACCTTCCACAGCGTTCGCTGCGCCGCGGGTGTCGGGGCGGCGCGGGTGCGTACCAAGGAGTGGGCCCAGGTGAACAGCGGGCCGTGGGTGACGTTGGCGAGGTGGCGGGCGAGCCAGGGCCGGTGGAGCTGGTCGGCGAGTTCGGCGAGCAGCGTGGGTATCTCGCCGAGGCGGTAGGGCAGATGGCCGCGGGCCTGGGTGAGGGTGTGCTGCTGCCGGCGGGG
The DNA here is from genome assembly GCF_053613315.1 of Streptomyces sp. JK94. Lineage (NCBI taxonomy): Bacteria > Bacillati > Actinomycetota > Actinomycetes > Kitasatosporales > Streptomycetaceae > Streptomyces > Streptomyces sp. JK94. The sequence continues at coordinate 8,813 of NZ_JBSICH010000061.1, read as the reverse complement.
GCTGGACAGGACCTGTGCGAGGGCGACGGTCTCGGGATAGGTGATCAGGTCGCGGGCGGCCACTTTCCACCAGTTGGGGTCAGCCTCGATAGGACGCGTCGCCTCCAGGCGTGCCGGCCACTGCTGTTCCTCGTGGGGCCAGGGCTGTTCCCACCAGGTCCCGGTGACGGCACGGGCGACTTCGAAGGCTGGCGCTGCGGCGGGGGAGCGGTGCAGCAGCCGGACGTGCTGCCGCTGGGCCTCGATCACCTCCGGGCAGCGGCCCAGGGGCACAGGCAGCCCGCTGGCGTGGGGCAGGTAGAGGAGCCAGTACCGGTGGCGTGCGCAGACCCGCTGCTCAGGTGCCAGATACCGGCGGGCGGGCACGTCTCGTCCGGTGCGGGCGGCGGTGCATGCGGGGCAGGCCGGCCCCCATGCGGCAACGACCTCCTCACCGCGCATCAGCCGCCCGACCGGGCCGCTCCCGTACTTTCCGCTCGGCTCTTCCCTCGTCCACGCGGGCAGCGCCTGCTCGAGCATGTGCTGCGGAACGCGGCACAGCGCGGAAACGCGGGCACGGGCCTGCGCGTTGAGGTGGATCTCGCTGTCCGGAGACAGCATCCCGGTGAGGTTGCACAGGCCGCTGACATCGGTGACGGCGGCCAGCACGTCACGGATGCCGAGGTGGTAGCGGGCGGCGATTCTGGTCAGGAACGACAGCGTCAGCTCCCCGTTCAACGGAGCGATGCGTCCTGCTGCGCCGCCGCCCATGGTGGGCACGATCCCGCCGGATGCTGCCCGTTCGCGTCCCGTCCGTCTGCCCCGGGGCAGACGGACGGGTGCGGGGGTGCTGGAGCGGTGCGCCATTGCGGATGCCCTACTGCTTCCGTCGTGCGGGCCGGGCCGGCCGGGCCTGGGTTTCGGCGGCTGCGTCGAGTTCGACCTCCGCGAGCAGCTGCTTGGTGATCCGTTCGGTGCCTTCGGTGATGGCGATCAGAGCGGCTTCGCGGATGAGGTGGGAGAGGCTGCCGATCCGGCCGCCGGTGCGGGCGTGGAGGTAGGCGGCGTGCTTGACCAGGGTTCCGGTGCGGTGCGCGCGCAGCCGCAGTAGGTCTTCCATGGCCCCTACGAGGTCGTTCCAGACCGTCCGGTCCTGTTCGGTCGCGTACGCCAGCGGGCGGTGGCGGAAGATTTTGAAGCGGCCGGCGATCTGCGCGCCGCGTACTCCGCTGAGCAGTGAGGAGGTCTCGATGTCGATCGCGGAGTAGACGAAGGTGGCCGGGATGCGTTCGCCGAGGTACTTGAGCTGGTCGGAGGTTTCCGCACCGGCGCGCCGCTGGGTGTCGAGGAGGTGGACGTCGTCGATGAGGACCAGCTGGGTGCCCAGCTCGCACAGCAGGTCGCACACAGCGCCGGTGATCTGGGTCTGGTTGAGGCGGTCGGTGATGGGCATGCCGAGGAACCGGGCGAATTCGCTGACGAGCATCTTTGGTGTGGCGGCCGGCGGCACGCTGATGAACAGCACGGGCCTGCGCTCGGCCCGTCCGGGGTGCTGGCGCTGGTCGGCCAGGTGGAAGGAACGCCCGAGCGCCATCATCGTGGTGGTCTTCCCCGTCGTGGCCGGACCGGAGATGATCAGACCGCGGCGGGCGCCCGCCTGCTGGCGGCGGTTGACCAGCAGCAGCCGCCGCACGGCGGTGAAGACGCTGTCCATGGCCGGGGTGCGCATGACGGCGAGTTCGGAGTGGTAGTCCTCGCGCTGCGTCTGGGACCAGACGGGATCGCCGGCTTCCCGGGCGGGGGCCGGCGCGTGGTGGACGAAGGCGTCCCAGCCCTGCCACACGGTCGGAGGGGCCAGGGGCACGAACCCCGCGCTGTCCTCGGAGAAGGTGTTCACCAGCGCAGCGACTCCTCAAAGGGGTCGTAGACCGTGACGCAAGAATCTCGCGCCGGACGTGCTTGGCCGTCTTTGTCCCCGGCCCCAGCCCCGGCCGGGCCCTCGGCGCCGGCGGGCTCGAGAGGCTGGCGCTCACGGGCGGCGTCGGCTTTCTCCGCCTCCGCCTCCGTGTCTGCGTCTGCGGCGAAGACCTCCTCACCGTGGTCGCCGTCGTCCTCGTCGGGCCCGTCGGCTGCCGTCTGCGGCGGCTGGCCGTACAGGAGCCCCCACACCGCACCGCCCTCGTTCGCGGCGGCGCGGGCCCGGGCGGCGACGACCTTGTCCCGGCGGCTGCCGTGTCCGGCGGCGGCGCGTTCCAGCAGCTCGCGCAGGGCGAGGGCCAGGTCGTGTTCGTGGCTCACGCGGCTGCCGCGCTGGGCGACGGTGCGCCTGACGTGCTGCCAGGTGAAGTCGGTGAACGGGGCGCTGACCAGGGTGCGGTGGATCCACGGCACGGCCCCCCACCCGTACCCCCGCGGCCGGCCGGGTTTGGGCAGGCGTACCCATACCTCGTCGGGGGCGTGCGGGTTGTAGTGGATCTCCCACAGGCCGTCCGCCGCCGGCGAGGCTTCGCCGCGGTAGGGGTTGAGGATCTTGTGGTCGTAGGTGCGGTAGTCGATGCGGATGCCGTAGTCGTTGATCTTCTGCCGTTTGACGGGCATCAGCTCGATGTAGTCCTCGCGCCCCAGCGGCACCGGCACGTACCCGCAGACTGCGACCAGTGCCGCCCACATCTCGTTGGGCGACAGAGCGCGGCGGGGCATCATCGGGTGCCGCAGGCCGTCGTGCTCCCGCTCCTGCCACCCGCAGATGATCCACTCCTGCAGCAGGTCGTCCAGCTGGGCGAGTGTCCATACCGCCTCGCCTTGCGTGTCCCGGCCGCGCTCGCCGGTGTGGGAACCCGTGTAGCCGGCCGCGTGCTGGGCGAACAGCGTGTTGATCGAGGAGAACGTGCGCTCCACGTGCCCTTTGGCCGGCCCGTTGCCGGGCGGCGCCGGCTGCAGGGAAATGCCCAGTGATCCGCAGGCGGCGACGAACGAGGACGAGACGAACACTCTGCCCTGGTCGACCACGACGGTCTGCGGGGTGATGACCGGCCGTGCCGCGGCCCCTTCCAGGCGGGCGTCCACGCTCAGCAGCCGCTCGTACGGGATCACTGAGCGTTCCATCGCCAGCGCCCCGGGCCAGGCAGGCCGCATCGGCGCGGGCACCATCATCTGCGCCAGCAACTGCGTCGCGTCCACGCTGCGGGTTCCCCTCGGGCGCAGCACGGCCGCGCAGATACTGCGGGTCGCCACATCCAGCGCGATGGTCAACTCGGGCCGCTCCACCACCCCGTCGTCGAGCACCACGAAGGCATCCAGGACGGTGCTGTCCATCATCACCAGTTCACCCGGCGCCATCACCGTCGTCGGGACGAACGGGGGAGCCGGGCGCGCCGTGCGCCAGCGGCGCTGCCGCGCGCTGCCCAGCAGCCCGCGCCCGTCGGCCAGGGCGTGCACGAGCCGGTTGAACGTCGCGGTCGACGGCAGCGGCACCGCCCCGTGGCCGTGCCGCTCGGCCAACAGCCGCTCGGTGTACACCCGAAGCCGCCCCAGCGTCCCACTGGAGCGTTCCTGCCCGGCCTCCAGCACCTCCCGCAGGGCGGCCACCACCCGCTCATCCGCACGCCCCAGTGCCGACCGGGGCCGGGCAGCCCGCTGATCCACCAGTCCCCACACCCCGCCGTCGCGGTAGCGGGCCCGCATCCGCCGCACCGTCACCGCGCTGGTCGCCAGACCCGCCGCCGACAACTCCGCCGCCTTCGCCTCCTCCCGCTGCGCCAGCGTCCGCACCTGCGGGGCGTACTCAGCCCGCCCAGGGCCGGCCGCACCGGATCCGCCGGGGTGCCCCGTCTCCACCTCCCGCACATGCCGCTCCCAGGCAAGCGCCCGCTCCCGCACCGGCGCGGGCAACGACTCCAGCAAGCCCAGCGGCGGCACCCGGCAGACGGCGGGCGCAGCCACAACCTCGAACCCTTCGTCGGCGAACAACAGCGACAGCAGCAGTGCCACCATCTCGCCGTTCTCGGCGATCAGCCGCACCTGCCCGCCAGCGAGGGCCGCTACCGTCCAGGCCCGCCCCTCGAACCGCACTCGGGACCCCACCTCGACCACCGGCCCGCCGAACCCCCGGCCCCTCGCCCCCGTCACGCCGCCGGCGTCCATACCGGCATCCGCTCATGCAGCGGAGCGCCCAGATCCGCAGACAGCTGCCCCGCCCACAGAGCATGGAACAGCGCGGGAAGGACCACCATCGGATCCCCGGCCCGGCGCGCGCCCTCCCACAGCGGCGTACGGTCGGCGAACGACTCCCTCAACGCCGCCGCCAGCTGCTGTCCTGCGTGGTACCGCGGATGCCGGTATCCGGCCAGCCAGGTCACGTTGCGCCGGTACACCGGATCGACCGGCCCCAGCACCCAGTACCGCCAGCCCACCGCCGCACACACCCCGCCGACCGCCGCCGCGAGGGACCGCTGCCGCCGAGAAAGCTCCGCTCTGGCGGTGCAGTCCGCCAAGACCCCCTGGCCGTCGGTGAGCCGGAGCATCAGCTGCGGGGCATGCGTACGCACTCCGTCCGGCGCACGCCACCGCAGTTCTAGTGGCCGACTGGCCAGGCCACTGACGCGTGGATCGCGGTCGAGCAGCATCAGATGCAGCCGCATTGCCGCAGAGCCGTAGTGCACGAGCCGTCCGGTGGTCGCCGACCACCACCATCCCGGCGCTATGCGCTTACCCTTGCGGGCTGAAAACGGCCTCAGAGGCGGACACTGCTCGAAGGCCACTTCGGTGGCCGTCGCCTGCCACCGCGAACACTCCGTCGTCCCGCTCGCAGCCAAGAACCGTACGTCTACAGCTCTGGCATCGGCCGGCCCGGTCTTTGCCGCATCCCATTCCGCGCTCCGCACACAGAGCCAAACGTCTTTTCGGCTCATCCGGTAATGGGCATAACAAGCCAAAGGGAACCAGAGACCAGATCCAGGTTCTGCCAGGCGTCCCTGACACCGCAGACGTGCTGTCAGCCGCGTTGGCGCTGTTCTGCGGCCCAGGTGTAGCCCAGCTGAGCGAGGGCTGCTCGTTGCTCCGCATCCAGACGGTCACGCCTGGCTTTCTGGTTGCTCAGAAACACACCCAGCCTGATCGCCGAACCGTCCGGCAACTCTTCAATGTGGGCCCTTCCAACGACGGTTCTGCCTTCCCGCTGGATGTACTGGGTGAGGGCGGCAAGCCCGCGCTGGAAGGCTGATGCCTTCCCGGTGCCCTTGGCCGCCGAGGCTGGGGCGGGCGGTTCGGCGGGTTGCACGCCCAGCGCTGCCAGCCGCTGCTGCTGTCCCTCCGAGAGCTCTGCCCAGCTGCGGCGCTGCCGCTGAAGCCATCTGCCGAGGTCATCACCTTCGAGGAGCACTCCGGGCTCGATGGCCGGGAGGATGCTGTCGGGTTCGTCGGCGGCGAGGTCGGCCAGGACGCGGTAGTGGCGTTGCCAGTCCAGTGGCCAGGGGCAGTTCCAGTCGGGGTCGACCGCGGCCAGCTGCGCCGCCCGCACCGTAGCGCGTTCAGGGTTCTTGCCGAGGCCGTGGGTGCGGCGGAGGTTGGCCATGTGCTCCCCGACCGGGACCAGTTCGCTGTCGGCGTCGGCCCATACAGCGTCGCGCCTGGGGGCGAGGTGGCCGTGGGCGCGCCGGTAGGAGCGCAGGGCTGCGAGTTTGGTCTCCCAGGCTTCGTCGCCGGGTTCCCACACCATCCCGGCGTCGTCGAGCAGGGTCTTGCGGTGGGGATCGAGTTCACCGGCACGGTAGGTGCGCCGCTGCTGATGGACCCACCGCCCCAGCGGGAACGCCTTGGTGACGCCGGCCTCGGTCTCGGTGTCGTAGGGGACGGCGTACAGCCCGGTGATGTGGTTCTTTTTCCGCCAGCGGAGCAGCGCCTGGTAGCCCTCCAGCCACACCAGGGACTCCGGCCGGTACACCCGGGTGCGCAGGAACGCCGCGATCGTCGCCGCGTCCCTCGGGGTGGAGAAGTGCAGCAGCGCTGACTCCACCGCGCCCTCGCTCTCGTGCTGCCCGTCCTCGCCTTCGGTGGTGGTGCCGATGATCCGCCCGTTCTCGTCGCGCCGGATGTGTACCTTGCGCTGGCCGCTGGTCAGCGCCCGGCTGGCGAGCTGTTCGACGAGGCGTTCGGAGTGGGAGCGCAGGCCTTGGAGGACGGCTACGAGGGGTGCGAAGGAGGCGGAGGCGACCATGTCGGTCGGGTCTTCGCCGGGCTGGAGGAAGACGGGCACGATGATCCTGGCCACCTTGTTCGTGCCGTCGGGGTTCGGGCGCAGGGCCCGGCCGATGTTCTGGACGATCTCCACCTGGGAGCCGCGGGTGTCGGCGAAGCACACCGCCTCCACGCCCCGCTCGCCGACGATGTCGACGCCTTCGCCCAGGACCCGCACGCTGGCCAGGAACGCCCGGTGCACGCGCTTGTTGCCGGCATCGAGGCCGTCGGCGAACTGACGCAGGACCTCCCGGCGTTCGGCGACGAGGTGGTCGCCGCATAGCCATGCCGACCAGACGCGGTCCGGGGGTACGTGGCGGCCGGCCTCCAACTGGTAGAACTCTGCATCGACCGACGACTTCGGCAGCAAGTCCGCGTCGGCCAGGGCCTCGTCGGAGACCTCGGCCGCGTACAGCTCGGCGGCCGTCTGCGGCATCGTCTCCGCGAACGCCATCGCCTCCTCGACCCGTTGGTGGAAGGTCATGACCGTGCGCAGGTTCCGCGCGGCGGCGTGCTCCAGGAGTGCCGTCTGCAGCAGAGCCAGGCGCCGGCCCCGCTGTGCTTCCTCCGACTCCCCGAGGACGGGGGAGGGGTCGTGGATCTCCAGCACGTCGATCTCGAACCCGGCGAGGATGCCGCGTTCGATCGCCTCGGACAGTCCGAGTTCGTAGATCCACTCGCCGTACGGGCCGTCCGGGTCGGACGCCATGGTCGCGATCTCCAGCTCCTGCCCGTCCCTGCCCTTCTGCGGCCGGGGGGAGGCGAGGATGCGTGGGGTGGCGGTGAGGTAGAGCCGGAAGCCCGCCGGGATGCGGGTGTTGTCGTGGATCGCCGCCCACGGCCGCCCAAGATCACCGGCGGTTGAGTGGGCTTCGTCGACGACGGCGAGGTCGAACGGAGCCATCGTCTGTCCGTACAGCCGCTCTCCGCCTGCCAGAGCAGCCTCCAGCGGCCCGCGAACGCGTCCCTGACCCAACGGATCCTCCGCGTCGTCGCGGTCCACGAGAGAGGCGTACGTGGCGAACACGACCACCGGCCCATGCCCCGCCCACAGCGCCAACTGGATCGCGTTCGTAGTGGTCCGTACGCCCAGATGCTCCAGGACGTCGTCCTTCTCCAGCGAGCACACCCCGACCATCGGCCCCCTGTGACCCACCCTCCGCCACGCCTGAACGGTCTGCACGAGCAGATCGAGGGTAGGGACCATGACGAGGATCCGCCCGCCACGGAAGCACTCCAGCGCAGCCCACGCAGCCGTGATCGTCTTGCCAGACCCCGTGGCGGACACCACCGTGGCGCGCGCCCCTTCCGCGGGCACAGAGGACCTTGCAGGGAATCCGACCCAGTGACGGATACGCGCAGTCGCATCCACCTGGTGCTCTCTGAGCACGATTCTGTGCATTCCAAACTGTCCTGTCATCAGTTCCTCTTGCCGAAAGCAGCGTTGAGCCCGATGTCTCATCGATGGCAGGTGAGCTCTTAAACGCCGAGTCCTTTGAGGCCCCATTCATCGAGCCCGGAGTAGACCGTTGCCGTTCGGCACTGCGGTGCCAACATGCACTCAGCTTCCCCGCGGTAGACGGCCACAAGAGAGTCAGCTCCTCGCCACCAGGTGTCTGCACGTCCGGCAACCTCCAAGACCGGTTCCAAGCCGTCGAGTTGCAGCGCCTCCACCGCTTCACCGGTCACCGTGGTGATAGTGCGGGCGCACCGACGGGCATGATCTGCGAGGGCCACAGACTCCACCCACCCCGCGATGCTCCCATGCAGAGGCACCCAAGTGCCGGCATGGATACCGAACTCCCCCTCGGGACCAATCATGAAAGCGTAGGGAAGCGCGGTGCGCTGCAGCCCGGCCCCGAACCACCAGCCCTCCGCCTCCGACCCCTCAGGAACGTCCGCACTCAGCGAACTGGGACCACCGTCGTAGTGCGGAGACGGAGGGAGAGCTATCCCGCCCCAGATTTCCTGATACGCCACAGAACGGTCAATCTCTGCTGCCGGGATTCCATGCTCCAGCCACCGGGCCCGGTGCTGCTCCACACCAGTATCAGGAATCCGGTAACCGTGGATTCGGACGAAAGATTGAGCCCTGCGCGTAAGCACATCAGGAATCTTTTCCCTGATCGTCACTTCGATTCACCTCATCGACTCTGCTCACCCTGTCGAGCTCACACAGCCTTGAGGGTGTGACTAATTTTCCCTAACTCTACATGCTGCATCACAAAGAGGCATGCACTACGCTGAACTCGACACGAACGAGCAGCCACCCCTCCTCGTAGCCAGCCAGGCCCGCGCCAGCGGGCCCGAAGAGACTGGAGGCGCAGCCGGAAGGGCCGTTGAGGGCGGGGGAGCGCAGCGGACCCGCCCGGCCGGCCTGGAGCGCCAGCGGAGGGCCGGATCCAGGACGAAGTCCTGCTGCTCCGGGAGCGCAGCGGACGGAGCGTCAACCTGACTGCGCAGCAGTCAGGTTGAGCGGGACGCGCAGCGTCCCGCCAGCGTTCCCGCGGAGCGGGAACGCAACAACCGCGCGCAACGCGGTTGTTCGCTTGCACATCGCGCAGCGATGTGGTACCCGCTCCGCGGGAGATCGGAAGAGC
>NZ_JBSICH010000060.1:0-17764 GCF_053613315.1 Streptomyces sp. JK94 | reverse complement strand
AGAGGTCCTAACAAAGCCGCTGGACGTGGCGGTGGGTGATCAGGCAGACGGCGAGGCCCAGGAATGCTTCGTGGATGTCGTCGCGTCGTTCCCAGCGGATGCGCAGGCGGCGGAAGCCGTGGAGCCAGGCGATCGTGCGCTCAACGACGTAGCGGAAGGTGCCCAGGCCGGTGCCGTGCGGCTCGCCTCGCTTCGCGATCACGGGGCGTATGCCTCTCTGCCAGAGCAGGCGGCGGTACTTGTCGTGGTCGTAGCCGCGGTCGGCCAGCAGTGCATCCGGGCGCCGGCGCGGCCTGCCGACCCGGCCCGCGACGGCGGGAATCTTGTCGAGCAGCGGCTCGAGTTGGGTGACGTCATTGCGGTTGCCGCCGGTCAGCGACACCGCGAGCGGGATGCCCTGGCCGTCGACGATGAGGTGGTGTTTGCTGCCCGGCCGTGCGCGGTCGACCGGGCTGGGCCCGCTTTTGGGCCCCGTCGGGCGGCCCGCACATGCGAGGAGTCGATCACCGCCCGTTCCCAGTCCAGCTGGTTCTTCGACCGCAGCTCGTTCAGCAGCAGCTGGTGCAGCTGGTCCCAGACGCCGGCCTCGTTCCAGGCCGCAAGGCGCCGCCAGCAGGTCATGCCCGAGCCGAAGCCGAGTTCCTGGGGCAGGTACTCCCACTGGATTCCGGTGTGCAGGACGAAGAGGATGCCGCACAGGGCCTGCCGGTCTGGCACCCGCGGTCTGCCCTCGGCCTTCTTCGGACCCGGCTGCGGCAGCAACGGCTCGACCAGCGACCACAGTTCGTCCGACACGATCCACGGCCGCGACTGACGGTTTCCCATGCCCAGACATACGGGCAGAGCGGCCGACAGCCTCATGATCAGCAGCTTTTGTTAGAGCCAGTAAGCCCGAGAGAACTGCCTGACCTACACGGCCACGCAGGCGATCGTGGCCGGGGCCGGGGCCGTGGCCGGGGCCGGGGCCGGGGCCGGCGCCCGGGCGCTCGGCATCCGGGTCCACCCGGCCGCCGCCGCCACCGCGCTCGCCCTCTCGTTCGGCACCCACTACGCCGCGGACCGCCGCGTCCCGGGCAAGGGCCTGCTGGAGAAGATCGCCACCAAGACCGGCAAGAGCAACTTCTACAAGCTCGCCGACTTCGGCATGAACGGCGCCTTCCACCTGGACTCCGCCTGGCACCACGGCTGGGAGACCGTCGCCGCGCTCATCGCCACCACCAAGGCCACCACGCGGTGACCGGCCGCTCCCGGACCCGCCTTGACCGTGTGCGCGGCTCGCTCGGCATCGCCCAGCTCGCCCTCCAGCAGATCGAGGACGACCTGAACGCCGACGACGTCGACGCCCGCGAGCTCGCCGCGATCCTGCGCGAGCTCCAGGAGGACATCGACGTCCCCGGCGGCCTCTTCCCGACGCTCGCCCAGGTGGTCAGCACCGCCGCACGGCGGGCGGAGCAGCTCGAACCGGACCGCGACGGTGACGCCTCCTGCCCCCTGCACGAGGCCGCCGCCCTGATCACTGACAACGCCGGGCAACGCCTGAACTGGGCTGCCCGCTCCCTCGACCCGCAAGGAGATGTCGAATGACCTCGGTGCTGTACCCGGAGCTGCCGGAGAACGGGCTGATCGTGCTGATCGGGGCTTCCGGCTCGGGCAAGTCGACGCTGGCCCGCACCTGGCCGGCCTCCCAGGTCCTCTCCCTCGACGACCTGCGCGGCACGGTCAGCGACGACTTCTCTGTCAAGTTCAGCGTGTTGAACTGGAGCGGGCAGTGCGGCCCGCGCCGGTGGTCGGCGGTCCTTACTATGCTCCGTCGGCGGAACGGAGCTGGAAGTCGACGACGACGCAACTAACCTGCCCGTCTTCGGTGCGGCCGGACCAGACGGGGTAGGCCCCGTCGCCTTGGCCGGCACGGAAGGCGATGAGGTTCGGCTCGGGCTCTGTGCCGGGCAGTTCGACGCTGAATTGGCTGTCGCTGTCGAGGGGTATGAAAATGTCGTCGTCCAGCTGGTCTTCGGTCACGGTCCGCTTCGCATCCATGAAAGCCGCTGTGCCGGTATCCACGCCAACCCCGTAGAACTGGCCCTCGCCGAGCAACCCCAGGTCCTCGTCAGGCCGGAGGGTCATTTCCCACTCTTGGGGAGGGATGTCCAGGAACGTCACCCTTGCCGCCGCGACACCGGCTCCGCGCGTCGTCCGCAGAAGCGACAGAGTGACCGGGAACTCGCCCAGTGGCACAGCGACGGTCCGCGGGTTGCTGATCCAGCCGGGGTCAGAGACCGCCAGCTGCCCTGACGTGATCCGCAGCATGCCGACGTCAATGGGCTCGACGACGGCCGGCCCCTCCCGGGTGTCGCACGTACCCGGGCTGAATAGTTGCTCGATTCCGGTGGCGCGCAGCGGTCCCGATCCTTCGTCCACCGACACGTCGTTCAGGACTACGGTCGCGGCGGACTCGTGGCCCTGCTGGGCGAGGAACGGCGCGAACACCTGCCAGTCGCCGAATTCCGGTGCGTGACAGAGGAAGTCCTCGATGGGCGTCGCGAACTGCCGCACGGGGACGCTCGACGGGCCGGATGCTCGATCGTGCGATGACTCCGGCGACCCGCCCCGCGGTCCGGCGATCTCGGACCTCACCTCGACCTGCCCGTCGGCTGAGACGGTCGTGGTCTCCTGAACATCCCACTTCCCGTACAAGTGCGCCTGCTCGTTGGGAAACTGCCATCGGGTGTTCCGCTGAGCCAGCAACATTCCCGGGCTGTGAGGCTTGAGGTCGATCATCTGCATGCACCAGGACCTGTCGTCGAACAGATACACACGCCACATACGCCGCGGCCAGTATTCGATCAGTGCCAGCGGTCGCTCCCGCGCGGAAAGCAGAACCGCGTAGTCCACCCCGGCCGCATGCTTGCGTGCCGCGAGCGCGCGCGACATTGGGACCGGATGGGTCATTCCCCGATAGGAACCCCACATCTCGCCGTACGACACATCAAGACTGCCGAAGATCACAGCCGCACATCTCCCCCCGTGGCACCAGCCACCCCCGAGCAGTGGCGCTCGACGGGTGGCCCCGCCGCAACGCCTTGCTCCTTCTGAAGCTTCGTCGTGCCGCAGTCTGCCACTGAGGTGTGACACAGAGGATTGTGGGAGGCCCGCGACCTGGGGTTACCGATGAAACGTGCCGCCCCAGGTGCCGAAACAGAGTCGGTTCGGCGACCCCCGTTGGTAATGGCGGCGTTACGGCTGGTCAACGCGTTCTGTCGGTTGCTGTGGGCCACAGTGGGTGCGGGCTGTATCCGAGGGGAGTGCGTCGGCAGCGTGCGGACTACGCCGGTGCGGTCGGCGAGCTGCTGGTGCAGCAGCCGGTTTCTGTCATTGACTGGTGCAGGGCGCCGACCAGCGCCTCGACGTCGGTCTTCAGCCGCGCGATTTCTTCGGCGTCGGCTGACCGGAGTTCCTTGAGCCGGCGGATCTGCTTGCGCAGGCGTTGTTCGCTCTCCGGGGTGCCGCCGAGGGCGCGCACCCTGTCGTAGAACTCGTTCTTCAGGTCGGTGTGCCGCTGGGTGAGGGCGTTGCGCGGGACACCAGCTTCGAGTGCGAGGGCGACGATCGTCAGTGCTCCGTTCGACTGCCGCGGTGTGCTGTCCAGGATGCGTTCCATCGCGGCACGGATCCGTTCGCGTTCATCCGGGGCTGGGCTCATGACGTCGGCTCCTGTACGTGAGTGCGGTCTCGTCCGTGCCGGTCCGCCAACCGGCGCAGGTGTCCGGCGCGTCGGGTGAGCCGGTCAGCGAGGGGGCCAGGCACGGTCTCGGAAGCGGCCTGCTTGTCCAGGGCCTGTGCGTGCTCGCGCAGCTGCTCGGCGTGCTGGTCGGTCCGCGCGATGTTCGCACAGGACGGTTGGCAACGGTCCAGGCGCGGGCCTCGGTGAGGTCCAGCCGGTGGCACGGCGCCCGATCTCGGTTGTAGACGCACATCAAGAATGCGTTCGGGTTGTCGTAGACGGTCAGGGCGGGGTTGCGCAGGATGTCGTGGGCCTGGCGCTGCGTGCGGATCGACCCGGCGAACGTGGGGGCCTGGGCTGCGGCGTGGATCGCGCGCTGTGCGGCGGGGCTTGAGATGCCCACTCCGCGGGTGAGGTCGTCGTGGAGATTGGTAAGGGTGTCGGCGGTGGCACGGGCGGTCTCGATGTCGAGCAGTTCGTGGATGCCGTCGCGGCCGTGGGCTAACGGTGGAGTCGGGTATTGGAACTGTCCCAATGCCCTTGATTGAGGTACTGGGGGGAGGGCCGGCATAGGGGTTCGAGCTGCCTCTGCTGTCCGTTCATGAGCCTCGTTAACCTCGCGCTTTCACGAGGTGGGGTTGTCCGAGGCTTGATCAAATAAGCGGAGAATGCTCCTGACCTGCAACGATGGGACTTGTCGAGGGTCCTGTTGGCTGCATGGGAAGAAGCACTCTCCAGGTGAAGAAGCGTATCGGGTCGTACCCGCACGTCCGTATCGAGGGCGGCGGCCGGGCGGTGGTCTCGCAGGCCGGGAGCATGCTGCTGGTCGAGACCGTCCGCAAGGTCGGCCTGGACACCGCGCTATCCGCGGCGCTGTCGCCGTGGTGGAAGGCCCGGGCGGTGCACGATCCGGGCAAGATCCTGCTGGACGTGGCCCTCGCGGTCGCGCTGGGCGGGGACTGCCTCGCGGATGTCGCCATGCTGCGCTGTGAGCCGGCCGTCTTCGGGCCGGTGGCCTCCGACCCGACGATCTCCCGCTTGATCGACACCCTCGCCGCCTCCGGCGAGAAGGCCATGCAGGCCATCCGGTCCGCACGCTCCGAAGTCCGCAACCGGGTCTGGTCGCTGGCAGGCAAGCACGCCCCGGACGCCGACGGTCAGGTCACGGTCGACCTCGACGGCGTCCTGGTGATCGCGCACTCCAACAAGGAGGACGCGGCCGCGACCTGGAAGAAGACCGATGGGCATCATCCTCTGACAGCCTTCGTCGACCACGGCCCGGGCGGAACCGGAGAGCCGGTCGCCGCCCTCCTCAGGCCGGGGAACGCGGGATCGAACACGGCCGCCGACCACATCACCACCACCCAAATCGCCCTGGCCCAACCGCCGAAGAAGTACCGGCGGGGACGGCAGACGCTGATCCGCACGGACTCCGCCGGCGGCACCCACGACTTCGTGTCCTGGCTCGCGAAGCGAGGACGATGGCTGTCCTACTCGGTCGGCATGGTGATCACCGACGCCATTCACCAGCACCTCCTGAAGATCCCGGCCTCAGCCTGGACACCGGCCGTCGAGACCGGCGGCAAGGTCCGCGACGGAGCCTGGGTCGCCGAGCTCACCGGCAAGTCCCTGGACGGCTGGCCCAAGGGCATGCGGCTGGCCGTCCGAAAGGAATGGCCCCATCCTGGAGCCCAGTTGAAGGATCACGGATGCGGACGGCATGCGGATCACGTGCTTCGCGACCAACACCCCCGACCGTCCCATCGCCGAGCTCGAACTCCGTCACCGGCTGCGGGCCCGCGCCGAGGACCGGATCCGGGCCGCCCGGGCCACCGGCCTGCGCAACCTGCCCCTGCACCGGACAGCTCAGAACAGGGTCTGGCTGGAGATCGTCCAGATCGCTCTCGACCTGCTGACCTGGCTGCCCACGCTCGCCCTCACCGGCACTACCCGGCTCTGGGAACCCCGCCGCCTGCGATTCCGCCTGTTCTCCGCGGCCGCCCAGCTCGTCACCACCGGCCGCCGAAAGATCCTCCGCCTCGCCAAGCATTGGCCCTGGACCGGCGAGATCACAGGCGCCCTCGAACGACTCGCGCTCCTGCCAAACCCCCGGCTGACCAGCAACGTCCACCGTCCCGACAACAACATCACCCACCCCGGCCAGTGGAACCCGGCGCCCACCCGACGCGACAGCCGGGCCACCGGCCTGCCCACCATCAGCTCCAGAAAGCGAAAGGGTCCACCGACTCCGTCGGCGGACCCTCACGAAAGATCGAGGCTGACGATCTACACCTCAGACAACCGCCCACGACCAGCGTGAGCAAACCGAGAGTCGGTCACACCAGCCCTTTGACCTGCGACTTCAAGTTGGCGGAAGCCCAGTGAGCCTCCGTCAACGGAGGTGTTCCACCCAGGCTGCACGTCCGTGTACGTCGAGGTCGACTGGTCCTTCACGGTCTGCGGCGCATCGGGGTAGCGCACTTTCGCCCATCCGGCCGGTGCCCGCGTAGACAGGCTGAACGGGCCGGGCCCCGGCCGGATGGGCGGTGTGACGGGAGGAGACGCCCACCGCGTAGGGCAGATCTCGTTCCTCCAGCCCATGGCGGAAGGCGGCGGCATCGCCGTATCCGGCGTCCGCGACGACCGGCGGGATGTCGATGCCCCACGAGAGGATCTCGTCGATCATGTCCAAAGCGGGCTGCCACCGTCTGGCGAACGTGACCTACCGGATGACCCACCCCTGACGGGACCGATCGGCTTGTGTGGCGGATCGCCGGCCACGACGAGGACCGGCGGGCGCTGACTGTGCTGCCCGGGCGCCGTGAGCACAGTGGGCCCGGCCTTCACCCAGGCCGGGCCCGACGGGCCCGACGGGCCTGCCCGGCTGTCGGTGAAGGCCGTGGCGGACTCGGTGCCGGGGCCTCAGCCGACGACGATCTCCTCTTTGGAGATGATGCGTCCAAAGGTGTTCAGGTCGATGAAGTTCTCGTGGTCCGGGTTGACGGTCTTCAGGAAGTTCTCGCAGAAGTAGAGCGCGTTGAGGTCGTCCATCGTGTCGAACCATGCCTCGACCACCGAGTCGTAGTCCGGTTCGGGATAGTTCGGCGCGGGGACGGGATACGACACCACGAAGCGGCGGATGTACTGCTGCGCCTCCGGGATGGACATGAGCAGCGGCCGGTGGATGTTCCGCTGGTAGTGGGTGAACTCGTCATGGGTCATGCCTTCGCGACGCTTCAACGTGATGACCATTTTGATCATGATGCCTGTCCGTTTCTATTCGATGAATAGTGATTCGTCGGTCCGGTGCCACCAGCCGGGAAATGCGACGCGCGCCGGGACCGGTCGGGTGCGCACCACCATTGACGGCAGGTCCCCGGCGGCGGGGACGGCGGTGTCGGTGATCTGCGCGTTGTCCATGGCAGTAAGCCTGCGCCCGGCCGCACGGCTGATCCAGGCACCCGCGGTACCTGGCTCGGCCGTGCGGCCAAACGCACACTGGAGGTATGGACAGACGAGAGCTGGCCGGCTTCCTGCGCGGCAGACGCGAGAGCATCACCCCTGCCGACGTGGGGCTGCCCGCCGGGCCGCGCCGCCGCACACCGGGGCTGCGCCGCGAGGAGGTGGCGCAGCTGGCGTTCATCTCGACCGAGTACTACACGCGCCTCGAGCAGGCCCGCGGCCCGCGCCCCTCGCGCGAGGTACTCGCCGGCCTGGCGCGGGCCCTGCGTCTGTCGGACGCCGAGCGCGACCACCTGCACCACCTCGCCGGCGCCCCGCCCGGTCCGCCGGCCGGGCCCTCACGCGAAGTGCCGCACAGCATCCTCGACCTGCTGCGGCGGCTGCCGCACACCGCGGCGATCGTGCTCTCCGCGACCTACGAGGTGATCGCCTGGAACGACCTGGCCGCCGCTCTCCTGGAAGACTTCTCCCCCCTGTCCCGGCGCGAGCGCAACCTCGTGCGCCGTGCCTACCTCACGCCGCCGTCGCGCGAGCGGCCGCTGTACGACCCGTTCGACGCGGAGGCGTTCGCCCGCGCCGCCGCCCGGCGCCTGCGTGCCACCGCCGCCCGCTACCCCGACGATCCCGAGGTGACCACGCTGGTGGGTGACCTTCTCTCCGGCAGCGTGGAGTTCGCCCGGCTGTGGGCTGCCCACGACGTGCGTCCCGAGTCCACCCTGCGCAAAACCGTCAACCACCCCCTGATCGGCCCCATCACCATCAACTGCGACCTCCTCGACGTCACCGACCAGGACCAGCAGGTCGTGCTCTACACGGTCGAGCCCGGCTCTCCCGCAGAGCAGGCACTGCGGCTGCTGTCGGTCATCGGCACACAGCGCATGGACGTACCCGGCTGAGAAGTCCTTGCGGAATGATCTTCATGTGCCATGGCGGAGGGACAGACGGCTTCGTTCTTCAGCGCCTGGCACCCAGCCGTCCGTCGAAGCGCTGAGAGAGCTGATCCGGGCGCAGGCCGACACGACCGGCTTCGTGGTCCTGCACCGGTGGGGGCAGATCCTGGAGCGCCACTTCCCGCCCCGACTGCCGGACCCCGAGCACCACCGAGTAGCGGCGGCCGCGGGGCCCGGCGGGTCCGGAGCGTTCAGGCAGCGTCGCCGTCGCCGCCCGGAAGCTGAGGCCGGCGGATCCGCTCCCGTTCGACCTCGGCAGCGATGACCGCGCGCTGCGTCTCGCCACGCTGCTCGATGGCCGTCCGCTCCGTCGCGCCGCGCTGCTCGATGTGCGCCTTCGCCACCCGCCCGGCCACCGTGACCGCCGTGGCGACGGGCACGGTCGTGGCCAGGATGCCCGGCCAGGCGGAGCCGGTGTGGGAGTCACCCGGCTGCAAGTCGGTCGACGGAACATCAGGCTCGTCTGTGCTCATAGCCCTCATAGTCCGGTCCTCGCGCCCCTGTTGACCAGCACAGTCACCCGTACGGCCACAGGGGCGGTCAGGAGTCGGTGATGTGGTCGAAGCCGCTCAGCAGCGGCGTCAGCTCCTGAGCGCACCCGCACAGCGTGCACAGCTGCGTCCCCCGGATTCTCCGCGACGTCCAGGGCCCGCTGCACATCGAGCAGCGGTGCTCCCTCGGGTGCCTCTTCGCAGTCCGGCGCGTGCAGCACGCCGCGGGCCGGGCCCCGCCCCTCACGGACCTTCGCCAGGACGCAGCCTGAAGGCCGGCGCACCCCTAGGACCTCGCGGACCGTCGACGTCGGCGGTGCCGGCGGGAGAGGCTCGGTGGGGACCTGGTCGTAGTCGACGCCGTCGACCGGCCGCACATGGTCGGGCGCCCGGACCCACACCCGGTACTCCGCCGCCTCCACCCCGCCGTCCTACTGGTGAAGGGGCAGTATCCGGCCCATGCACTATTCGCGCCCGGTAGATGGTGCATACATCCCGCGTGGCGCTGGTAGTGGGCTGCTGACGAGCCTGCTCAGCCCGCGCCCCTCGATCATGTTTCGGCGGGCCTCTTGACGTCAGGTTCCTTCCGTGAGCGTACGGGGACGTGGCGCCTGGCGAGGCTGTGCAGGAGAAGGCGGGCCGTCAAGATCGGCATCTGGGTGACCTGTCAGTAGCCACCCGAACGGGGGCGCTTCACTCGTAGTGAACCACCGGCGCGCTGTCCCCCGTGCGAGCTACACGCGGATGGCACTGCGGGGTGACACCCCTCGGGGGCCGACTCCGTAGGATTTTCAGGTTCGCGGATGTTGACCGCGCTGATTGGGAGGGGACGTTCATGAGAAGACCCGGGTGGCTGACCGCGCTCGTCTTAGCAGTGACGCTGATGGCGGCGGGGATGGCGGAACCGGCCGCGGCGGCGGGGGAGGCGTGTGCCACGGCTGGATCGAACTTCGCCAGCCAGACGATCGCGGAGAGCGCGGCGGCGTTGCGGATAGGGTGCGCCCGCGACGCGGGAGCGCTGCGGTCGCTGGCGGACAGTGACACCGACATGGTGGCTGCCATCGACTTCAACACCGCGCAGCGGCCGGACGAGTGGCAGCGGCAGATGGGGCAGATGGTCGACACGGTGCGTGCCGACAAGGACAAGGGGCTCACGCTCAGCGAGTCGTTCGACCTGCGGGCGCAGAAGAGCAACGTGGGCTTCTACGACCGGCAAAGCGACGTCCGGTTCGACGGCAGCATCCAGGTTGTCGGCGACAGCCTCGTCATCGTCATACCCACGGGCGAGGTGAACGCTTCGGCGAACTGGTGGCAGAAGGCCATCGCCACCATGGTCGGCATCGCGGTGGGGTTCGTGGCCCTTGAGGTGTGCGAACTCTTCTTCGGCCCCGCCGCGCCTTTCGCCGTACCGATCTGCGGGGCCGTCGGCGGCGCACTGGGCGGACTCGTCGGTGACCTGATGAACGCCTACTTCGACGGGCGGTCGCTGGGCGACGCGGACGTCTGGAAGGAGGCGATCTCCGTGGCGGTGGTGAGCGCGCTGGGCGGGGCGGGCGCGGCGGCCCGCGAGAGCCTGAAGAAATGGGCCGCGGAGGGGGCAGTCTCGGTGGTCGAAGCGGTGGGGAAGACCATGCGGAACATCAGTACCCGGCTCGGCTCGTGGTCGGGGCCGTTGCCGTACATCCGAGGCCTGTTCACCCCCGACTTCGCGCAGAGGTTCAGGTTGACCATCGAACGGTTGCTCCAGGGCCAGCGAGCCACCGCTTGGCCGTCGACGATCCGGGTGATGGTGGTCGGCGACTCGATCAGCCAGGGCCACGAGGGTGACTACACCTGGCGCTACCGGTTGTGGCAGTGGTTCCAGGAGAACAACGTCTCGGTCGACTTCGTGGGCCCCTACCACGGCACGTTCACCCCGGACCAGCCCTCCCCGCCGAAACCGCCGCCCTTCGTCGGTGAGAAGCCGGCGGACCAGGGCATCCGCGTCGACGGCGGTTACGCGGCCGGGGTCGCCTTTGACAGTGACCACTACGCGCACTGGGGCAGGCAGGCCGCCCAGATCAAGGGCGACATCCGCCGGCAGGTCGAGACCTACCAGCCGGACCTCGTCCTGCTCGCGGCCGGCTTCAACGACATGGGCTGGTTCGTCAGCGACGAGAACGGCGCCCTGGACAGCGTCGAGACCATCATCGACCAGGCCCGCGCGGCCCAGCCGGGGGTCGACTTCGCGGTGGCCACCGTGCCGCACCGGTCGAAGATCGGTGGCCGGGACGACTTGATCACCAAGACCGACAACTTCAACCGGCTGCTCGCGAACGCGGCCCCCCGGTGGAGCATGGCCATCTCTCAGGTGGAGGTCGTCGACTGGCAGAAGGGGTACTCGTGCGCTCCCGCCGCCTGCCCGGCTGCTTACGACGGCCTGCACCCCAACGCCTTCGGCGAGTACCAGCTCGCCATCGCCTTCGAGCAGATCCTGCACGACCGATACGACCTGGGCCGGGGGCCGATCCCCTTCCCGCCCGAGAACCTGCCGGTCCGTCCGACACCCGTGCCGGCCGGTCTGAAGGCCGAGTCCAGCCCCCAGGGCGTGACGGTCACCTGGGACCCGGTGTACGGGGCGTTCGGCTACGACGTGCGGTCGCGGATCGCCGGCCAGAGCACCTGGAGCGAGGGCCGCGTCAACAGCAACCGGACCGACACCACCTGGACCGTCGACGGCATCCGGTGGGAATACCAGGTGCGCACCGTCGGCGGTGACAACGTCAAGGGCCCCTGGTCCGGCACGGTCAGTGCGGTCGCCCACCCGAAGACGGCGCCGCCGCCGCGGGTCTCCAGCGCGTCCATCCTCCAGGACGGCATCGAGCTCAAAATCACACCACCTGACGGCCCTTACACCGACACCATCGACCGGTACGAATTGATCCTCTTCGACAAGGACACGCCCGGTGCCTGGCTTACCGGCACCGGCTTCCGCGGCAACAGCGTCAAGGTCTACGGGCTGAAACCGGGCCACCGCTACCTCGTTGCGGCGGCCACTTGGAACGCCGCCGGCGGCGGGCTGCCTGCACTGGCCCGGCCGGTGATGGTCGGCGGCGGCATCCCGGCCGCCCCGACCGGCCTGCGGGTGACCACCGTGGATCCCACCACGGTGGAACTGGACTGGAACGGCGCGAAATCGGCGGCCGGCTACCGGCTGTGGGTCTCCAACGTCAAGGACGGCGGCACCACCCCGCCGGAGGCCGACGAGAACATCATCGAGGACACCCACTACGGCGTCGGCTTCCTGTTCCCGGGTGTGTGGAACTTCGAGTTCTGTGTGACGGCCGTCAACGGCTCCTTCGAGTCCGACAAGTCCAACTGTGTAATCCCGTCCCATCCCGACGGCAGCGCGCCGACCAACCCCGGCGGCCGTGCGCTGAACCTCTCACCGAGCGCTCGCACCGCGGCGTCGGACGCGGTGGACATCGGTTCGCTCACCGCCCTGAGGAACCCTGACGGCACGGGAAGTCCCGTCGCGGTCGGTGTCGGGGTCAACGGAGGTGACCGGTAACTCGGCCTCGGTGTCCCGTGGTGCTGCCGCGCACGCGACAGCACCACGGGACACCAGTGGCGAATCAGCAGACGGCGAGGAAGAAGACGTGCAACGCCACGTGTCAAACGCCTGTGCGCGAACTGTTTTCGAGGTCCCGGTACGACGGCAGTCCCACGAGGTACACCCACCCCGTCTCGGTCTGCCGCCGCCTCCACAACCGCGCCACGACCTCCTGTTCCGGCTGCCCGAGTGCCGGGTCGGCGGGCAGCACGACCCGCACCGGCACCGGCCGGGCCGCGTCGTCGGAGGGTGTGGTCACGGCCCCACGGTAAGCGCCCGCCGCCCCTCGAAGACCCGGTTACGCGTCCGGTCAGTCGGTCGTGGGCGGGCCGATGTGCAAGGACCAGTCGCCGGTGTATTCGTCCAGGTCGATCCGCAGGGGCTCCAGGGCGTCGGCGTCGTGGACGTCGGCCCGGATGATGCGGCCGGTGCCCAGGTGCAGGGAGACCCGAAGCTGCCGACCTATCCGGTTGGGCACCTCCAGTCCGATGAGCGGCAGCGACACCATGGAGCCGGCCTTGAGGACCAACGGCAGCTCAATGCGCTCAGCCTCGCTCCCGACCTGCACCGGCGCCGCGAAGTGCACAGCGGGGGTGAACAGCATCTGGGTACGCCGGGCCCGCTTCCACCCCACGCGCCGGACGGCTCGCAGCTTCCACACCGCCCGCTTCAGGCGATGCCCGGCAGGGCGCGCACCATCCCTTCCTGCGGTCTGTTCCTCATGCGACCCCGGATCTTGGACACACGAGACACTGGATCCTGAGGATCTGAGAACGGACATCTCGTGGTCATGAAGCATTATCCGCCGCAGTTCAAGGCGGACGCGGTCGCGCTGTACCAGTCGCGGCCGGAGGCGACGATCCGGTAGGTCGCTGCCGATCTGGGGATCAACCCCGAGACCCTGCGGAACTGGGTCAGGGCCGCCGGCGCGTCCCGGCCCCGGGGACGCCGCGCGGAGACACCCGCCGAGCCGCCCACGCCGCTGGAGGCGGAGAACGCCGCCCTGCGCAAGAAGGTCCGCGAGCTGGAGGAGGAACGCGAGATCCTACGCAAGGCCGCGAAGTATTTCGCCGGGGAGACGCGCTGGTGAACCGCTTCCCAGTTCGTCGCCGACCACCAGCGCCGCTACGGCGTGAAGCGGTTGTGCGCCATCCTCGAAGTCTCCCGCTCCAGCTTCTACTACTGGCGCAAGACAGCGGCCGTGAGGGCGGCCCGCCAGGCTGCCGACGCCAAGCTCGCTGTCCGGATACGCACGCTTCATCGGGCCTCGGACGGCACTTATGGCGTCCCCAGAATCACCGCCGAGCTCCGGGAGAACGGCGAGGTGGTGAATCACAAGCGCGTCGCTCGGGTCATGAAGACGATCGGGCTGGCCGGGCTCCGCCTGCGCCGCAGGCACCGCACCACCATCCCCGACCCGGCCGCCGCGAAGGTCCCGGATCTGATCGGCCGCGACTTCACCGCGGACCAGGCGAACACCAAGTACGTCGGCGACATCACCTACCTTCCCCTGGCCAGCGGGAGGTTCCGCTATCTCGCGACCGTGATCGACCTCGCCTCGCGACGCCTGGCGGGGTGGGCGGTCGCCGACCACATGCGGGCGGACCTCGTCATCGATGCCCTGCACGCCGCCGAACGGACCCGCGGCAGCCTCGCCGGCGCCATCTTCCACAGCGATCACAGGGCCCAGTACTGCAGCCGGGCCTTCGCCGACGCCTGCCGCAAGGCCGGCGTCACCCAGTCCATGAGTGCGATCGGCTCCAGCGCGGACAACGCACTCGCCGAGTCGTTCAACGCGACCTGCAAACGAGAGACCCTCCAGGGTCGCCGAGCCTGGGACACCGAGCGCGAGGCCCACCTGGACCTCTTTCGCTGGCTGCACCGCTACAACACCGTCCGACGCCACTCCAGCCTCGGCAACCGCAGCCCGATCGCCTACGGGCGAGCACTCCGAACAACATCAACTACGCTGGCCGAAGCCGCATAGCCCGTGTTCAGGATCAAGGGTCAAGGCCCAGGTTCGGTATCCGGCCATTTCACGGATTCTGGGAAAGGGGTTTATTGACAAGCTTGGTGCCACCCCCAATATTCGTACCTGTACTGCATGTTCATGGTGAGCATGATCCCGACTTCATCGGCAACCACATCAGGATGTGGCCCATGTCCTATCTGTCTCGCCTGCTAGCAGCTTTCATGCTGGTCCTCAGCGCAGTCACAGGGCTCGCTGTTACCGCCTCACCCGCGACGGCTGCGCCGTCCGCAGTGATCGACTGCCCTGGGTACATCAACCAGCAGTTCAACCCCGGCCTGACCTTCACACCTCAGATGGTCAACTTCACTGCCGACGGTACCTTCGGCCCCTGCGTCGGCACCGATACGTCCCATGTGTTCGCCGACTTCCTCGCCCAGGGCAGCGGCATTCTGTCCTGCCTGGTGAGCAGTCCGGTGGACGTCTCCGGAACGATCCAATGGAGCGACGCCCAGAATCAGGGGCAGGGCACTTCGAGGTTCGTCGGTACCGTCGGTGTCGCGCAGCGTCCCCTCGGCGTCAACGTCATCGTCACGGTCGCCCAGATCACCAGCGGCGAGTTCGCCGGCCAAACACTCATCTATGAGATCGTTATCACCAGCACTGATCTCACGGCCTGCGGTACTACTCAGGGCCTGCGGCAGGTGGCTGGACCCGCCAATCTCACCACCGCGTAAACGGGGGATCTCCAGTTAGCTAACCTCGGGCTTTCACTTGGGGTCCGTCCGGATCACGGGCGGTAACGCGAAAGTGCCTTCTGCTCTGGGACGATGAACCTTGTCGAGGGGTTCTGTCGGTCCAGGTGGAAGGCACTTTCTGCGTGCAGGGTATCTGGTCTCGTCCCAGGCTTCATGTCTCCGCCGATGGTGCGGGGGTGATCGGGCATGCCGGGACACGGCTGCTGGCTGATCTCACCGATGCCACCGGACTGACCAACGCGTACTCCACCGCGTTGAGACCGCTCCGGCCACGCGGTAATGGTCATGACCCGGGCCGGATCGCTACCGACCTCGCGGTGATGCTCGCCGACGGCGGCGGGACGATCGCGGATCTGGCCGTGCTGCGCGACCAGGGCGAGGTGTTCGGCCCGGTCGCCTCGACGCCGACGACCTGGCGGCTGCTGGCCGCTGTCGACGAACGCGTACTGGACCGCCTGCGCTCGGCCCGCGCCCAGGCCCGGGAAGTGGCTCGGCTGCAGGCATCCGAGACCCGCTGCGGCATACCGGCGGCGAAAGCCGGCGGACGGGAACTGCCCGGCCTGGTCCTGGACATCGACGCCACACTGATCACCTGCCACTCCGAGAATGAGGCGGCCGCACCCACCTGCAAAGGCGGCTTCGGGTTCCACCCCCTGCTGTGTTTCCTGGCCAACACCGGCGAGGCCATGTCCGGGCGCCTTCGGCCTGGAAACGCCGGAGCCAACACCGCCGCGGATCACATCGCGGTACTGGACGACGCCCTCGCACCGATCCCCAACGCCCACCGGCACGGCACCGACATCCTCGTCCGCACCGACAGCGCCGGATCCGCGAAGCTCTTCCTCGCCCACGTTCGAGCGCTGCGAGCACGCGGAATCCGCACCTTCTTCTCGGCTGGATACGCGGTCACCGAACCGGTCCGCCGCGCGATCCGGGCCCTGCCCGAGCAGGTCTGGCACCCCGCCTGGACCAGGACGGCACCCTCCGTGAGTCCGCCGAAGTCGCCGAATTGACAGGCATGACCGACCTTGCCGGCTACCCGGCCGGCACCCGTATCATCGTCCGCCGCGAACGCCCCCACCCCGGAGCCCAGCTCTCACTCTTCGACCAGGACGAAGGCATGCGGCACCAGGTCTTCCTCACCGACACTCCGTTCACATCCGGATCGGACCAGTTCCTTGAGGTCCGCCACCGCGCACACGCCACCGTCGAGGACCGCATCCGGTGCGGCAAGACCACCGGCTTCGGCCGCTTCCCCTCCCGCCGCTTCCCGGTCAACGCCGCCTGGCTCGAACTCAGCCTCGCGGCGATCGACCTCCTCGCCTGGACCCGCGTCCTTCTGCTGGACGGTGAACTCGCCGTTGCCGAACCCAAGAAACTCCGCTACCGGATCCTGCACGTCGCCGCCCGGATCACCCGGGGCGGCCGCCGCCTCCGCCTTCGGATATCGGCGACCTGGCCCTGGCGACATGAACTCGCCGCCGCATTCCACCGCCTGGCCGCACTACCCCGCCCCGCCGCCTGACTCGCGGTTCCCGCCCGCCCTCGGCCCAAGGACCCTGGAGAACCCGACCCCGCGTCGGGCCCTCACCATGTCCACCGGCCGACCCAACCTCAAACAAACTCGCTCAGCCGCCCAGCAACCCCAACGGAAACGGCGAGGTTAGCGGAGCGGGTCAGGCATCGAAGTACTCCAGGAGCACGCTGACCGGCAGGTCGTCCGCGGAGTCCGTAGCGTTCTTCGCCCTCACTGAGGGCAGTGGGCTCGGGCGTAGAGGATAAAATCCTCGACGGTCGAGAGCTTCTGTGCATCCTCGTCGGGGATCTCGAATCCGAACTCGTCCTCCAGGGCCGACACCAGATCGGAAAGGTCCAGCCCGTCCGCCCCCAGATCGTCGACAAACGACTTCTTCTCCTCTACCTTCTCCTCACTTACTGGCTCTAACAAAAGCTGCTGATCATGAGGCTGTCGGCCGCTCTGCCCGTATGTCTGGGCATGGGAAACCGTCAGTCGCGGCCGTGGATCGTGTCGGACGAACTGTGGTCGCTGGTCGAGCCGTTGCTGCCGCAGCCGGGTCCGAAGAAGGCCGAGGGCAGACCGCGGGTGCCAGACCGGCAGGCCCTGTGCGGCATCCTCTTCGTCCTGCACACCGGAATCCAGTGGGAGTACCTGCCCCAGGAACTCGGCTTCGGCTCGGGCATGACCTGCTGGCGGCGCCTTGCGGCCTGGAACGAGGCCGGCGTCTGGGACCAGCTGCACCAGCTGCTGCTGAACGAGCTGCGGTCGAAGAACCAGCTGGACTGGGAACGGGCGGTGATCGACTCCTCGCATGTGCGGGCCGCCCGACGGGGCCCAAAAGCGGGCCCAGCCCGGTCGACCGCGCACGGCCGGGCAGCAAACACCACCTCATCGTCGACGGCCAGGGCATCCCGCTCGCGGTGTCGCTGACCGGCGGCAACCGCAATGACGTCACCCAACTCGAGCCGCTGCTCGACAAGATTCCCGCCGTCGCGGGCCGGGTCGGCAGGCCGCGCCGGCGCCCGGATGCACTGCTGGCCGACCGCGGCTACGACCACGACAAGTACCGCCGCCTGCTCTGGCAGAGAGGCATACGCCCCGTGATCGCGAAGCGAGGCGAGCCGCACGGCACCGGCCTGGGCACCTTCCGCTACGTCGTTGAGCGCACGATCGCCTGGCTCCACGGCTTCCGCCGCCTGCGCATCCGCTGGGAACGACGCGACGACATCCACGAAGCATTCCTGGGCCTCGCCGTCTGCCTGATCACCCACCGCCACGTCCAGCGGCTTTGTTAGGACCTCT
>NZ_JBSICH010000059.1:0-19622 GCF_053613315.1 Streptomyces sp. JK94 | reverse complement strand
CCGAGGCCCCCGTCCCCGTTCAGGACGCGGGTGGGTGGTGGCCGTGGGTGGTGTCGGGCAAGTCCCGTGCGGCGGTGGCGGAGCAGGCGGCGCGGTTGGCGGTGTCGGTGCGCGGGTCGGATGTGCGAGTGGTGGATGTGGCGCATTCGCTGGCGGTGACGCGGGTGGCGATGAGTGAGCGGGCGGTGGTGGTGGGCCGCGACGTGGAGGAATTGCTCGCCGGTCTTGACGCGCTGGCGGTGGGTGGGCCGTCCGCCCGGGTGGTGGAGGGTGTTGCGGGTGAGGGTTTGGGGGGTGTGGTGTTCGTTTTCCCGGGTCAGGGTTCGCAGTGGGCCGGGATGGCGGTGGAGTTGCTTGATACGTGTCCTGTGTTTGCGGCGCGGATTGCGGAGTGTGCGGGGGCGTTGGCTCCGTTTGTGGAGTGGTCGTTGCTGGATGTGCTGCGTGGTGTGGGGGGTGCGGCGTCGCTGGAGCGGGTGGATGTGGTGCAGCCCGCGTTGTGGGCGGTGATGGTGTCGCTGGCCGAGGTGTGGCGTTCGCGGGGTGTCGTGCCGGCTGCGGTGGTGGGTCATTCGCAGGGGGAGATCGCTGCTGCGGTGGTGGCGGGTGGTCTGTCGTTGGAGGACGGGGCCCGGGTGGTGGCGTTGCGGTCGCGGGCGCTGCGTGCGTTGTCGGGGCTGGGCGGCATGGTGTCGGTGGCGCGTGGTGTGGACGAGGTGCGTGGGCTGCTGGCGGAGTACGAGGGCCGTATTGGTGTGGCGGCGGTGAATGGTCCGTCGTCGGTGGTGGTGTCCGGTGATGCGGATGCTCTGGACGAGTTCGTGACCGTGTGCGACGGGGCGGGGGTGCGGGCCCGTCGTGTCGCGGTGGACTATGCGTCGCACTCCGCTCATGTGGAGCGGATCGAGGGGGAGTTGGCGGAGTTGCTGGCTCCGGTGGCGGCTCGGTCGTGTGAGGTGCCGTTCTACTCGACGGTCGTGGGTGAGGCGATCGACACGGCGGGTCTGGATGCCGGGTACTGGTATCGGAATCTGCGGGGGACGGTGGAGTTCGAGGCGGCGACGCGTGCGTTGCTGGCGGACGGTTTCCAGGTGTTCGTGGAGGTGAGTGCGCATCCGGTGGTGGCGACGGGGGTGCAGGAGACGATCGAGGACGCGGGGGTGCGGGCCGGTGTGGTGGGGACGCTGCGCCGTGACGAGGGCGGGCTGGAGCGGTTCACCCTGTCGCTGGGTGAGGCGTGGGCGCTGGGCGCCGGCGTCGACTGGGACGCGTACTACGAAGGCACCCGGCCCCACCGCGTCGACCTCCCCACCTACCCCTTCCGTCGTGACTGGTACTGGCTGACGCCCGCGGAGCCGGCCGTCACCGCGTCCGGCGCGGACACCACCGACGGGGAGTTCTGGTCGGCCGTCGAGAGCGGCGACGTCACCAGGCTCTCCTCCGTCCTGGAAGTCACCGGGGACGACGTCGAGGCCTTCGGCACCCTGCTGCCCGCACTGGCGTCCTGGCGTCGCCGCCGTACCCTGCGCTCGACCCTGGACGGCTGGCGCTACCGCGTCACCTGGACCACACTGACCGGCGCCGGCGGCACCGTCCCCGGTGGCCGCTGGCCGGCGCTCGTCCCCGCCGGACACGCCGACGACCCGTGGGTGGCCGACGTGCTCGGAGCCCTCGCCGCCCGCGGACTGCGCATCGAACGCCACGACCTCACCGGCGACGAGGACGCCGCCGCCCTCACCGCCCTCCTCACCACGGGCACGGGCGACGGCCCGGACACCGACGGCGACGCACCCGCCGGAGTGCTCTCCCTGCTCGCGCTCGACGAGCGCCCCCACCCCGACCACCCCGCCGTGCCGCGCGGACTCGCCGCCGCCAAGGACCTGGTGCACGCCCTGTCCGGGACCGGCGCCCGGGTGTGGGCCCTGACCCGCGGCGCCGTCTCGGTCGACGGCCGCGACCCGCTGACCTCGCCGACCCAGGCCGGGACCTGGGGCTTCGGCCGGGCCGTCGCCCTGGAGCTGCCCGACGTCTGGGGCGGACTCGCCGACGTCCCCGCGGAGCCCGACGCCCGGTGCCTGGCCCGGCTCGCCGCTCTCCTCGGCGGCGACGAGGACCAGATCGCCGTACGGGCCTCCGGCGCGTACGCCCGCCGCCTGGCCCGCACGCCGCTCCCCGAACCGTCCGCGGCCACCGAGGACGCCTCGGCCGTGACCGAGGCCACCGAGGCCACCGAGGAAGACGGGATCGGCGGCTGGGGCGACCACGACACCGTCCTGATCACCGGCGGTACCGGCGCGCTCGGCGCCCACGTCGCCCGCTCGCTGGCCGCCCACGGCGCCCGCCACCTCGTCCTCACCAGCCGCCGCGGCCCCGATGCCCCCGGCGTGACCGAACTGGTGGCGGAACTGACCGGCCTCGGCACCCGGGTCACCGTCGCCGACTGCGACGTGGCCGACCGCGACCAGCTCGCCCGCCTCCTGGACACCCTCCCCGCCGAACTGCCCCTCACCGGTGTCGTGCACGCCGCCGGCGTCCTCGACGACGGGGTCCTCGACTCCCTCACCCTGGACCGCTTCGACGCCGTTCTGCGCCCGAAGACCGCCGGCACCACCCACCTGCACGAACTGACCCGCGACCACCCGGTCACCCTGTTCGTGCTGTTCTCGTCGATCGTCGGCGTCCTCGGCAACGCCGGACAGGCCAACTACGCCGCCGCCAACGCCCACCTGGACGCCGTCGCCGAGCAGCGGCGCGCCGAGGGCCTGCCCGTCACCTCCGTCGCCTGGGGCCCCTGGGCGGACGCCGGCATGGCCACCGCCGACGTGCTCACCGGCCGGATGAGCCACGACGGCCTCACCCCCATGGCCCCCGGGACCGCCGTCGCCGCGCTGCGCGCCGCCGTCGCCGAGGGCGCCCCGCACACCACCGTCTTCGACGTGGACTGGCGCTCGTACGCCTCCGTGATGACGGCGGCCCGGCCCAGCCCACTGCTCGGAGACCTGCCGGAGGTCCGCCGCGCCCTGGAGGCGACCGCCGCCGCGGCGCCCGACACCCACGCCCTGCGCGACCGGCTGCGCACCCTCACGCCCCCCGAGCAGGACCGTCTGCTCACCGACCTGGTCCGGGCCGAGGTCGCCACCGCCCTGAGGTACTCCTCGCCCGACGCGATCGACGTCGGCCGCGCCTTCAAGGACCTCGGCTTCGACTCGCTGACCGCCGTGGAGGTCCGCAACCGGATCACCACCGCCACCGACGTCAAACTCCCCACCACCCTGCTCTTCGACTACCCGAACACCACCGCGGTCGCCGCACACCTGCGGACGCTGCTGCTCGGCGAGGACCGCACCGCCGCCGCGCCCGTCGTGGTGTCCGCGGGCGTCACCGACGAACCGATGGCCGTCGTCGCGATGGCCTGCCGCTTCCCCGGCGGCGTCACCACGCCCGAGGAGCTGTGGGACCTGATGGCGGCCGAGCTGGACGTCGTGTCCACCCCGCCCGAGGACCGCGGCTGGGACCTGGACTCGATGTACGACCCGGACCCCGACCGGCAGGGCACCACGTACAGCCGCGAGGGCGGTTTCATCCGGGACGTCGCCGGATTCGACCCGGCGTTCTTCGGGATCTCCCCGCGCGAGGCCCTCGCCATGGACCCGCAGCAGCGCCTGCTCCTGGAGACGTCCTGGGAGACCTTCGAGCGCGCCGGCATCGACCCGCAGACCCTGCGCAACAGCGCCACCGGCGTCTTCGTCGGCAGCATCACCACCGACTACCAGGTCCGGCTCGGCGGAGCCGCCGCCCAGGAGCAGCTCGCCGGCCACCTGATGACCGGCAACGCCTCCAGCATCGCCTCGGGCCGCCTGTCCTACACGTACGGCTTCGAGGGCCCCGCCGTCACCATGGACACCGGCTGCTCCTCCTCGATGGTGGCCCTGCACCTGGCGCTCCAGTCGCTGCGCACCGGCGAGTGCACCATGGCGCTGGCCGGCGGCGTCACCGTCATGTCCACGCCCGAGCCGTACGTGGAGTTCTCCCGGCAGCGCGGTCTGGCCGCCGACGGCCGCTGCAAGGCCTTCGCGGAGGGCGCCGACGGCATGGGCTTCGCCGAGGGGGTGGGCCTGGTGCTCCTCGAACGGCTCTCCGACGCGCGCCGCAATGGCCACCCCGTCCTCGCGGTGGTCCGCGGCTCGGCCCTCAACCAGGACGGCGCCTCCAACGGCCTGACCGCCCCCAACGGTCCCTCCCAGCAGCGCGTCATCCGGCAGGCCCTCGCCAACGCGGGCCTCACGCCCGGCGAGGTCGACGCCGTCGAGGCGCACGGCACCGGCACCCCGCTCGGCGACCCCATCGAGGCGCAGGCCATCCTCGCCACCTACGGGCAGGACCGTGCCCCCGAACAGCCCCTGTTCCTCGGCTCGTTGAAGTCGAACATCGGGCACACCCAGGCCGCCGCCGGCGTCGCCGGCATGATGAAGATGATCCTGGCGATGCGGCACGGCATCCTGCCCAGGAGCCTGCACATCACCAGCCCGACCCCCGTGGTCGACTGGTCCAGCGGCACCGTCCGGCTCCTGACCGAGGCCACCCCGTGGCCGGAGACCGGCCGTCCGCGCCGCGCGGGCATTTCCTCCTTCGGCATCAGCGGCACCAACGGTCACCTCATCCTGGAACAGGCACCCGTGCCAGAGCCCACGGACGACGCCGAGCCCGCCGAGGCCCCCGTCCCCGTTCAGGACGCGGGTGGGTGGTGGCCGTGGGTGGTGTCGGGCAAGTCCCGTGCGGCGGTGGCGGAGCAGGCGGCGCGGTTGGCGGTGTCGGTGCGCGGGTCGGATGTGCGAGTGGTGGATGTGGCGCATTCGCTGGCGGTGACGCGGGTGGCGATGAGTGAGCGGGCGGTGGTGGTGGGCCGCGACGTGGAGGAATTGCTCGCCGGTCTTGACGCGCTGGCGGTGGGTGGGCCGTCCGCCCGGGTGGTGGAGGGTGTTGCGGGTGAGGGTTTGGGGGGTGTGGTGTTCGTTTTCCCGGGTCAGGGTTCGCAGTGGGCCGGGATGGCGGTGGAGTTGCTTGATACGTGTCCTGTGTTTGCGGCGCGGATTGCGGAGTGTGCGGGGGCGTTGGCTCCGTTTGTGGAGTGGTCGTTGCTGGATGTGCTGCGTGGTGTGGGGGGTGCGGCGTCGCTGGAGCGGGTGGATGTGGTGCAGCCCGCGTTGTGGGCGGTGATGGTGTCGCTGGCCGAGGTGTGGCGTTCGCGGGGTGTCGTGCCGGCTGCGGTGGTGGGTCATTCGCAGGGGGAGATCGCTGCTGCGGTGGTGGCGGGTGGTCTGTCGTTGGAGGACGGGGCCCGGGTGGTGGCGTTGCGGTCGCGGGCGCTGCGTGCGTTGTCGGGGCTGGGCGGCATGGTGTCGGTGGCGCGTGGTGTGGACGAGGTGCGTGGGCTGCTGGCGGAGTACGAGGGCCGTATTGGTGTGGCGGCGGTGAATGGTCCGTCGTCGGTGGTGGTGTCCGGTGATGCGGATGCTCTGGACGAGTTCGTGACCGTGTGCGACGGGGCGGGGGTGCGGGCCCGTCGTGTCGCGGTGGACTATGCGTCGCACTCCGCTCATGTGGAGCGGATCGAGGGGGAGTTGGCGGAGTTGCTGGCTCCGGTGGCGGCTCGGTCGTGTGAGGTGCCGTTCTACTCGACGGTCGTGGGTGAGGCGATCGACACGGCGGGTCTGGATGCCGGGTACTGGTATCGGAATCTGCGGGGGACGGTGGAGTTCGAGGCGGCGACGCGTGCGTTGCTGGCGGACGGTTTCCAGGTGTTCGTGGAGGTGAGTGCGCATCCGGTGGTGGCGACGGGGGTGCAGGAGACGATCGAGGACGCGGGGGTGCGGGCCGGTGTGGTGGGGACGCTGCGCCGTGACGAGGGCGGGCTGGAGCGGTTCACCCTGTCGCTGGGTGAGGCGTGGGCGCTGGGCGCCGGCGTCGACTGGGACGCGTACTACGAAGGCACCCGGCCCCACCGCGTCGACCTCCCCACCTACCCCTTCCAACGGCAGCACTACTGGCCGCGCTTCGCCGACCTCGGCGGCGACGTGACCTCCGCCGGCCTCGACTCGCCCGACCACCCGCTGCTCGGCGCCTCCGTCGAACTCGCCGGCGGGGACGGCCTCGTGGCCACCGCCCGCTGGTCGCTGCGCACCCACCCCTGGCTCGCCGACCACGCCGTGTCCGGCACCGTGATCGTGCCCGGCACCGCACTCGTGGAGTCCGTGATCCGCGCCGGTGACGCGCTGGGCTGCGGCCAGGTCGACGAACTGACCCTCCAGGCGCCCGTCGTCCTCGAGGAGCGCGGAGAGGTGCAGGTGCAGATCGCGGTCGGTGAGCCCGACGCCTCCGGGCGCCGCCCCGTCAGCGTCCACACCCGCTCCACCGGCTCCGACGGCGGCACCGAGGAACTGTGGACCCTCCGTGCCCAGGGGAGCCTCGCCGAGCCCGGTGTGCCGGCCGTGGAGCGGCCCGACGACTTCACCGTCTGGCCTCCCCGGGGCGCCATCAGCGTCGCCGCCGAGGGCTTCTACGACCTCCTCGCGGGCCGCGGGTACGAGTTCGGTCCCGTCTTCCGGGGGGTGCGTGCCACCTGGAGCCGCGGCGACGACGTGTTCGCCGAGGTCGTCCTGCCCGAGCAGGTCCGCGGTGACGCCGGACGCTTCGGTATCCACCCCGCGCTCCTCGACGCCGCCCTGCACGCGGCCAACCTCACGTCCGACGGTGACCGCACCGTCGTACCGTTTGCCTGGTCCGGGGTGTCGCTGCACGCGACCGGCGCCACCGCGCTGCGCGTACGGGTCTCCCCGGCAGGACCGGACACGATCACCGTCCACATGACCGACCCGACGGGGGCACCGGTCGCCGTCATCGAGTCGCTGGCCGTCCGCGAGGTCGCCGCCGAGACCCTCGACCCGTCCGCGCGCGCCGCCCGCGACTGGCTGTTCCGGCTCGACTGGGCCCCCGTGACCCCGCCCGCCGTGGTGCCCGCCCCCACCGGCTGGGCCGTCCTGGGCACGCCGGCCGCCCCGGCCACCGCCCCCGACGGCAGCGGCACCGCGCTGCCCGCCGTCGCCACCCCCGCCGAGCTGACCGAGCACACCGACGACACCGGACGGACGCCCGGCGCCGTGCTGCTGTTCGCCGACGGGCCGCGGGAGCAGGACGCCCAGGACGTGCCCGACACCGTCCTCGACGACGTGCTCGCCGCCCTCCAGGGCTGGCTCGCCGACGACCGCACCGACGGCACCCCCCTGGTCGTCCTCACCCGCGACGCCGTCGCCACCGGCCCCGGCGACCCCGCCCAGGACCTGCCCGGCGCCGCCGTGTGGGGCCTGGTGCGCTCCGCCCAGTCCCAGCACCCCGGCCGGCTCGTCCTCGTCGACCTCGACGTCCACGACGACTCCTGGCAGGCCCTGCCCGCCGCGCTCGCCACCGGTGAACCGCAGCTGGCGATCCGGCAGGGCGAGGTGTACGCGCCCCGCCTGGCCCGGCCCCGCACCGGCGACGCGCTCACCGTGCCGTCCGGTGCCGGTGACACGCTCACCGCGCCGTCCGGTGCCGGCGCATGGCGGCTGGACATCCCGGAGAAGGGCTCCGTCGACAAGCTGGACCTCGTCGCCTGCCCCGAGGTGACCGAGGCCCCCGCCGCCGGGCACCTGCTGATCGAGGTACGCGCCGCCGGACTCAACTTCCGCGACGTGCTCAACACCCTCGGCATGTACCCCGGCCCGGCCGTGCTCCTGGGCGCCG
Source organism: Streptomyces sp. JK94 (assembly GCF_053613315.1). NCBI lineage: Bacteria > Bacillati > Actinomycetota > Actinomycetes > Kitasatosporales > Streptomycetaceae > Streptomyces > Streptomyces sp. JK94. The sequence goes on along the minus strand of NZ_JBSICH010000059.1, from coordinate 11,843 downwards.
AGGCCGCCGGTGTGGTCACCGCCGTCGGCGAGGGCGTCACCGGCTTCGCCCCCGGCGACCGTGTCATGGGCCTGGTCACGGGCGGCTTCGCCACCCACGCCGTGGCCGACGCCCGCATGGTCGCCCCCGTGCCCGACGGCTGGACCTGGACGCAGGCGGCCTCCGTCCCCGTCGCCTTCCTCACCGCCTACTACGGCCTGCGCGACCTCGCCCGCCTGGAGGCGGGGGAGTCCGTGCTCGTGCACGCCGCGGCCGGCGGCGTCGGCATGGCCGCCGTCCAGCTCGCCCGCCACTGGGGCGCCGAGGTCTACGGCACCGCCGGCGAGCACAAGCGCGCCCTGCTGCGCGCCGACGGCTGGGACGACACCCACCTCGCCTCGTCGCGGACCCTCGGCTTCGAGGACCGCTTCCGGGCCACCAGCGGCGGACGCGGCGTCGACGTCGTCCTCAACTCCCTGACGGGCGACTTCGTCGACGCCTCGCTCCGGCTCCTCGCTCCCGGCGGGCGCCTCGTCGAGATGGGCAAGACCGACGTCCGCGACCCCGAGCGGGTCGTCCGCGACCACCCGGGCGTCGCCCTCTACCAGGCGTACGAACTGCGCGAGGCGGGCGAGGACCGCATCCGCGAGATGTTCCGCGACCTGACCGGCCTGTTCGCCTCCGGCGCCCTGCGCCCGCTGCCCACCGTCACCTGGGACGTGCGCCACTCCCGCGAGGCCTTCCGCCACATGGCGCAGGCCAAGCACTACGGCAAGATCGTCCTCACCCTGCCCCGCGCCTGGGACCCCGAGGGCACCGTCCTCATCACCGGCGGCGCCGGTGTCCTCGGCGGCATCCTCGCCCGCCACCTCGTCACCCGGCACGGCATGCGGCACCTGCTCCTCACCGGACGCCGCGGCCCCGACGCCCCGGGCGCCGCCGGACTCCGGACCGAACTGGAGGAACTGGGCGCCCACGTCACCCTCGCCGCCTGCGATGTGTCCGACGCCGACGCGCTCACCCGGGTCATCGCCGCCGTACCCGCCGCACACCCGCTCACCGCGATCGTGCACGCCGCCGGCGTCCTCGACGACGGGGTCCTGGAACACCTCACCCCCGACCGGCTGCGCACCGTCCTGGCACCCAAGGCCGACGCCGCCCGCCACCTGGACCGCCTCACCCGCGGCCTCGACCTCGCGGACCTCGTGCTGTTCTCCGCGGGCGCCGGCGTCTTCGGCAACGCGGGACAGGCCAACTACGCCGCCGCCAACACCTACCTCGACGCCCTCGCCCACCGTCGCCGCGCCGAGGGCCTGCCCACCACCTCGCTCTCCTGGGGCCTGTGGGCCGACGCCAGCTCCCTGACCGGACACCTCGACGACACCGACCTCGCCCGGGTGCGCCGTTCCGGCGTCCTGCCCCTGTCCGCCGCCGACGGCACCGCCCTCTTCGACGCCGCCCTCGCCGAGCAGCGCCCCCACCTCGTGCCGGTCCGCCTCGACACCGGACAGCTGCGGACCTCCGGCGGCGAGGTCCCGCACCTGCTGCGCTCCCTGTACCGGGGCCCCGCCCGGCGCACCGCCGACGCGGGCGCCGCCACCGGCACCGACGGCCTGCGCACGCGCCTGGCGGGCCTGTCCGCCGACGACCGGCTCGGCGCCCTGCGCGACCTGGTCGCCACCTACGCGGCGGCCGTCCTCGGCCACGCCGACCCGGCCCAGCTCCACGCGGGCCGCGCCTTCCGCGACCTCGGCTTCGACTCGCTGACCGCCGTCGAACTCCGCAACCGCCTCAACGGCGCCACCGGACTGCGGCTGCCCGCCACCCTCGTCTTCGACCACCCCACCGTCACCGAACTCGCCGCCTTCCTGGACGGCGAACTCTTCGACGCGCCCCCCGCCGCACTGCCCGCCACCCCTGCCCCGGCCTCCGCCACGCACGCCGACGACGACGTCTTCGCCATCGTCGGCATGGCCTGCCGGCTGCCCGGCGACATCCGTTCGCCCGAGGACCTGTGGCGGCTGCTCGCCGACGGCACCGACGCCATCGCGCCCTTCCCCGCCGACCGGGGCTGGGACCTCGACGGCCTCTACGACGCCGTACCCGAACACCAGGGCAGCTCCCGCACCCGCGAGGGCGGCTTCCTGCACGACGCCGCGGACTTCGACGCCGACTTCTTCGGCATCTCCCCGCGCGAGGCCCTCGCCATGGACCCGCAGCAGCGCCTCCTCCTGGAAACCTCCTGGGAGGTCTTCGAACGGGCCGGCATCGACCCCCGTTCCGTGCGCGGCAGCCGCACCGGCGTCTTCGCCGGCCTGTCCTCCAGCGACTACCTCAAGCGTGTCGCCCACGTCCCCGACGAGATCGCGGGGTACGTCAACAACGGCAACGCCAACAGCATCGTCTCCGGCCGGGTCGCCTACACCCTCGGCCTGGAGGGCCCGGCGGTCACCGTCGACACCGCCTGCTCCTCCTCCCTCGTCGCCCTGCACATGGCGCTCCAGGCGCTGCGCGGCGGCGAGTGCACCATGGCACTGGCCGGCGGCGTCACCGTCATGTGCTCGCCCGAGATCATCGTGGACTTCTCCCGCCAGCGCGGCCTGGCCGCCGACGGCCGCTGCAAGCCGTTCGCCGCCGCCGCCGACGGCACCGGCTTCTCCGAGGGTGTCGGCCTGGTCCTCGTCGAACGGCTCTCCGACGCCCGCCGCAACGGCCATCAGGTCCTGGCCCTCGTCCGGGGCTCCGCGGTCAACCAGGACGGCGCCAGCAACGGCCTCAGCGCCCCCAACGGCCCCGCCCAGCAACGCGTCATCCGGCAGGCCCTCGCCGACGCGGGCGTCCGCGCCGCCGACGTCGACGCCGTCGAGGCGCACGGCACCGGCACCCGGCTCGGCGACCCCATCGAGGCCCAGGCGCTGCTCGCCACCTACGGCCGCGACCGGGACGGCGCCCACCCCCTGCTGCTCGGCTCCGTCAAGTCCAACCTGGGCCACACCCAGGCCGCCGCCGGTGTGGCGGGCGTCATCAAGACGGTGCTGGCGCTGCGGCACGGCACGCTCCCCAAGAGCCTCCACATCGACGCGCCCACCGAGCACGTGGACTGGCAGGGCGACGGCGTCCGGCTGCTGACCGAGGCCACCGAGTGGCCCGTGCCCGACGTGCCCCGGCCGCGCCGCGCCGCCGTCTCCTCCTTCGGTATCAGCGGCACCAACGCCCACGTCATCCTGGAGGAGGCACCGGCCGACGCCCCGGCCGCCCCGGACGCCCCGGGAACCGACGGCACGTCCGCCCCCGTGTGGGCCGCCCCGACGCCCGGCACGGCGAACGGCGGCACCTCCCCGGACGCCGGCACCTCCTCGGCCGCCGCCTCCGCAGGCGGTGCCGGAACCTCCCCGGACGCCGGGACTTCCGTGGGCGCCGACGCTTCCTCGGACGCCCCCGCCTCCATGGGAGCCGGCACCTCGGCGGACGCCGACGCCTCCTCGGACGCCGAGACTTCCGCAGGCGGCGCCGGCACCTCCCCGGACGCCGCCGCCGTCCGCGGGACCACGCCCCTGCCCTGGACGCTGTCCGCCCGCAGCGAGGCCGCCCTGCGCGGCCAGGCCAGGGCCCTCCTCGCCCACCTGGACACGCACCCCGGGAGCGCCCCGGCCGACATCGCCCACTCCCTGGTCACCCGCCGGGCCCTCCTGGAGAAGCGGGCGGTCGTCATCGGTACCACCCCGGGCGACTTCCGCGCCGGGCTCGCCTCCCTCGCCGAAGGCAGCCCCGCCGCCTCCGTGGTCAGCGGCGGCCGGGGCGCCGGCCGCGACCGCAGGACCGTCCTGGTCTTCCCCGGCCAGGGCACCCAGTGGGAGGGCATGGGCGCCGAACTCCTCGACGTCTCCCCGGTCTTCGCCCGGTCCATCGAGGCCTGCGAGGCCGCCCTCGCCCCGCACGTCGACTGGTCGCTCACCGACGTGCTCCGCCAGGCCGACGGTGCCCCCACCCTCGACCGGGTCGACGTCGCCCAGCCCGCCCTGTGGGCCGTGATGGTCGCCCTCGCCGAGATGTGGCGTGCCCACGGCCTCCAGCCCGCCGCCGTCCTCGGCCACTCCCAGGGCGAGATCGCCGCGGCCGCCGTCAGCGGTGCCCTGTCCCTCGACGACGCCGCCAGGGTCGTCGCCGTCCGCAGCCTCGCCATCGCCCGCGAACTCTCCGGCCACGGCGGCATGGTGGCCGTGGCCGCCTCGCACGACCAGGCGAACGCCCTCCTCGCCGACCTGCCCGACGTCTCCGTCGCCGCCGTCAACGGCCCTGCCTCCGTGGTGGTCTCCGGCGACTCCGAAGGACTCGACACCCTCCTCACCAGGTGCCGGAGCCGGCGCGTGCGCGCCCGCCGCGTCCCCGTCGACTACGCCTCCCACTCGGCGCACGTCGACCGGCTCGCCGAGAGCCTGCCCGCCGCCCTCGCCGGCATCGAACCCCGCGACGGAGACATCCCGTTCTTCTCCACCGTCACCGCCGACTGGCACCCGGGGACCGGGCTCGACGCCGCGTACTGGCACCGCAACCTGCGCAGCACCGTGCGCCTGGAGGACTCCCTGCGGGCCCTCGTCGACCAGGGCCACGACGTGTTCGTGGAGTGCAGCCCGCACCCCGTGCTCACCGTCGGCATCGAGGACACCGTCGCCTCCGCCGGGGCCGACGCCGTCGCCCTGGGCTCCCTGCGCCGCGACGACGGCGGCGCCGCCCGCTTCCTGACCGCCCTCGCCACCGCCCACGTGGCGGGCGTGAGCGTCGACTGGCGGCCCGCCGTCGCCCACGGCCGGCCCACCGACCTGCCGACCTACGCCTTCCAGCGCGAGCGGTACTGGCTGGAGGCGGGCGGCGAGCAGGCCGACCCGGCGGGCCTCGACCCCGCCGTACGGCTCGCCGACGGCGGGGTGCTCCTCAACGGCTCCCTCTCCCTCACCGCCCAGCCCTGGCTGGACGCCCACCGCACGCACGGCACCGCCGTCGTCCCCGCCACCGCCCTCCTCGACTGGGCGGTGCGGGCCGGCGACGAGACCGGCCTGCCCCACGTCGCGGAACTCGACGAGCACACCCCGGTCGCCGTCCCCGACGGCGAGCGCGTCGAGATACAGCTCACCGTGGCCGCGCACCAGGGCACGGACACCGGGCCCGAGGGCACCGGCAGCCGCGCCTTCACCGTCCACTCGCGCCTCCTCGGCCCCGACGGCGACACGGCCGGCCACACCCCCTGGACCCGCAACGCGACCGGCGTCCTCGCCGCCGCCCCGCACACCGGCCCCGCCCCGGCGCACCCCGGCCCCCGGCCGTCCACCGACGAGGCCGCCGCCGTCGGCATCGACGAGGCCCACACCCTCGTCCACCGCAGCGGCCTCGACCTGGAGGCCCCGTTCCGCACCGTGCGATCCCTGCGACGCTCCGGCGACACGGTCCTCGCCGACGTCGAACTGCCCGAGAGCACCCACCCGGACGCCCCCCGCTTCCGCCTCCACCCGGCGCTCCTGCAGACCGTCGTCGCCCTGGCCGCGACCCCCGAGAACGCCACCGCACCGGTGCTCCCCGCCGCCTGGCGGAACGTCACCGTGCACGCCACCGGCGCCACACGCCTCCAGGTCAGCCTGACGCCCGGCGGTGAGGACACCTGGACGGTCGACGCCCACGACACCACCGGAGCCCCCGTCCTGACCGGCACCGTCACCACGCGCCGGGCCGACCCGGAGCGGCTCCCGGCGGCCCCCGGCCCCGACGCCCTGCACCGCGTCGCCTGGACCCCGCTGACCGACGGCACCCGCAGCGGCACCCCGGAACCCGACGGCCCCTGGGCGGTCCTCGGCACCCCGGGACGGCTGACCGCCGCCCTGGAACGGTCCGGCGCCACCGTCCAGGTCCACGCCGACCTGCCCGCCCTCACCGCGGCCCTCGACAGCGGCACCGCCGAACCCCCCGCCCTGGTCGTGGCCGTACACGCCCCCACCGCGGGCGACGACCCGGCGGCCACCGCGCACAGCTCCGCACGGCAGGCCCTCGCCCTGGCCACCGACTGGCTGCGCGACCCCCGCCATGCCGGCACCCGGCTGCTCGTGGTCACCGAAGGAGCCGTCGCCACCGGCCCCGACGACACCGTCCCCGGCCTCGCCGACGCCACCGTCTGGGGCCTGCTGCGCTCCGCGCAGACCGAACACCCCGGCCGCTTCCTCCTCGCCGACCTCGACCCGGCGGCGCGCGACGAGTCCGCCCCGGACGGGCCCCACGCGCCCACCGGAACGGAAACCCGGGACCCGGACCCCTCGGCCGACGCCCTGATCACCGCCGTGACCGCGGCGGCCCACACCGGCGAGAACCAGTTCGCCGTCCGCGCGGGCACCGTCACCGTGCCCCGCCTGGTGCGCGCCGACCACCCCGACGGCGCCCCCCGGCCCGCCACCACCGGCCCGTGGGGCGACGGCACCGGCGCGGGCACCGTCCTGATCACCGGCGGCACCGGCGTCCTCGGCACACACGTCGCCCGCCACCTGGTCACCCGCCACGGCGTACGGCACCTGCTGCTCACCGGCCGGCGCGGACCCGACGCCCCCGGCGCGCACGCCCTGCGCGCGGAACTCGCCGCCCTCGGCGCCGAGACCGAGATCGTCGCCTGCGACGCCGCCGACCGCGACGACCTGGCCCGCGTCCTCGACGGCGTCCCCGCCGAACACCCCCTGACCGCGGTGGTCCACGCGGCCGGCGTCCTCGACGACGGGCTCCTGGACGACCTCACCCCCGACCGCGTCGACCGGGTCCTGCGGCCCAAGGCCGACGCCGCCTGGCACCTGCACGAACTCACCCGCGACAGCAAACTCACCGCGTTCGTCATGTTCTCCTCCTACGCCGGAGTCGCCGGCGGCCCCGGCCAGGCCAACTACGCCGCCGCCAACGCCTTCCTGGACGCCCTCGCCCAGTACCGGCGCGCCCGCGGCCTGACGGCGCACTCCCTGGCCTGGGGTTTCTGGGAGGACCGCAGCGAACTCACCGGGACCCTCGACGGCGCCGACCTGGCCCGCCTGGCCCGCTCCGGCATCCGGCCCCTGACCGCGGACCAGGGGCTCGGTCTCCTCTCCGCCGCCACCGGCCTCGACACCGCCCAGCTCGTCCCGGTGAGCCTCGACACCCGCGCCCTGCGCGGCGACGAGGTGCCCCCGCTGCTGCGGGCCCTCGCCCGCCCGGCCACGCGACGCACCGCCACCACGGCCCCCGGCGGCACCGGAACCCCCGTCGGCGAGGGACCGGCGGACCTCCGGCGGCGACTGGCCGGCCTCGCCGGCCCCCAGCAGCAGGCACTGCTGCACCGCATCGTCGTCGGCCACGTCGCCGCCGTCCTCGGCCACGCCTCCGCCGAGTCCCTCGACGCGGGCCGCGGCTTCCTCGACCTCGGGATGTCCTCGCTGACCGCGGTCGAACTCCGCAACCGGCTCAACGCCGAGACCGGCCTCTCCCTGCCCACCACCCTGATCTTCGACCACCCGGACCCGGCGGCCCTCGTACGGCACCTGCGTACCGAACTGGGCACCGGCAGCGGCGAGACACAGCAGCCCGTCTTCGCCGAACTGGCCGGCCTGGAAGCCGCCGTCGGCGGCGCCGAACTCGACGACCAGGAACGCGCCCAGCTGGCCAAGCGCCTCAAGGCCCTCCAGTGGAAGCTCGACTCCACCCAGGACGGCGCCGAGCGCGACGACGACTCCGACCTCGACACCTCCACGGACGACGAGATGTTCGACCTGATCGACAACGAACTGGGGCTCGCCTGACCCTCGTCCGCCGACGGCCACGAGCACGCCGGCGGACGCGAACCCCCCCACCCCGATCCGGTCACCGCGTCCTTCTCGAACCCAGAGGATCCACCCCATGGCAAGCTCCGAAGACAAGCTCCGCGACTACCTCAAGAAGGTCACCGCAGACCTGCGCCGCACCCGGCAACGGCTGGAGTCTGTCGAGGCCAGGGACAACGAGCCCATCGCCGTCATCGGCATGGCCTGCCGCTTCCCCGGCGGCGTCCGCTCCCCGGAGGACCTGTGGCGCCTGGTCGCCGACGGCACCGACGCCGTCGGCCCCCTGCCCGAGGACCGCGGCTGGGACCTGGACTCCCTCTACGACCCCGACCCGGGCACCCCCGGCAAGAGCTACGTCCGCGAGGGCGGCTTCCTGGAGGACGCCGCCGGCTTCGACGCCGACCTGTTCGGCATCGCCCCCCGCGAGGCCCTCGCCATGGACCCCCAGCAGCGACTCCTGCTGGAGACCGCGTGGGAGGCGGTCGAGCGGGCCCGCATCAGCCCCGCCTCACTGCGCAACACCGACACCGGGGTCTTCGTCGGCGGCGCCGACACCAACTACGGCTCCCTCGCCCGCTCCGCCGAGGAGACCGAGGGCCACAACCTCACCGGCGGCGCCATGAGCGTCCTGTCCGGCCGCATCTCCTACACCCTCGGCCTGGAGGGCCCGGCCGTCACCGTCGACACGGCCTGCTCCTCCTCCCTCGTCGCCCTGCACCTCGCGGTCCGCGCCCTGCGCGCCGGCGAATGCTCCCTGGCCCTCACCGGCGGCGTCGCCATGATGCCGACCACCGAACTGTTCACCGAGTTCTCCCGCCAGCGCGGACTCGCCCCCGACGGCCGCTGCAAGCCCTTCGCCGAAGCCGCCGACGGCACCTCCTGGGGCGAGGGCGTCGGCGTCCTCCTCGTCGAACGCCTCTCCGACGCCCGCCGCAACGGCCACCCGGTGCTCGCCGTGGTCCGCGGTTCCGCCGTCAACCAGGACGGCGCCAGCAGCCGCCTCACGGCCCCCAACGGCCCCTCCCAGCGACGCGTCATCGAAGCGGCCCTCGCCGACGCCCGCCTCACCCCCGACCAGGTCGACGCCGTCGAGGCACACGGGACCGGCACCACCCTGGGCGACCCCATCGAGGCGCAGGCCCTCCTCGCCACGTACGGGCGCAGCCGCCCCGACGGACGCCCGCTCCACCTGGGCGGCATCAAGTCGAACATCGGGCACGCCCAGGCCGCCGCCGGTGTGGCGGGCGTCATCAAGATGGTCATGGCGATGCGGCACGGCCTGCTGCCCGCCACCCTCCACGTGGACGCCCCCACCCCGCACGTCGACTGGTCCGCCGGCTCCGTCGAACTCCTCACCGAGGCCGTCGACTGGCCCGGCGCCGAACGCCCCCGCCGAGCCGGCGTGTCCGCCTTCGGCATCAGCGGCACCAACGCCCACGTCGTTCTGGAGCAGGCCGGCCCCGGGACCGCCGACACCGACGCCGACGAGGACGAGGGCACGACCGCCGACGCCGGCACCACCGGGACACCGGCCGTGACGGACCCCTCCCTCACCCCCTGGGTGCTCTCCGCCCGCTCGGAGTCCGCGCTGCGCGCCCAGGCCGCCCGGCTCCTCACGCACCTCCGGACCGCCCCCGACACGCGCCCCGCCGACATCGCCCTCTCCCTGGCCACCAGCCGCGCCGCCCTCCCGCACCGCGCGGTGGTCCTGGCCACCGACCCCACGGTCACCGAGGCGGCCCTCACCGCCCTCGCCGCCGCAGACCCCCACCCCGCCGTCCTGGAGGACAGCGTCCGCGCCGGCCTCACCGCCGTCCTGTTCTCGGGGCAGGGTTCGCAGCGGCTGGGTATGGGGCGTGAGCTGTATGCGCGTTTCCCGGTGTTCGCGGAGGCGTTCGACGCCGTGTGCGCGGGGCTGGACGGGCTTTTGGAGCGTCCGCTGCGTGAGGTGGTGTGGGGCGAGGATGCCGGGCTGCTGAACCGGACGGAGTTCGCGCAGACGGGTCTGTTCGCCGTCGAGGTGGCGTTGTTCCGTCTGGTGGAGTCGTGGGGTGTGCGGCCGGAGTTCGTGGCCGGGCATTCGGTCGGTGAGGTGGCGGCGGCGCATGTGGCCGGGGTGCTGTCGCTCGCGGATGCCTGCGCTCTGGTGGCGGCTCGTGGCCGGTTGATGCAGGAACTGCCGGCCGGTGGTGCGATGGTGGCGGTGGAGGCCACCGAGGCGGAGGTGCTTGAGCACCTGGTGTCCATTGAGGGTGTGTCGGTCGCTGCGGTCAACGGTCCGTCGTCGGTCGTCGTTTCCGGGGTCGAGGGGGCCGTCGAGGCGGTCGCCGAGGTGTTCCGGGAGCGGGGACGCAGGGTCAGCCGGCTCCGCGTGTCGCATGCGTTCCACTCACCCCTGATGGAGCCGATGCTCGATGCCTTCCGCCAGGTCGTGGCGGGGCTGTCGTTCGGTGAGCCGCGGCTGCCGGTGGTGTCCAATGTGACCGGCCGGATCGCACTGGCCGGTGAGCTGGCCGACCCGGAGTACTGGGTGCGCCATGTGCGTGAGGCGGTCCGTTTTGATGACGGTGTGCGGGCTCTGACCGGTCAGGGTGTGTCGCGGTTCGTGGAGTTGGGTCCGGACGGTGTGCTCTGCGGTATGGCGCGGGAGAGCGCGGGCGAGGACGCGGTCCTGGTCCCGCTGCTGCGCAAGGACCGGGACGAGGAGGGCGCCGCACTGGCCGCACTCGGCCGGCTGCACACCACCGGTGCGAGCGTCGACTGGGCCGCCGTCCTCGACGGCACCGGCGCCCGGCTCACCGACCTGCCGACCTACGCCTTCCAGCACGAGCGCTACTGGCCCGTACCCGCCCCCTCGTCCGCCGAAGACGTCGAGTCGGCGGGCCTGCGGTCCGCCGGGCACCCCCTGCTCAGCGCCGCCGTCGAACTCTCCGACTCCGGTGGCCTGCTGCTCACCACCCGGCTCTCGCTGCGCACCCACCCCTGGCTCGCGGACCACGTCGTCATGGGCAACGTCCTGCTGCCCGGCACCGCCTTCGTCGAACTGGCGGTCAGGGCCGGCGACGAGGTCGGCTGCGACCGCGTCGAGGAACTCACCCTCGCCGCCCCTCTCGTCGTGCCCCGGCAGGGAGGTGTCCAGCTCCACCTCCACGTCGGCCCGGCCGACGCGGCGGGCCGCCGTACGCTCACCGCCCGGTCCCGCCCCGAGGGCGCCGAAGGCATGCCCTGGACCGATCACGCCACCGGCGTCCTCGCTCCGGGAGAGCGCACCGCCGACTTCGACACGACGGTCTGGCCGCCGGCCGACGCCGAACCCCTCGACCTCACCGGGCTCTACGAGCGGATGGCCGAGGGCGGTTACCGCTACGGCCCGCTCTTCCAGGGCCTGCGCGCCGCCTGGCGGCGGGGCGACGACGTGTTCGCCGAGGTGGCGCTGCCCGAGGGCACCGAGCGCGAGGCCGCCGGATACGGGCTGCACCCTGCGCTGCTCGACGCCTCCCTGCACATCTCCGCCCTCGGCGGCCTCGCCAGGGGCGTGGTTCCGTTCTCCTGGGAAGGAGTGTGCCTGCACGCCGCCGGTGCCCAGGCGGTACGGGTACGGATGACCCGTACCGGCGACGAGTCCGCAGAGGTCGCCGTGGTCGACCCCGCCGGCGCCCCCGTCGCCAGCGTGGAGAACCTGGTGCTGCGCGCGGTCGCCGCCGGGGCGGCCACTGCCGACACCTCGACCCGCGACGCGCTGTTCCGGGTGGAGTGGGTCACCGCCCCGGCCATGGAGGACGGGGCCGGGTTGGGCCCGGTGGGTGTGCTGGATGGTGGTGCGGGGTTCGCGGGTCTGTCGGGTGATGGGTTGGTGGCGTTCGCGGACCTGGCGGGGCTGGCCGGTGGCGGTGAGGTGCCGGGGACGGTGCTGGTCGGTGCTGGTGCCGGGACTGCCGAGGGTGTTGATGTGGCTGCTTCCGTGCATGGAGCGGCGGTGCGGGCGCTGGAGTTGGTGCGTGCGTGGCTGGCTGAGGAGCGGTGTGCCGATTCGCGGCTGGTGTTCGT
>NZ_JBSICH010000058.1:0-20709 GCF_053613315.1 Streptomyces sp. JK94 | reverse complement strand
CGAGGTCGTCGGCTACGCCATGGCCGACCACCACCGCGCCGAGCTCGTCGTCGACGCTCTCAACATGGCCCACGGCCGCGGCGGCCTGGAGCCGGGCTGCGTGGTCCACAGCGATCGCGGCAGCGAATACACATCGGCCCAATTCCGAGACCGAGTGCGTGAGTTGGGACTGCGAGGCAGCTGCGGGCGGACCGGATCGTGCTTCGACAACGCCGCCGCGGAGAGTTTCTGGGCCCTGCTCAAAGAGGAGATCGGCACCCGCACCTGGCCCGACCGGGCCACTGCCCGAGCCGAGGTCTTCTCCTTCATCGAGACCTTCTACAACCGCCGCCGCCTGCGCAAGCACCGGACTTTCGGCTATCTCACCCCGACCGAGACCAGGCAGCGGCAGCAGCACACCCTCGCGGCATAACGATCACGTGTCCGGGATCACGGGGAAACTTCACGGCGATTACGCCGCGATAGTCGCCGGTCGTGAGGGCGAACCAGGCGCGCATCTCGTGCGCCCATCCGGCGATTTCCCCGTGTTCTGCTTCTGTGGCCAGGGACAGAGCGGCCCGGCGCGTGGACTCAGCAGCGTGACGGTTGCCCGTGTCGTACTCAACGCAGCCGACGAGGAGCGCGAGCCAGCCGGACAGGGCCAGTACCTCACGATGCTGCGCCAAGGTGAGGCTCTTCGAGTGCAGCTCGACAACACGGCGCAGCCACTGGCGCCCCTCGATCAGCAGTTGCTCGCTCGCCATGAACGGGTACTCCGAGCACAGCCGGTCCGTGGTGATCCGTAGGGCGTCCAAGGTGGCCGCGTCTACGTCGGAGCGGTTGAGTCGGCTCACGATTTCGAGCGTCTCCATGCCGCTAGCCGCGAGGATCTCCTTGTCGCCATCACGGCGTGCCGGCGCGGGGAACAAGGCGCGCGTGACCGTGCCGAACACGGCGGCGATGAGCGGCTGATAGAAGTCGTTCGGCGCCTGGCCAGACTCCCAGCGCTTCCACTGTCGGACCATGCTTTCTTCGGCGGGCAGCTCCGTCGGAGCGTGGGCCCGCAGCGCCCGTACGGCGTCACGCTGCGACCAGTCGCGGGCCGTGCGTTCAGCAGCGATGCGCCGTGCCCATGCGGGCCTGTCGTCGGTCATGCGCCCTCCTCCGAGTACCTGGTCCGAGTCTCGCGCGTGACGAGGGGGGACAGGGAAGGGGACAGCCAGGTGACACCTGCCGTGTCCCCCTGGCTCGTCTCCTGCCCCCTATCTGTCACCTACTGCACACGTTGCGTTCGCAGCATGCTGGTTCCAGATCACGCACCACCCGGCAGCGAACGCGCTTCGAGCGCTTCGAGCCGTTCAGTCAGCGTCTGGAGTTGGGAGCGGATTTCCTTGAGTTCGTCGCGAACGTCGCCGGTCGGCGCACTACCGTCGCCGACAAAGTTACCGAGGTTACCGGCAGAGACAATGAGCCCTTCGGCCCTGAGTGCGGCCAGCCCGTTCTGGACCGTCTGGCTCGCGAACCCGAAGCGCTCAACAAGCTCCCGTTGCGACGGGAGCTTGTCGCCGGGCTTCATCCGCTTCAGCTCTTCCCGCAGCGCATCTGCGACCTGCGTCGCTTTCGACTTGGGCACCCCTGTGGCAGTCATGCTCTGAGGGTACCCACCACAGCGAACTAGAGCGCGTCACAGCACAAGGGTTGCGGACTACAGCAGACTAGTGCACGCTAGTTCATAGCAGTTAACCCTCTCCGCGAGGGGGGCCAACTGCGCAAAAAGGCCCTGGTCAGATCCAGGGCCCGAAGCAGGGGACGGCTCCCTACCGCCAAGCAAGCAGCCGTCCCCCGACCCTCGAAGGGGTACTTCCATGATGCCTGAGATGACCGTGACGGTCGCAGGAGCGGCCCCCAAGCAGCCGCAGGAGCTGCGGTCGGCGAACACGCCGTTAGGGCGTGCGCGGGTGGCCCGGGGCTGGTCGCAGGACAAGGCCGTGCGCGCCCTGGTCCTGCTGGCCGACAACTGGGGTTGGCAGGTGGCGTCCGAGCCGTCGCTGAAGGTGCAGCTCTCCCGCTGGGAGCACGGCGGGAGCCGCCCGAACGAGACCTACCGCGTGCTGCTGTGCTCGCTGTACCGGTCCACCCCGAAGGAACTCGGTTTCGACCGGGCCCCGCAGACCGCGAAGGGGCTGCGGGACCGGATCAGCACGCTTGAGTCCCTGGTTGAGAACCTGACGGCGACGCTGGTCGCGCAGGGGGTGCAGGCGTGATGACGACCGCACTCACACACAGCCAGGAAAACGCGATCGACGTGACCGCCCTGACGGGCGCTGAGCGGACTGTGGCGCTGTACGCGTCGGACATGCCGAACGGGCGGCGCCGCTACACCGCTGACCAGGCCCGTGCCTGGATCGTGCAGGGCGCGCAGCGAGTTGGCCCCGGGGAGCTGCAACGCCGCGCGGAGTACTTCCGTGGGTGGCGGCTGCTGGACATGCACGGCTTGACAACGGTGCAGGTCCAGGCCCGTCACGAGCAGCGCTTCCCGAACGCGCGCCGCTTGGTGCTGGCCCATAAGGAAGCGTCGGGCAACGTCTCCCGCGACGGCATGACCGACACGGCCCGTAAGCGCAACGCCGGGGCGGTCGTGGACGGTGAGTGCCCGTGCCGGGGGACGGGCGGGATTGCCGCCTGGGGGCCTGGCATCGAGCTGATGTGCCCGGTCCACCGTCGGGCACAGATCGACGCTCACCACCGCGCATCCCGGGCGGGTGCCTGATGACCGCCCCGGGCCCGCTCGACGCGCTGTATGCCCGTGTGGCGGCCCCGGCCGCTCCCACCGTGCCCCTGGCGCGGCGGGAGCGCCGCCGCCCCTCAGAGGAGTTCCCGACCCTCCCGGCGGCCGGTCTGGAGTGGTCGCCGGGCGAGGTGGCCGCCGCCCTGTTCGAGGCGGGCGCCGACGAGGCTGCCGTGCCCGTGCTCACCACGGACGCCCTGTACGCCGTATTCCGGGAGTCGGTGGGGGAGTTGGGCCCGGCCGGAGTGGTCGAGGTGGCCGACACCTTCAACAGCCTGGACCAGGCCGAGTTTCCCGAGGTCGGCGTGTGCCGGACGTTCGCGTACCGGCTCGCCCTGTCGTACTGGTACGAGGGCGCCCGCTCTCGCCCCATGACCGTGGGGGAAGCGGCCGTGGCGCTGTACCTGTCGGACGCCTACCGGCATCACCAGGTCGACGCCTACACGCTGCGCCGCGCGCCCCTGCTGGTCTCCCGCGCGATCAGGCAGGGCGCCGCCCTGGTGCCCGTTGAGACGCTGATCCGTCTCGGGGGCGCCATGGCCCGTGAGTTCGCGGCGCCCGTGACACCGGTCGTCACGCAGGTCAGCCCCGCCGCCACGGGCGGGGAGCGTGACGGCGTGACGGCCGTGACGCCCGGCCGTGACTGGCTCTACCGGCAGGCCCTGCCCAACTGGCACCGCCGCCGGTTCTGCTTCGACCTGATGCGCGCCGACACCCGCCAGCCCTCCCCGCTCATCGTGCGCACCGACGGCGGCACCTACGCGGTCGGGGCCACCCCGCCGGCCGGGCCGGACGGCACATGGCGCCGCGCGCTGCGGGAGCAGTGGTGAGCATGCCGAACAAGCCCAAGGGACCCGTACGACGGGCCCGCAAGCGCTACGCGGCGCACGTCTTCCGGTACCGGTGCGCGTACTGCCGCCGCCACTTCGCCTCGCTCGATCACGCGACGCTCGACCACATCGTGCCCCGGTGCCTGTGGCCCACCTGGTCGGCGACCGCGCTCGCGCTCGCCTGCCTCGACTGCAACCGCCGCAAGGCCGACCGGTTCCCTCTGTCGATCGCTCTCCTGCTGGCCGTCCGGTACCCCGTTCACGCCCCCGCCGCCGTGTTCACGCCCGACCGTTCGAGCGTTCACGGCGAGCCGATCGCGTTCACGGCGACCGGGCCGACTGTTCACGGCGGACAGGGGGTGTTCACCGATCGAGCACCGGTGTTCACGCTCGCCCTCTGGCGACTGCTGGCCCTGCTCGCCCACGCCAACCAGTCGACCGTGACCGCCCCGCAACGGTCCACCCCTCACCTGCCCGAATCGACCCCGCTCCACCCGACCCCGGAGAGGACGGCGGCATGACCGCGCCCCGTAACCAGTCGACCGACTCACCCGCCGTGCTGCGCGGCGGCCTGCCGGACCGCTACCTGACGCCCGAGGACCTGGTGACCATGTTCAGCCTCCCGAGCGTCGAGACGGTCTACGCCTGGCGCCGCAAGCGCATCGGACCGCCCGCCATCCGCATCGGCAAGTACCTCCGCTACGACCCCGCCGCAGTGCACGCGTGGGCCCGTGAACAGACCGAGCAGGACGCCGCCTGACACCCCACGGCCCCGGGGAGGCAACGGCCCCACAGCCGGGGAGGCGGGGAGAACTCCCCCACCGCCTCCCCGGCCCGAACTCCCCGCACTGATCAGCGCAAACACCCCTTCGGGGAGGCGGGGAGGCACCCCGCCAACGGGCCTCAAAACCCCTCCCACACGCGGACCTGATACCCCCGCGTCGCCTCCCCGGCACGGCCAGCCGACCTCAGAAAGGAAACGCCCGCCTCATGGCAGGAAGCATTCAGGACCGCTGGTTCAAGACCGTCACGGACGCCGACGGTAAGACGGTCCGCGTCAAGACCGATCGCCACGGCAAGGGCATGCGCTACCGGGCGCGCTACTTCACCCCCGACGGCGACCGCAAGGGCAAGTCCTTCCCCGACGGACAGAAGCGGCTTGCGGAGCAGTGGCTCAGCAGCATCACGGCCGACGTGGCCCGCGGCGACTTCATCGACCCGAACGCGACCCGTACGACCTTCCGTGAGTACGCGGAGAAGTGGCTTGCGAGCCAGAGTGGCGACCCGAACACCCGGGCGTCGATGGAGTCTCAACTCACCTTGCACGCGTTCCCGCGCATCGGGTCGAGGCAACTCGGGTCGTTCCAGCCGAGCCACATTCGGGAGTTCGTGACACAGCTCGAAGCGTCGGGCATGTCCGGGGCGTACGCCCGGGTGATCTTCTCCAACGTCCGTGCCGTGCTGTCCGCAGCGGTCGAGGACGGATGCCTACGCCGGAACCCCTGCAACTCACGCACTGTGGCGCCCCCCGCGATGGGCGCCCGCCGTGTCGTCCCGTGGGAGCCGGAACGGGTCTTCGCGATGCGCGATGCGATGGTGGAACGCTTCCGGCCCATGGTCGACGTGGGTGCCGGCTGCGGTCTACGGCAAGGGGAGATCCTCGGTCTCTCCGTCGATGACCTGGACTTCGACAGCGGCACGCTGCGTGTGGTGCAACAGCTCAAGCTGAGCTTGAGTCAGCCCGTGTTCGCGCCGCCGAAGGGTGGGAAGCTCCGGGACGTGCCCCTGCCGGACCCGGTGGCGGAGGCGCTTCGGGAGCACATGAAGCGCTTCCCGCCGGTTGAGATCACGCTGCCGTGGATGCGAGGCAACGGCCAGCCGGTGACCAAGCGGCTCATCTTCAGCGGGCCCAACGGCGGTCACGTCTGGCGTACGTCGCTGAATGAGGACCACTGGAAACCCGCCCTGGCCAAAGTCGGCGTCATCCCGAAGGCCAAGAGCCGGGAGCACGCCGCCGCCCGCGAACACGGCATGCACGCGCTGAGGCACTTCTACGCGTCCGTTCTGCTGGACGCCGGGGAGAGCATCAAGGCTCTGGCCGAGTACCTCGGACACTCCGACCCGGGTCTGACCCTGAAGGTCTATGCCCACCTCATGCCCAGCAGCCGGGAGCGGGCCCGGAAGGCACTCGGGGAGGCACTGCGGCCACGAGAGCCGGGGAACTGAGGGCCCACAGAGGGCCCACGACACGAAAATGCCCCCGCCTTGCGCCGTTCGCGCAGGTCGGGGGCATGATCATGTTCTCTACTTCTTCTTGCCCTGGTTCTTGACCGCCTCGATCGCGGCCGCGGCCGCGTCCGGGTCCAGGTACGTGCCGCCCGGGTTCAGCGGCTTGAACTCGGCGTCCAGCTCGTAGGAGAGCGGGATGCCGGTCGGGATGTTCAGGCCCGCGATGTCCGCGTCGGAGACGTCGTCGAGGTGCTTGACCAGGGCGCGCAGGCTGTTGCCGTGGGCGGCGACGAGGACCGTGCGGCCGGTGAGGAGGTCGGGGACGATGTTGTCGAACCAGTACGGCAGCATGCGGCCGACGACGTCCTTGAGGCACTCCGTCTGCGGGCGCAGCTCCGGCGGGAGCATCGCGTAGCGCGGGTCGGAGAACTGGGAGTACTCGGCGTCGCGGTCCAGCGCGGGCGGCGGGGTGTCGTAGGAGCGGCGCCACAGCATGAACTGCTCCTCGCCGAACTCGGCGAGGGTCTGGGCCTTGTCCTTGCCCTGGAGGGCGCCGTAGTGGCGCTCGTTGAGGCGCCAGTGGCGGTGGACGGGGATCCAGTGGCGGTCGGCGGCCTCCAGCGCGAGCTGGGCGGTGCGGATGGCGCGCTTCTGCACGGACGTGTGGACCACGTCGGGCAGCAGGCCGGCGTCCTTCAGCAGCTCGCCGCCGCGCGTCGCCTCCTTCTCGCCCTTCGGGGTGAGGTTGACGTCCACCCAGCCGGTGAACAGGTTCTTCTCGTTCCACTCGCTCTCGCCGTGGCGGAGCAGGATCAGCTTGTACGGTGCGTCGGCCATGGGTCCGAGCGTAATCGAACCCGTCGGCCGCCCGCGCGGGGCGCCCGCTGGACGGACGGTTGACGGGAAGTGTCAATCGACTGGCCGGGGCGGGCCGCGCCTTCGTAGGTTGTGCGTCGAGCAGCGGAGGTAAGTCGCACCTGCCGCATCGGACGCTTACCTTGCCCGCGGGCGAGCACTACACGGGGGACCCATGTCAGTCGCCGGGATGAGACGTGCCGCGCGGGAGTCCGTCTCCGGGCTCCCGCGCGCGTTCTGGTGGCTGTGGGCCAGCACCCTGGTCAACCGGCTCGGTGCCTTCGTCGCCACCTTCATGGCGCTGTACCTGACCATCGACCGCGGGTACTCCGCCTCGTACGCCGGTCTGGTCGCGGCGCTGCACGGGCTGGGCGGGGTGGTGTCTTCGCTGGCGGCCGGGGTGATGACCGACCGGTTCGGCCGGCGGCCCACGCTGCTCGTCGCGCAGGCCTCCACCGCGCTGTCCGTCGCGCTGCTCGGCTTCATGCACGACCCGGTCGCCATCGCGGCCGTGGCCTTCCTGGTCGGCATGGCGAGCAACGCCTCCCGGCCCGCCGTGCAGGCGATGATGGCGGACATCGTGCGCCCCGAGGACCGTATCCGGGCCTTCTCGCTCAACTACTGGGCCATCAACCTCGGTTTCGCGGTCTCCTCCGCGGCGGCCGGGTTCATCGCCGAGGTCAGCTACCTCGCCGGGTTCCTGATCGAGGCGGGCATGACCATGGCGTGCGCCGTCCTCGTCTTCGTCAAGCTGCCCGAGTCCCGGCCGAAGAGCGCGTCCGGGAAGGGCGGCGACGGGAACGCCGCCGCGGCGAGCGGGCCGGCCGTCTCCCTCGGGACCGTCCTGCGCGACGGGCGCTACATGGGCGTCGTCGGGTTGTCCTTCCTGATCGCCCTGATCTTCCAGCAGGCCTACGTGGGGCTGCCGGTCGCCATGGGCGAGGCCGGGTTCACGCCCGCGGACTTCGGTGTGGCGATCGCCGTCAACGGCGTCCTGATCGTCGTCCTGCAGATTCCCGTCACCCGGATCATCGAACACCGGGACCCGCGGCTGCTGCTCGTCGCCTCGTCGCTGCTGGCCGGGTACGGCTTCGGGCTCACCGCCTTCGCCGGGTCGGTCGGCGTGTTCGCCCTCACCGTGTGCGTGTGGACGCTGGCCGAGATCGTCAACGCGCCGACCCAGACCGGCCTCGTCGTCCGCCTCTCCCCCGTGCACGGCCGGGGGCGCTACCAGGGCGTGTACACCATGTCCTGGGCGGTCGCCGCCCTCGTCGCCCCGCTGATGTCCGGTTTCGCCATCGACCACTGGGGCTCCGAGTGGCTCTGGGGCGTCTGCGCGGTCATCGGCACGGTGGCGGCGGCGGGGTACTGGGCGCTCATGCGGAAGCTGCCGGACGAGCCGGCGGCCACCTCCCGGTCCGCCAGGACGCCCGAGGCCAGCACGGCGTGACGGGTCCCGGCCGCGCCGCCGGCCGCCGTGCTCACGGATGCATCCGCGAGCCCTTCAGCACCTTGTCCACCGCGTTCTTCGGGCCGTACACCGCGAGGCCGACCAGGTCCAGGTCCGCCGTCGGCACGGCCCGGACCGCCGCCCGGTTGTCGCGGTCGTTGCCCGTGCCGAAGAGGTCGGACGTGAACACCGCGCGAGGCAGGGCCCGGGACAGCACGCGCGCGTGGGCGTTCGTCAGCGTCTCCTTGGTGCCCTCGAAGACCAGCACCGGCTGACGGAACATCGGCAGGTAGCCGACCGCGTCGGCGTCCTCGTACGGCTCCCCGATCACCTCGGGGACCTGCGTGCTCAGGCCACTGACCAGGAAGGCGGTGACGTTGAGGCGCTGCCAGGTCTCCAGGTCCCCGCGCAGCAGGACGGCGATCTTGGTGTCGAAGCGGATGGGGTCTGCGTCGTGCGTGCTCATACGGTGAGACTGCCGGTCGGCGGGCGGCCCGGTCTTGTACGTTTTTTGCATGGCCGACCAGCGGAACGTCTCCGCCTGGCGCCCCCGCGTCCCGGGCGTCGTCGAGGTCTTCCACGCCCACTGCACCGAGTACGCCTACCCGATGCACGTCCACGAGACGTGGACGCTGCTCATCGTCGACGACGGGGCCGTGCGGTACGACCTGGACCGGCACGAGCACGGCACCCCGCACGACACGGTGACGCTGCTGCCGCCGCACGTGCCGCACAACGGCTCCCCCGCCACCCCGGGCGGCTTCCGCAAACGCGTCCTCTACCTGGACGCCTCCCGGCTGGACGACGAGCTGATCGGGCCGGCCGTCGACGCTCCCGACCTGCGCGACCCGGTACTGCGGCGGCGGGTCGGGCAGCTCCACGCCGTGCTCTCCCGGCCCGGTGACGAGCTGGAGGCGGAGAGCAGGCTGACGCTCATCGGCGAGCGGCTCCACGCCCACCTGCGGCCCCGGGCCGTGCGCTCCACCGTGCGCCGTGCCCCCGACCTGGCCGGCCGGCTGCGCGAGCTGCTCGACGAGCGGTTCGTCCAGGGGCTCACCCTGAACGAGGCCACCGGGATCGTGCCCGCCCATCCCGCTCATCTGGTACGGGCGTTCAGCTCGGCGTACGGCATCGCGCCGCACCAGTACCTGATGTCCCGCCGCGTCGACCGGGCCCGGCGGCTGCTGCTCGACGGGAGCGCCCCGGCCGACGTGGCCGCCTCGACGGGCTTCTACGACCAGGCCCATCTGACCCGGCACTTCAAGCGGTTGGTCGGGGTCACGCCCGGCCGGTACCGCGGCGGCGGGCGCTGAGCCCCGGCCCCGGCGGGCTCAGTCCCCGTCGCGCTCGATCAGGCGCTGGAACGCCTCCAGGTTGCGCGTGGACTCCCCGCGTGAGGTCCGCCATGCGTGCTCCTTGCGGATGGCGGACGCGAAGCCCAGCTCCAGCAAGGTGTTGAAGGCGCCGTCGGCGGCCTCCAGGACCTGGCCGAGGAGGCAGTCGATCTCGTCGGCGGTGACGGCGGCCAGGGGGAGTTTCGCGGTGACGTAGACGTCGCCGAGGCGGTCGACCGCGTAACTCACGCCGTACAGCTTGAGGTTGCGTTCCAGCAGCCAGCGGTGGACGGCCGGTTCGTTCTCGTCGGGGTGGCGGATGACGAACGCGTTGAGGGACAGGGAGTGCCGGCCGAGGATGAGGGAGACCGTCGTCGACAGCTTCCGGGTGCCGGGGAGCTTGACGACGCGGGTGCCCGGCTCGGGGCTCTCCCACTCCAGCCCGGCGTCCTTCAGCGCGTCTTCGAGGACCTGTGCCGCCTTCTGTGCGTCAGCCATGGTGGGAGCGTACGCGACGGCGGTGGGACTGGATCGCGGCCGTGTAGGCGTCGGCCGTCGCGGCGGCGGAGCTGTCCCAGCCGAAGGACTGGGCGTGCCGGGCGGCGGCCTCGCCCATCCGGTACGTCAGCTCCGGGTGGTCGGCGAAGTCGCGCAGCACGCGCGCGTACGCGGCGGGGTCGTGCCCCTCGACGAGGCGGCCGGTGTGCCCGTCGCGCACGGCCACCGGGAGACCGCCGACCGCGGCGGCGAGGACCGGCGTGCCGGCGGCCTGCGCCTCTATGGCGACCAGTCCGAAGGACTCGCTGTAGGACGGCATGACCAGCACGGACGCGGCCCGGAACCAGTCGGCGAGCTGTTCCTGGTCGACGGGCGGGCGGAAGCGTACGACGTCGGCGATGCCGAGCCGCGCGGCGAGCTTCTGCAGCCCTTCCGGCTTGGCGAGGCCGCTGCCGCTGGGCCCGCCGACGACGGGGACGACGATGCGGGAGCGCAGCTCGGGGCGTTCGTCGAGCAGGACGGCGACGGCGCGCAGCAGCACGTCGGGGGCCTTCAGGGGCTGTATGCGGCCGGCGAAGAGCGGGATCAGCGCGTCCTGGGGCAGTCCGAGGCGGGCGCGGGCGGCGGCGCGGGCGGATGCGGCGTCCCCGGTGCCGGGGTCGGAGCCCTTGGGGAAGGGGCGGAAGCGGTCGAGGTTCACGCCGGGGTGGACGACGGCGACCTTGGCCGGGTCGGCGGCGTAGTGGCGGACGAGTTCGTCGGCCTCCTCCGCCGTGTTGGCGATCAGCCGGTCGGAGGCGGCGACGATCTGCGTCTCGCCGATGACGCGGGCGGCCGGTTCGGGGGTGTCGCCCTCGGCGAGGCTGGCGTTCTTGACCTTGGCCATGGTGTGCATGGCGTGCACCAGGGGGGCACCCCAGCGCTGGGCGGCGAGCCAGCCGACGTGGCCGGAGAGCCAGTAGTGGGAGTGGACCAGGTCGTAGTAGCCGGGGCGGTGGCCGGCCCAGGCCTGCATGACGCCGTGCGTGAAGGCGCACAGCTGGGCCGGCAGCTCCTCCTTGGCCAGGCCCTCGTAGGGGCCGGCGTCGACGTGGCGGACGAGGACGCCGGGGGCCAGTTCGACGGTCGGCGGCAGGGCGGCGGTGGTCGCGCGCGTGAAGATCTCGACCTCGATGTTGATCGCGGCCAGGCGCTGTGCCAGCTCGACGATGTAGACGTTCATGCCGCCGGCGTCGCCGGTGCCGGGCTGGTGGAGCGGTGAGGTGTGCACGGAGAGCATGGCGACGCGGCGGGGCCTGCGCAGCAGCCGGAGCCGCGGGGAGGCCGCCGGTGAGCGACGCCCGAGCCTGCTGACGTACTGGCTCACGAGCCGTTCCTCCTCGCTGCGGGCATGCCGGTCGGAGGACACGCGCCGCCCTCCACGAGAGGGGAACACCGGATGGCAGTGCTCCATTTCCGGTTTCCCGGCCTTTGCCGAACCATTACCGTTTATCGCTCAACGTTCGATCGGGGGACGCGTCGGAGAGGGCGGGCCCGCCGCATACCCTCGTACGCATGCCCTCCCGCGCCGCCACCCGCCCCGTAGGCACGGTCACGCGCGGGACGACCCATCCGAACCGCCTGCGCCGCATGGACCGCTGGATCGCGGCGACGCACGGTGCCGAGCTGCGCCGCGCCGCCGACCCCGTCGCCGTCGACCTCGGCTACGGCGCGGCCCCCTGGACGGCCGTCGAGCTGCTGCACCGCCTGCGCACGGTCGCGCCGCACGCGCGCGTGGTGGGCGTCGAGATCGACCCGGCGCGGGTGGCGGCGGCCGAGCCGTACGCGCGCCCCGGGCTCGTCTTCCGGCGCGGCGGCTTCGAGGTCCCGCTCTCCCGCCGGCCCCTCCTCATCCGGGCGGCGAACGTGCTGCGCCAGTACGACGAGGGCGAGGTGGCCGCCGTCTGGCAGCGGCTGTGCGCGCGGCTCGCACCGGCGTCGGAGCACGCGCGCGGCGGGCTCCTGGTCGAGGGAACCTGCGACGAGATCGGGCGCCGGCACGTGTGGGTGGCGCTCGGGCCCGAGGGACCGCGCACGGTCACCTTCGCGACCCGGCTGGGCTCCCTCGACCGCCCCTCCGACCTGGCGGAACGACTGCCGAAGGCGCTCATCCACCGCAACGTCCCCGGCGAGCCCGTGCACGCCTTCCTGCGCGACTTCGACCGCGCCTGGGCCGCCGCCGCGCCCTACGCCTCCTACGGCGCCCGCCAGCGCTGGATGCGGGCGGTGCGGGACCTGACGGCCGACTGGCCGGTGACGGACGGGCCGGCACGGTGGCGCCAGGGCGAAGTGACGGTGCGGTGGGAGGCGTTGGCGCCCCGCCACGCCTGAAGGCGCCCCGCCACGCCTGAAGCGGCGGCCCGCGCCCCTGGCCCGTCCTGGGCCGCGCCCCTGGCCTCGGACCCCTGGCCCCCTGCCCCTCTGATCCCGCGATCCCGCGACCCCGCGACCCCGCGACCCCGCGACCCCGCGACCCCGCGACCCCGCGACCCCGCGACCCCGCGACCCCGCGACCCCGCGACCCCGCGACCCCGCGACCCCGCGACCCCGCGACCCCGCGACCGGGAACGATCTCCGTGCGGCGTTCGTCACACAGCTGGGGAATCGTCGTCCGGGCGAGGCGGAAGGGGGGAAGCGGAAGGCAAGCAAGCACGGCCTCTGTCGCTTTCCGCGCCGGCATGGCACGATCCCCCAGGCGACCTATGTTACTGGCGGTTAACCAGTTGGGGGCGAGGTATGCGTACGGGGAAGCACGGCTTGATGACCGCTGCCGTGGCCGTGGTCTGCGCGGTCACCGTGCTCGCGGCACCGGGCACCGCGTTCGCGGACCCCGGGCCCACACCGTCGTCCGGCGCCGACGCCGCCGCCCCCACGCCGACGGCCACTCCCGGCAAGGACCTGGAAGCCGTACGCAAGAGGCTCGACGGGCTCTACCGCGCCGCGGCCTCCGCCACGGACGAGTACAACGCCGTCGAGGAGAAGGCGGACCAGCAGTCCGCGGAGATCGTCGAACTGGCCGAGAAGATCGTCCAGGGCCAGGAGAAGCTGGACGGGCTGAAGGACCGCGCGGGCGCGGCGGCCCGCTCCCAGTACCGCACCGGCGGCATGCCCGACGAGGCCAAGCTGCTGCTGAGCGACGACCCCGAGGACTTCCTCGACGGCACCGGCCGGATCACGCAGGGCCAGCGCGCGACCAAGGGCCTGCTCGGCGAGATGACGCGCACCCAGCAGGACCTGGAGACCTACGCGGCGGACGCCTCCGCCCAGTTCGAGAAGCTGGAGGCGAACCGCAAGGCCAGGGCCACCGCCCAGAAGAAGATCGAGAAGCAGATCGCGGCGGCCGAGAAGCTGGAGTCCGAGCTGGAACAGGAGGAGAAGGAGCGCCTCGCCAGGCTCGAACGGGAGGCCCAGGCCAGGGCCCAGACCGCCTGGCTCGGCTCCGGCATCCTCCAGGACCTCGACACCGGGGCGACCGAGCGGGGCAGGAAGGCCGTCGAGTACGCCACCGCCCAGATCGGGAAGCCGTACCAGTGGGGCGCCGAGGGCCCCGAGGCCTACGACTGCTCCGGCCTGACCTCGCAGGCCTGGGTGTCGGCCGGGCAGGCGATCCCGCGCACCTCGCAGCAGCAGTGGGAGCGACTGGAGCGCGTCGCCATCGAGGACATGCGCCCCGGCGACCTGATCATCTACTTCGAGGACGCCAGCCACGTCGGCATGTACGTGGGCGACGGCTCCGTCGTGCACGCCCCGCGCCCGGGACGCCCGGTCACGATGGCCGGAGCGGGCTCGATGCCGATCCTCGGAGTGGTGCGCCCGGACACGGTCGCGGCCCCCTCCGAGTGACCCGGGCCACGCGCCACGCGCCCCGGGCGTGAGGCGGGCCACGCGCCCGCACGCCGGGCGTGACCTGGGCCACGCGCCCCGCACCCCGGCGTGAGGCGGGCCACGTGATCCGGTCCACGCCCGGCGCCCGCTCCGCGTGACGTTCGTCATCCCCGGCCCCCGGTCGAGGTGTCCAACTGCGGTGCATAACACGGCATATGACAGTGGCCGAGGGCCGCCCGGCGTGCGCCGGACCATTCCGCAGCGGCGCCGTCACCCGCTATGGTCCCCGTCGGTGGGTCGAGGTCCCTCGCCCCGCCATGCCCTCGGGGGGAGGGAAGGAAACCAAGACGATGCCCGTACCCGTACCGCGGCAGAGGGCGATCCCGGCCGTGGAGTGTGGTCAGGTGCCCGCCGCGTCCCCGGACGACGGCCCTCCCGGGGAACAGGCCCCGTCCGGGACGAACCCGGCAGCACACCCCGTCGACCGGCGGGCGCACCCCACGGAGAAGCGCGAGAAGACCACGGACCGGACCACGGACGAGCGCGAGGGCGCCGTCCCCACCAACCTGACGGTGCTGCTGATCGAGGACGATCCGGGCGGCTCGCCGATCGTGCCCGACCTGCTCGACCAGGCCGGCAAGCCGATCCGCGTCCGCACGGCCCGGAACCTCACCGAGGCCGGACGGCTGCTGACCGACGACGTCCACTGCATCCTGCTGGACCTCGCCCTGTCCCCCGCCCCGGCCCGCACCACCGCCGAGGCCGGCGGCGACGGTGACGGCGACGGAACCGACGAGCTGGCCGTGCTCCGGCACGTGCTGGAGCTGGCGCCCCGGCACGCCGTGCTCGCCCTCACCTCCTCCAGCGACGCGGAGCGCGGCGCGGAGGCCGTGGCGGTCGGCGCCCAGGACTACCTGGTCCGCGACGAACTCGACGGCCGGCTGCTGAGCCGGGCGATCCGCTACGCCGTCGAGCGCAAGCGGTCCGACTCGGCGGAGCGGCGCCTGGCCGAGGGCCGGCTGCGCGCGCAGGAGAACCGCCGCCTGGAGCGGGGGCTGCTGCCGACGCCGCTGCTGGCCGGCTCCTCGCTGCGCTTCGCCGCCCGGTACCGCCCGGGCCGCTCCCGCGCCCTGCTCGGCGGCGACTTCTACGACGTCGTCCGCACCCCGGACGGCACCGTGCACGCCATGATCGGCGACGTCTGCGGGCACGGCCCGGACGAGGCGGCCCTCGGGGTGGAGCTGCGGATCGCCTGGCGGGCGCTGACCCTGGCGGGGCTCTGCGGCGACCAGCTGCTGGGCACGCTCCAGCAGGTGCTGGAGCACGAACGGGCGCACGACGAGATCTTCGCGACCGTGTGCACCGTGGACATCGCCCCCGACGGCCGTCGCGCCGGCCTGTGCCTGGCCGGGCATCCGGCACCGCTGATCGCCGGCCCGGGCACGCCCGCACGGCTGCTGCCCCACGACAGCAACGGCCCGGCGCTCGGGCTGCTGCCGGGCGCCCGCTGGCCGCGCATGCAGGTGGAGCTGGGCGCCGAGTGGAGCCTGATGCTCTACACCGACGGCCTGATCGAGGGCCACGTCGGCGAGGGCCGGGAGCGGCTCGGCCAGGAGGGCATGGTGGAAATGGTCCGCCGCCAGCTGGCCGAGGGCCTGCAGGGCGAACAGTTGCTGCGGGCGACCGTCAACGAGGTCCGCGAGCTGAACGGCGGCGAACTCGCGGACGACGTGGCGGTGGTCCTGCTGGACCGGACGGCCTGAACCGCCCGGCCCCCCTCGGCGTCAGCGTCCGCCGTTGTACGGGCCGTAGGGGCCGTCGCTGCTGGAACCGCGGCGGCTGCTGCGGCCGCCGCCCGACAGACCGCGCAGCGCGGGCCGTACGTCGACCATGTACACGATCGTCGCGATGAGCCCGATGATCGGCAGGAACGACAGGATGTTGAAGATCAGGTTCACCACGAAGGCGAGCCCGAGGATGATCAGCCAGAACGGCTTGGTCTTCTTGTCGGCCGCGCGGTAGGCGTCCTCACGGCGCGTGGCGGCGTCGATCAAAGCGAAGCCGCTGAAAAGGATCAGGGCGATGCTCAGCAGCCACATGAAGCCTGCGAACCCCTGCATCAGCACAACGTCCACCACCAGACTCGGATCGTCTTTACGCGGTCACCGTTCCCCGCTCGCCGTGTCCGCGGCCGCTACTGGACGGGCGGCGTGGTCTTCCTGGCGGTGGTGTTCTTCTTGGCCGGAGCCTTGCGGGGGGCGGGGGTCTTCTTCGCCTCGGCGGACTTCTCCTCGGTGACCTCGACCGGCTCGGACTTGGCGGGCTCGGACTTGGCGGACTCGGGCTTGGCGGGCTCGACCGCGATGGCGAACTCCTCCACCTCCTCCGCGATGTCCTCGATGCCGTCGGCGGCCTGACCGCGCCAGGTGCGCACCGCGTGCTCGCCGCGCTCGGCGACCTTCTCGTACGTCTCCCGGGCCTTGACGGCGTACTCGGCGGCGACGCCGACCGAGCGCAGCGCGAGGTCCTGGGCGGTCTCGCCGAGCTTCTTGAAGTCGGTGTCGAGGGAGCCGAAGAGCTCGTTGGCCTTGGCCTGAAGCGTGCCCTGGGTCTCCTTGACGCGGGCGGTCGCCTTCTCCTGGACCGCCTTCGGGTCGGTGTTGCGCACGGCCTCGATGCGGGACGGCGCCTCGGCGCGCAGCTGCTCCACCAGCACCGGCACCTTCCTGGCCTGCTGGAAGGCGAGGTCGGCGGTGCCCGCGGCGAAGTAGAGCGGGGTCGGGTCGCTGAAGGTCTTGCGCAGGTCGTCGGTGATGGCCATGGTGATGGTCCTCCGGAAATACGTTCGGCTGAGGGTTTCGTGGTGGTCCCGCGCCCGGCCGGCTGCTCGCTCCGGCTTATCCGGCCGTCTGCTGCGGGCCGGCGTCGCTGCCACCGGTCGTACGGGGGCCGTGCCCGGGTATGGGGGCACCGCCGCCGGGGGAGGCGGCATCGGCTATGGGGGCGCCGCCCTCGGGGAAGGCATCGGCGTCGTCCGCCGGTTCCTCCTGGGCCGCCGCCCGGTCGTCCGCGTCGGCCCCGAACCCGTTCTCCTTGCGGAAGGATTCGTAGATCTGGAGCAGCACCTGCTTCTGCCGCTCGTTCAGCGAGGGGTCGGTGAGGATGACCGCGCGCGTCGCGTCCTCCCGCCGGCGCTCCTGCCCGTCCCGCTCCGCGTCGAGGATCCCGGCGCGCACGTAGAGCGTCTCGGCGGAGATCTGCAGCGCCTTGGCGACCTGCTGGAGCACCTCCGCGCTCGGCTTGCGCAGCCCGCGCTCGATCTGGCTCAGGTACGGGTTGGACACGCCCGCGGCGTCGGCGAGCTGCCGCAGCGACAGCTGTGCGGTGCGCCGCTGCTCGCGCAGGTACTCACCGAGATTGCCGACGTTGAGCGATGCCATGCCTCCACGATGCACCAGCGTGCTAACTATTGCAAGCAGACGCTTGCAAGAGTGTCCCTCACCCTGCGGCCGGGCACTGTGCCGTCCAGCGTCGACTGTCCGTTCCCAGCAAAGATGAGCAGTCCCTCTGGATCTGATCAGCAGTGTGATCAAGTCCCACCGAAACTGCAGCGCTGGCTATCTAGGGGCGGATCACTTTGCCCAGCTCAGCCCGCCTATTGCGAGTGCAGCCAAGTTGGGCAAGTACGGCTTGGCATGCCCAAGGAAGGCCACCCATCACTGTGCACCGCCAGCGATGCCGCGCATGCCGTGTGAGGAGCCCGGAACCATGAGGGACGCAGAGCGCGTTCCTTATAGACGAACATGTGGCGAGACCGTACGGATGGGCGGGTCGCCGTTCTGACGGCCCAGTGGGAGGACCGGCATGACGCAGGGGCGGAAGATCACGGTCATCGTGCTGGCGGTGGTAGGGATTGTCTCCACGCCGCTGATCTGGCTGCTAAACAACCCCGAAGCGGGAGCGCTGGCCGGCGCCTCCATCCAAGCCGCCGTCGGCATCGTGGCCCTGGTTTGGGCCCTGTTGCAGCACCCGTCCCCGGCTGGCCCCACAGACAAGGCCAGCCGAACCGGAAAGGCGACTGGCGGCGGCGTCACCGGTATCAGACGACCGGGTGGCCGGGGGCGCGGCGCGGCCACAGCCGAGCGTACGGGAGAAGCCAGCGGCACGGATTCCGTCTCTGGCATCGACTACTCGAACTAGGACCCGCGCACCCATGGCGAAAGCATCATCAGGCAAAGCGCGGGACGAGGCGCCCGAGCCATCGGTAACCGTGGCGGACACCGGCAACGCCCAGGCCACGAGCGGAGGCATGGCCGTGACTGGTTACCGCGGTCCGGCCCCGGTAACCGGCGACACTCCTCACCCCCCAGTACGCCTGTCCTACACCGGGCAAGCAACTGCCAGCGGGGGCGGAATCGCCAACACCGGCTACATGCACATTGACACGCTGGTACAGGGGGCCGTGGAGCCGGATCCCTGGATGAAACCCGACGACTACCTCCGCCAGGTGAACAAGGGCTCGGTCTACACGCACCGTTGGCGACTCGTCGGACGCACGCAGACAATGGCCAGCCTCGTACCGTTCGCCAGAAACGAGCAAGGACGCGTCGCGCTCCTCGTCGGCCGGGGCGGAGCCGGGAAGACGAAGATCGTGACGGCCCTGTGTGGAGCAATGCGCGACGCAGAGCCCACCGTCGAAGTACGGGTGCTCGGCCCTGGTTCCTCCATCGGCCCGGGCGCGTTCAGGGAACTGCCGAGCACCGGCGAACTGCTGGTGATCGTCGACGATGCACACGACGACACCCTCCCTCTGGAAAAGATCGTCTCCGGGGTCCGCAGCGTCAACACGTCCGCTAACGTGCTGCTCTCCCTACGGCCCTACGGCATGGTCCATGCCCGCCGCGCGCTTGCCCGGGCTGGCCTGCACGTGAGCGAGGCCACTGTGGTCGAAATCGGGGACCTGGAGTTCGACGACGCACTCTCCTTGGCCAGCGAGATTCTGGACGAAGCGGTACGGCTCCATGCACCGAGACTCGCCGCAGCGGCACGGGATTGTCCGCTGCTGATCGTCACCGGCGCGGCGCTGATCAACAGCGGCGCTGTGGATCCGCAGAGGTTCGAAGGCGACGAGCAACTCCACTTGGAACTTACGGACCGGCTTGCTGAGGCTCTGACCGCCGACCCGGCTTCCGGCCAGGTACCCCAGGAACTGCTTTGCGCCCTCGCCGCGTTCCAGCCTGTGCGCCTCGCGGAACCGGAGGTCCGTACATCGCTGGAAGCCCTGACCAGGTTGCCGTTCGATCTCTGCGCGCAGCACCTGGCGACCCTTGAGGATGCCGGGGTAGCGCTGAGCCATGGCACCGCAATGCGCTTGGTGCCGGACCTGTTGGGCGATGCCCTGCTCATCAAAGCGGCGCGGCACTCAGGCACGGGCCTCCCCACGAGCTACCTCGCCAGAGCCATGGAAGCCGGCCAGGGCAGCGCGCTGGCCAACCTGGTGGTGAACACCGGCCGTGTGGACTGGCAACAGCAGCAACAGGGCACCGGCACCGGACTAATCGAGCCCCTGTGGGAGCAGATCCTGGGAGCGTTCCGCGCCGCGGATGCGCGGGGGCGGGTGAGCCTACTGGAGGTCGTGGCGAAGCTCGCCTTCTTCCAACCACGACGCGCCCTCGACCTAGCCACGTGGGCCGTGGACAACCCCTGCGACCCCGTCACGGCAGAGGTCGGACTTGGATTCACCCACACGTGGACTGACACAGAAGTGCGCTATGCCCTGGCCCCTGTCCTCCAAGCCATCGTCCATCATCTGGAGTTCCTGCCGCAGGCGGCCACCCTTCTTTGGAATCTAGGGCGCGACGACCAACGCGGCCTGCCTCAACACCCCTCGCACCCCCTGCGGATTCTCGCGGAACGGGCCGATTACACCCGCTGGGGCCCCACCAAGTATCAGGAGATACTCATCAGCCAGGTCGAGCGCTGGCTGACCCGTACACCCGCCGCTCCATCCGTCCACCAGCCGCTGAGCGTGCTTGCCCCATTGCTGTCCATAGATGGCCACGATGAGGTGTGGACACCCTCCACCTGGACCCTGACCTTCCGCCCCTACGTGCTACCCCCCACCAGGGAAGTCCTGGACATGCGAGGCGCGGTGCTCGACCTGGCGTTCGAGGAGCTGGGACACCCGCAACTCGAACGAGCCTCGGAGGCCTGCTCGCTGATCGGCAAGGCCCTCAGCCTGCCACTTGGCGGTTTCGGCTTGACGGTGACAGACGCCATGCAGCAGCCGTGGATCCCGCACCTGGCAAGCACCGTCGATCGGCTGCACCAATACATCGTCCAGCACATCCTGCCACCGGCGATCCTGACCGCGGTGCGCACCGAGTTGCGCTGGCTCGCACAGTACGGACCCGACGGCCTTCGCCGCCCCGCTGAGGTGAAGTTTCCCCGTGATCCCGGACACGTGATCGTTATGCCGCGAGGGTGTGCTGCTGCCGCTGCCTGGTCTCGGTCGGGGTGAGATAGCCGAAAGTCCGGTGCTTGCGCAGGCGGCGGCGGTTGTAGAAGGTCTCGATGAAGGAGAAGACCTCGGCTCGGGCAGTGGCCCGGTCGGGCCAGGTGCGGGTGCCGATCTCCTCTTTGAGCAGGGCCCAGAAACTCTCCGCGGCGGCGTTGTCGAAGCACGATCCGGTCCGCCCGCAGCTGCCTCGCAGTCCCAACTCACGCACTCGGTCTCGGAATTGGGCCGATGTGTATTCGCTGCCGCGATCGCTGTGGACCACGCAGCCCGGCTCCAGGCCGCCGCGGCCGTGGGCCATGTTGAGAGCGTCGACGACGAGCTCGGCGCGGTGGTGGTCGGCCATGGCGTAGCCGACGACCTCG
>NZ_JBSICH010000057.1:0-21508 GCF_053613315.1 Streptomyces sp. JK94 | reverse complement strand
GAGTGCGCGGATGGGCAGTGAGGGTGCCGGTGTGGTCACCGAGACCGGTCCGGGGGTGACCGGCCTCGTGGTCGGCGACCGGGTGATGGGCCTGGGCGCGGACTGGTTCGGCACACACACCGTGGTGGACGAGCGGGTGCTGGTCGGGATTCCGGGGGACTGGTCGTTCGTGGAGGCGGCGTCGGTGCCGGTGGCGTTCGTGACGGCGTATTACGCGTTGGTGGACGTGGCGGGTGTGCGGGCCGGTGAGTCGGTGCTGGTGCACGCCGCCGCGGGTGGGGTGGGTATGGCCGCGGTGCAGTTGGCGCGGTGGCTGGGTGCGGAGGTGTTCGCGACGGCGAGCGAGGCGAAGTGGCCGGTGGTCCGGGGGTTGGGTGTTCCCGGGGAGCGTATCGCCTCGTCGCGGACGCTGGATTTCGCCGATGCCTTTCGGCCTGGGGTGGATGTGGTGGTGGATTCGCTGGCGGGTGTGTTCGTCGACGCGTCGCTGGGGCTGGTGCGTCCGGGGGGCCGGTTCGTGGAGCTGGGCAAGGCGGACGTCCGGGATGCGCAGGAGGTCGCCGCCGCTCATGACGGTGTGCTGTACCGGGCCTTCGACCTCGCGGAAGTGGCGCCCGAGCGACTCGGCGAGATGCTGCGCGAAGTGGTGGACCTCTTGGAGTCCGGGACGCTGGAGCTGCTGCCGAGGCAGGTGTGGGATGTGCGGCGGGCGGGTGAGGCGTTCGCTGTGATGAGCCGGGCGCGGCATGTGGGCAAGTTGGTGTTGTCGGTGCCGGTGGTGGCCGCGTGCGGTGGTGGTGCCGGTGGTGGGTGGGTGTTGGTGTCGGGTGGGTCGGGGGCGCTGGGTGGTGTGGTGGCGCGGCATCTGGTGGGGGTGCGGGGGGTGCGGCGGCTGGTGTTGCTGAGTCGTCGGGGGGAGCGTGCCGAGGGTGTGGACGGTTTGGTGCGGGAGTTGTCGGCTGCGGGTGCGTCGGTGCGGGTGGTGGCGTGTGATGTGGCTGACCGGGGTGCGCTGGCGGAGGTGGTGGGGGGTCTGCCGGGTGGTGTGTCGGGGGTGGTGCATGCGGCGGGTGTGCTGGATGACGTGATGGTGGCGGGGTTGTCGCCGGAGCGGTTGCGGGGGGTGTTGGCGGCGAAGGTGGCGGGGGCGTGGAATCTGCATGAGGTGGTGTCGGAGGCTGGTGGCGGTGGTGTGGGGATGTTCGTGTTGTTCTCGTCGGCGGCGGGTGTGCTGGGGGGTGCGGGGCAGGCGAACTATGCGGCGGGCAATGCGTTTCTGGACGGGTTGGCGGCGTACCGGCGGGCGCGTGGGTTGTCGGGGGTGTCGGTGGCGTGGGGTATGTGGGATGTACGCAGTGCCATGACCGGGCATCTCGGTGAGGGGGATCTGGCGCGGATGCGGCGGATGGGTGTGCTGCCGATGTCCAACGAGGAGGGGCTGCGGCTCTTCGACATGGCGGAGCGGTCCGCCGACAGTGCGGTCCTGGCCGCCCGGCTCGACCCCCGCACACTCGCGGCCGGCCAGACCGACGGACCGGACCAGCCCATGCTCCGCGCCCTGCTCCACAAGCCCGCGACACCCCGCCGCCGTACCGTCGCCGCCGTCGAGAACGGGTGGCGGACGGACGGCCCGCCGCTGCCCCGGCGCATCGCCGGACTCGGCCCGACCGAGCGGCGCCAGGTGCTGCTGCGCGCCGTACGGGAGCACACGGCGACCGTGCTGGGGCACGACTCGCCCACCGCCGTCCCCGCCGACCGGGGCTTTTCCGACCTCGGTATCGACTCGCTCACCGCCGTCGAACTCCGCAACCGGCTGAAGACCGCGACCGGCCTGCCCCTGCCCGCGACGCTGGTCTTCGACCACCCCGACGCGACCCGGCTCGCCGGGCACCTCGAGCAGGCGCTGGCACCGGCCCCGACCGACGAGGCGTACGCCGGTCGGGACGTCGACCGGGACCCCGGTCGGGGCCGGCCGAGCGGCACCACCGGAGTTCCCGTCCAGGAGACCGGCGCGGACGACGTGGCCGGTCACCTGGAGTCGGCGGAGGCCGACGAACTCTTCGACTTCATCGACCGGGAGTTCGGCTCCCACTGACCACCACCGCAGCCAGATCATGTGAGGCCCCGATGCCGGAAGATGACAAGCTCCTCGGCTACCTGCGCCGGGTGACGGCCGACCTGCACCAGACCCGGGGACGGCTCCGCGAGATCGAGGCCGCGGCCCGCGAACCGATCGCGATCGTCGGCATGGCCTGCCGCTTCCCCGGCGGTGTCACCACCCCCGAGGACCTGTGGGGCCTCGTACGGGACGGTGCCGACGCCATCACCCCGTTCCCGGACGACCGGGGCTGGGACACCGACGCCCTCTACGACGCCGACCCGGACGAACCCGGCCGCACCTACGTGCGCGAAGGCGGCTTCGTGTCGGACGCCGGCGACTTCGACGCCGAGTTCTTCGGTATCTCCCCGCGCGAGGCGCAGGCGATGGACCCCCAGCAGCGGCTGCTCCTCGAAGCGTCCTGGGAAGCGGTCGAGCGGTCCGGGATCGACCCCGCCCTCCTGAAGGGACGCGACGCCGGTGTGTTCGTCGGCGCCGTCAACCTCGACTACGGGCCGCGCCTGGACGCCGCCGGCGGTATCGAGGGCCATCTGATGACGGGCACGACCACCAGCGTCGTCTCCGGCCGCATCTCCTACACCCTCGGCCTGCACGGTCCCGCCGTCACCGTCGACACCGCGTGCTCCTCCTCCCTGGTCGCCCTGCACCTGGCCGTCCGCTCGCTGCGCCAGGGCGAGTGCGACCTGGCGCTCACCGGCGGCGCCACCGTCATGCCCACCCCCGGCACCTTCATCGGGTTCAGCCGGCAGCGTGGTCTGGCCTCCGACGGCCGGTGCAAGCCCTTCTCCGCCGCCGCCGACGGCTTCGGCCCGGCGGAGGGCGTCGGCGTGCTCTGCCTGGAACGGCTCTCCGACGCCCGGCGCAACGGACACCGGGTCCTCGCCGTCGTCCGTGGCACCGCCGTCAACCAGGACGGTGCCAGCAGCGGCCTCTCCGCCCCGAACGGACCCGCACAGCGACGGGTGATCCGGGCGGCGCTGGCGGACGCGGGACTCGACACCTCCGACGTGGACGCGGTGGAGGCGCACGGCACGGGCACGAAGCTCGGCGACCCGATCGAGGCCGGGGCGCTGCAGGCGACGTACGGTGAAGGACGGGACCCCGGACGACCCTTGTGGCTGGGCTCGGTGAAGTCGAACATCGGCCACTCCCAGGCCGCCGCCGGTGTGGCCGGGGTCATCAAGACCGTACTCTCCCTGCGGCACGGGGAGCTGCCGCGCACGCTGCACGCCGACGAACCGTCGCCGCACGTCGACTGGTCGGCCGGCACCCTGCGCCTCCTCACCCGTTCCGTCCCCTGGCCGCGGGGCGAACGGCCGCGCCGCGCCGGGGTGTCGTCGTTCGGCATCAGCGGCACCAACGCCCATGTCATCGTCGAAGAGCCGCCGGCCGTGGCGGAGACGCCCCCTGAGACGCCCCAGACGTCCCAGACGCCCCCGGAGACACCTCCGGAGGCGACCCCGGACGCACGGCAGCCGGCCCGGGGGCCGTCACCGGTGCCCTGGGTGCTGTCGGCCAAGTCCGCGGCGGCCCTGCGGGCCCAGGCCGCCCGACTCGCCGACCACATCGAACCCCGCCCCGGCCACACCGAACCCCACCCCGGCCCCACACCCGCAGACATCGGCCTCACCCTGGCCACCGCCCGCACCGCCTTCGACCACCGGGCCGTGCTCCTCACCGACGGCCACGACGACGTCGCGCACCACCTGCGGCGGTACGCGACGGGCGAGCAGCCGGAGCCCGCCGGACTCGTCACCGGCACGGACCCCGGCGACGCCGATCCCGTCTTCGTCTTCCCCGGACAGGGGTCGCAGTGGGCGGGCATGGCAACGGAACTGCTGCGCACCTCACCGGTGTTCGCCCAGCGGATGGGGGAGTGCGCCGCCGCCCTGGAGCCCTACCTCGACGTCCCCCTGCTGACGGCGCTGGGCGACAGCCCCGAGGACGGGGCCGCGCCGGAACGCGTCGACGTGGTGCAGCCCGCGCTGTGGGCGGTGATGGTCTCCCTCGCCGCGGTGTGGGAATCCCACGGCGTGCTCCCGGCCGCGGTCGTGGGACATTCCCAGGGTGAGATCGCCGCCGCGGTGGTGGCGGGCGCCCTGAGCCTGGAGGACGGCGCGCGGGTGGTCGCCCTGCGCAGCCGCGCGCTGAAGGCGCTCGCCGGACGCGGCGGCATGGTCTCCGTCGCCGCACCCGTGGACGACGTACGGCGTGTGGTCGACTCCTACGACGGCGCCCTCTCCGTCGCGGCGGTCAACGGGCCCGCGCACCTCGTGGTCTCCGGCGACACCGCCGCCCTCGACCGGCTGCTCGCCGCCTACGACGCCGAGGGCGTACGGGCCCGCCGCGTCCCCGTGGACTACGCGTCCCACTCGGCCCACGTGGAGGAGATCCGCGCCGACGTCGAGAAGGCGGTGTCCGGTGTCTCCCCGCGCCCGTCCGAGGTGCCGTTCTACTCCACCGTGACGGCCGAGCAGACCGACACCACGACGCTGGACGCCGACTACTGGTACCGCAACCTCCGTTCCCAGGTGCGTTTCGAGGACGCCGTCCGCGTCCTGCTCGACGCCGGTTTCCGCCACTTCATCGAGGTCAGCCCGCACCCGGTGCTCACCCCCGGCGTCGAGCGGACCGCCGAGGACCACGGCAGCGACGTGGCGGCCGTCGGAACCCTGCGCCGCGACGACGGTGGCGAACCCCGGCTGCTCCGCTCCCTCGCCGAGGCCTACGTCGCCGGCGCGCCCGTGGACTGGGCCCGCGTCTTCGACGGCACCGGCGCCCGCCCCGTGGACCTGCCGACCTACGCCTTCCAGCGCCGCCGCCACTGGCTCGACCCCGCCACCACCGCCGGCGCCGCGGCCACCGGCATGGAACCGGTCGGACACCCGCTCCTCGAAGCGGCGATGCCGCTGCCCGACTGCGCCGGTCACCTGTTCACCGGCCGCTGGTCACTGCGGACCCACCCCTGGCTCGCCGACCACACCGTACGGGACCGGGTGATCGTGCCGGGCACCGCCTTCGTCGAGACGGTGCTGCGCGCGGGCGACGCCGTCGGCTGCGACCGCATCGACGAACTGAGCCTCGAAACACCGGTCGTGCTCCCCGCGGACGGAGCACCGCTGTGCATCCAGGTGACGGTCGGCGGCCCCGAGGGGGAGGACGACAACCGCCGGACCGTGAGCGTCTACGCCTGCGGCACCGACGGCATCTGGACCCGGCACGCCCGCGCCACCCTCACCACCACGAGCGGCGACGAGCAGGGCGACGGACACCGCGAGCCCGCCGGGCTCGGCACCTGGCCCCCGGCCGACGGCGCCCGCCAGGTCGACACGGGCGGACTGTACGAGCGGCTCGCCACCGCCGGACTGGCCTACGGGCCCGCCTTCCGCGGCCTCACGACCGTCTGGCGCCGCGACGAGGAGATCTACGCCGAGGTCATCCTGCCGGACGAGGCGCGCCGCGCCAGCGACGGCTTCGGCCTGCACCCGGCGTTGCTGGACGCCGCCCTGCACGCCTGGTCGGCCTGCGCGGACGACTCCGCCGCCGTACGGCTGCCGTTCCTGTGGGCCGGTGTGTCCCTGTACGCCACCGGTGCCTCGGTGCTGCGGGTGCGGCTCACGCCGGTCCCCGGCGGTGGCATGTTGGTCCTCGTGACGGACGGCACCGGCCGGCCGGTGGCCTCGGCCGAGTCACTGGTGACCCGACCTCTGGGGGAAGCCGGCGCCGTGACCGGGGGCGGTGAGGGGGCCCTGCACCGCGTGGACTGGACCCCACTGCCCCCGGCCGGCTCCGGCTCCGATTTCGCCGCCGCGCCCGCGTCCCCCGCGTCCCCCGCGTCCCCCGTGTCTCTCGCGGTCCTCGGCCGGGACGGCCACGATTCAGGTCCCGGCTCCGGCCTCGGTTCCGGGTTCGCGGACGGCCGGACCGTGACGCGCCACGCGGACCTGGCCGCCCTCACCGCCGAGACGGCCGCCGGCCGCTACCCCGCGTATGTGCTGGCGGACCTGTCGGCGGGCGTCGACCGGGGCAGCGGCGCGGACCCGGCCCAGGAGGCCATGTCCGCCGCCGGCCGCGCACTGGAACTCGTCCGGACCTGGCTCGCGGACGAGACACTCGCCGCGGCCGGGTCCCAGCTGGTCCTGGTCACACGGGGAGCCGTGGCCGCCGGAGCCGGCGAGGGCGCACCGGAGCCGGTCACCGCGCCCGTCTGGGGTCTGGTGCGGTCCGCGCAGGTCGAACACCCCGGCCGGTTCGTCCTGGCCGACCTCGACGACGACCCGGCCTCGCACGCCGCCCTGCCCGCCGCGCTGGCCACCGGCGAGCAGCAACTGGCCCTGCGCCGAGGAGAGGTACGCGTCCCGCGGCTTGCCCCGGCCCCGGACACCCCCACGCTGCCCGACGGCGCCTGGCGCCTGCGGACCACTCCCGGAGCCGCCCTCGACGCAGTCGCCCCGGTCCCCACGGACGCGGCGACCCGCCCGCTGGGCGACCACGAGGTGCGCGTCGCGATCCGCGCCGCCGGCGTCAACTTCCGCGACGTCCTCATCTCGCTGGGTACCTACCCCGAAGCGGGGAGTGCGCGGATGGGCAGTGAGGGTGCCGGTGTGGTCACCGAGACCGGTCCGGGGGTGACCGGCCTCGTGGTCGGCGACCGGGTGATGGGCCTGGGCGCGGACTGGTTCGGCACACACACCGTGGTGGACGAGCGGGTGCTGGTCGGGATTCCGGGGGACTGGTCGTTCGTGGAGGCGGCGTCGGTGCCGGTGGCGTTCGTGACGGCGTATTACGCGTTGGTGGACGTGGCGGGTGTGCGGGCCGGTGAGTCGGTGCTGGTGCACGCCGCCGCGGGTGGGGTGGGTATGGCCGCGGTGCAGTTGGCGCGGTGGCTGGGTGCGGAGGTGTTCGCGACGGCGAGCGAGGCGAAGTGGCCGGTGGTCCGGGGGTTGGGTGTTCCCGGGGAGCGTATCGCCTCGTCGCGGACGCTGGATTTCGCCGATGCCTTTCGGCCTGGGGTGGATGTGGTGGTGGATTCGCTGGCGGGTGTGTTCGTCGACGCGTCGCTGGGGCTGGTGCGTCCGGGGGGCCGGTTCGTGGAGCTGGGCAAGGCGGACGTCCGGGATGCGCAGGAGGTCGCCGCCGCTCATGACGGTGTGCTGTACCGGGCCTTCGACCTCGCGGAAGTGGCGCCCGAGCGACTCGGCGAGATGCTGCGCGAAGTGGTGGACCTCTTGGAGTCCGGGACGCTGGAGCTGCTGCCGAGGCAGGTGTGGGATGTGCGGCGGGCGGGTGAGGCGTTCGCTGTGATGAGCCGGGCGCGGCATGTGGGCAAGTTGGTGTTGTCGGTGCCGGTGGTGGCCGCGTGCGGTGGTGGTGCCGGTGGTGGGTGGGTGTTGGTGTCGGGTGGGTCGGGGGCGCTGGGTGGTGTGGTGGCGCGGCATCTGGTGGGGGTGCGGGGGGTGCGGCGGCTGGTGTTGCTGAGTCGTCGGGGGGAGCGTGCCGAGGGTGTGGACGGTTTGGTGCGGGAGTTGTCGGCTGCGGGTGCGTCGGTGCGGGTGGTGGCGTGTGATGTGGCTGACCGGGGTGCGCTGGCGGAGGTGGTGGGGGGTCTGCCGGGTGGTGTGTCGGGGGTGGTGCATGCGGCGGGTGTGCTGGATGACGTGATGGTGGCGGGGTTGTCGCCGGAGCGGTTGCGGGGGGTGTTGGCGGCGAAGGTGGCGGGGGCGTGGAATCTGCATGAGGTGGTGTCGGAGGCTGGTGGCGGTGGTGTGGGGATGTTCGTGTTGTTCTCGTCGGCGGCGGGTGTGCTGGGGGGTGCGGGGCAGGCGAACTATGCGGCGGGCAATGCGTTTCTGGACGGGTTGGCGGCGTACCGGCGGGCGCGTGGGTTGTCGGGGGTGTCGGTGGCGTGGGGTATGTGGGATGTACGCAGTGCCATGACCGGGCATCTCGGTGAGGGGGATCTGGCGCGGATGCGGCGGATGGGTGTGCTGCCGATGTCCAACGAGGAGGGGCTGCGGCTCTTCGACATGGCGGAGCGGTCCGCCGACAGTGCGGTCCTGGCCGCCCGGCTCGACCCCCGCACACTCGCGGCCGGCGACACACCCGCCCACCCCATGCTGCGCGCCCTGGTCCGCAAACCCGCCGTACCACGGCGCCGCAGCCTGGCCGCCGACGGCGCGAGTGCCGCCGCCGGCACCGTCGGCCGGGCCACGGCGTTGCGGCAGTCGCTGCTCGGGCAGCGCCCCGACGCACGCCGCGCCACGCTGCTCGACCTGGTCCGCATCCAGGTGACCACGGTCCTCGGACACGCCGACGCGGAGGCCATCGCGCCCGAACGCGCGTTCAAGGACCTCGGACTGGACTCGCTGACCGCCGTCGACCTGCGCAACCGGCTCGGCGCGGCCACCGGGCTGCGGCTGCCCGCCACGCTGGCCTTCGACCACCCCAGCTGCGCCGCGCTCGCCGGCCACCTCCTGGACGAGATCCTCGGCCCGGACCACACCGGCGCGACCGCCGCGGAACCGGTGCGGCCCGGCGCCACCGCCACCGGCCCGGACGACGACCCGGTCGCCGTCGTCGGCATGGCCTGCCGCTACCCCGGCGGCATCACCACCCCCGAAGATTTGTGGCACCTGGTCGACTCCGGCGGTGACGCCATCGGCCCGCTGCCCACCGACCGCGGCTGGGACCTCGACACCCTGTACGACCCCGACCCCGACACCCCCGGCCGCATCTACGTCCGCGAGGGCGGCTTCCTGCACGACGCGGGACGCTTCGACGCCGAGTTCTTCGGGATCTCGCCGGTCGAGGCGCTGGCCACCGATCCCCAGCAGCGGCTGCTCCTGGAGACCGGCTGGGAGGCGGTCGAACGGGCCGGTATCGTCCCGGCGACCCTGCGCGGCAGCCGCACCGGGGTGTTCGTCGGCTCGCACTACCAGGAGTACGGGCCCCGGCTGCACGAGGCCGGACAGGGCACCGAAGGCCACCTGATCACCGGCACCGCCGGCAGCGTGGTCTCGGGGCGGGTCGCGTACGTCCTCGGTCTCGAAGGCCCGGCCGTCACCGTGGACACCGCCTGTTCCTCCTCCCTCGTCGCCCTGCACATGGCGGTACGCTCGCTGCGCGCCGGCGAGTGCGACCTCGCTCTGGCCGGCGGCGTCGCCGTGATGCCGGGGCCGGGCGCCCTCATGGGCTTCAGCCGCCAGCGCGGGCTCGCCCCCGACGGGCGCTGCAAGCCCTTCGCCGCCGCCGCGGACGGCACCTCGCTCGCCGAGGGCGCGGGCGTCCTGCTGGTGGAACGGCTCTCCGACGCCCGCCGCAACGGGCACCGGGTCCTCGCCCTGGTACGCGGTACGGCGACGAACCAGGACGGCGCCTCCAACGGCCTCTCCGCCCCCAACGGACCGTCCCAGCAGCGGGTCATCCGCGCCGCCCTCGCCGACGCCCGGCTGACGGCGGCCGACGTGGACGCCGTGGAGGCGCACGGCACCGGCACCCGGCTCGGCGACCCGATCGAGGCGCAGGCCGTCCTCGCCACGTACGGCGCCGAGCGTGCCGACGGCGCGGCTCCCGTACGGCTCGGCTCCGTGAAGTCGAACATCGGCCACACGCAGGCCGCCGCCGGAGCCGCCGGCGTCATCAAGATGGTGCAGGCGCTGCGGCACGGCGTACTGCCCCGCTCCCTGCACCTCGACGAACCCTCCGACCACGTCGACTGGACCGGCGGCGACGTCGAACTGCTGCGGGACGCCGTGCAGTGGCCCGCCACCGAGCGGCCCAGGCGGGCCGGCGTGTCCTCCTTCGGCATCAGCGGCACCAACGCCCACGTCATCATCGAAGAGGCCCCCGAAGAGACTGCGGAGGAGCAGCCCCGGGGCCCGGCGACGCCCGGTGTGCCGACCGCCGGGGCCGTCGGCGGTACCGTCCCCTGGGTGCTCTCCGGGCGCTCCCCGGCCGCGCTGCGCGACCAGGCCCGGCGCCTCCTCGCCCACCTGGGGCGGCTTCCGGCCGGCACCGTGCCCGCCCCGCGCGAGCTGGCCGCCGCGCTCGCGACCCGCCGCTCGGTCTTCGCCCACCGGGCCGTCGTCACCGGCGAGCGGCCCGAGGACCTCACGGCGGGACTGCAGGCGCTCGTCGCCGACCGTCCCACGCCCCGCCTGACGACCGGCGGTGCACCGGCCGGGCGCACGGCGGTCCTGTTCACCGGGCAGGGCAGCCAGCGTCCGGGCATGGCCCACGAGCTGTACCGCGCCTACCCGGTCTTCGCCGACGCCTTCGACACCGTCTGCGCCCGCTTCGACGCCCTGCTGCCCGACGAACCGCCGCTGCGCGACATCGTCTTCGGCACCGGTGCCGCCGCCGCGGCCACCCTCACCGGGACGCTCCACGCCCAGTGCGGGCTCTTCGCCGTCGAGGTCGCGCTGTACCGGCTGCTCGCCTCCTGGGGCCTGCGTCCCGACGTGGTCGCGGGCCACTCCGTCGGCGAGATCACCGCGGCACACGTCGCCGGCGCGCTCACCCTCGCCGACGCCTGCACCCTCCTCGCCGCCCGCGGCCGGCTGATGCGGGACCTCCCCGAAGACGGTGCGATGGTCGCCGTACGGCTGCCGGCGGCCGAGGTGGAGCCGCTGCTCGCGGACCGCGCCGACGAGGTGGGTCTGGCCGCCGTCAACGGCCCCGACTCCGTGGTCCTGTCCGGCGCGGCGGACGCCGTCTCCGAGATCGTCGCCAGGCTCGGGGAGCGCGGTGCGCGGACCCGGCGGCTGACGGTGTCGCACGCCTTCCACTCACCGCTCATGGAACCCGTCCTCGCCCCGCTGCGCGAGGAGGTGGCAGGCCTCGCCTGTGCCGTGCCCGAGGTGCCGGTCATGTCCCACCTGACCGGAGAACTCCTCCCCGCGGACCGGCCGGTGCAGCCGGAACACTGGGTGCGGCACGTGCGCGAACCGGTCCGCTTCGCCGACGGGGTGGCCGCGCTCGCCGCCCAGGGGGTGACCACCTTCGTGGAGATCGGCCCGGACGCCGTCCTCTCCGCCCTGGGCCAGGACAGCGCGCCACAAGCCGAGTTCGTGCCCACGCTGCACGCCGAGACGGGGGAGGCCACCGCCGTCGTCCAGGCGGTCGGCCGGCTCTTCACGCGCGGTGCCGACATCGACTGGTCCGCCGTCCTCGCCGCCCCGGACGAGGCGCACCGCCCCGTCGACCTGCCGACCTACGCCTTCCAGCGCGCCGACTACTGGCTGCCCTCGAACGGCGCCGCCCCGCACCCGGCGGCGACCGGCGTACTCCCCGGCCTCGCGGCGGAGGAGGGGGACGACGCGGCGCTCGCCGCCGAACTGGCCCACGGGGACGCCGAGTCGGCGGCCACACTGCGACCGCTGCTCGCCGCCTACCGGCGCCGCCGCCGCGCGGACACCGTCGTCGACGGCTGGCGCCACCGCAGCACCTGGA
Organism: Streptomyces sp. JK94; assembly: GCF_053613315.1. Classification (NCBI taxonomy): domain Bacteria; kingdom Bacillati; phylum Actinomycetota; class Actinomycetes; order Kitasatosporales; family Streptomycetaceae; genus Streptomyces; species Streptomyces sp. JK94. Next base: position 9,939 of record NZ_JBSICH010000057.1, on the reverse strand, counting down.
CGACGGTCACCGTGCCGCCCGCGGCACCGGCCGGGACCTGGCTCGTCGCCGTCCCGGCGGAGCGGACCACCGACGAGTGGGTCACCGCTCTCGTCACGACGCTGGCCGGAGCGGGCCTACGGCCTGTCCTCATGCCCGTCACCGGTTCCGACGACGCCCTGACCGCAGCGGCGTTCCGTACCGCCGTCGACGAGGCCGGGGACGTCGCCGGCGTGCTGTCCCTGCTGGCCCTCACCCCCGGACGCGACCCCGGGCACGACGCCGTGCCGCAAGGGGCGGCCCGCACGCTGGCCCTCCTGCGCGTCCTGGACGAGAGCGGCGGCCGCCTCCCCGTCCGGCACGTCACCCGGTCCGCGGCGGCCGTCGGCGACGCCGAGCGCGTCATCCACCCCGAGCAACTCGCCGTACAGGCGCTCGGCCGCGCCGCCGCCCTCGAAGCCGCCGGCTCCGCCGCGTACGGGACGGGGACGGTCGACCTGCCCGAGCGGATCGACGCGTGGACCGGCGGCCGGCTCGCCGCCGTCCTGGCCGCTGCCGGAAGCGGCGACGGTATCGAGGACGAACCCGAGATCGCCGTCCGCGGCGCCGGTGTCTTCGCCCGCCGCATCATCCCGACACCCACCGCGCCTCCGGCCCCCTCCGCCGCTCCGGCCTCGGCCACCGACTCCGGCACATCCTGGCCCCCCACCGGTACCGGCACCGTCCTCGTCACCGGTGTCACCGGCGTCACCGGCGCCCCCGGTCGGCAAGTGGCCCTGCACCTGGCCCGCGCCGGCGTCGCACACCTCCTGCTCGTTCCGCGGCACGGCACCGACGCCGAGGACACCGCCGCGCTCCGCGCCGAACTCACCGCCCTCGGCACGCACGCCGACATCGCGCCCCGCGACCTCGGCGACCGCACCGAAGCGGCCGCGCTGCTGGACGGCATCCCGAAGACGCGTCCGCTGACCGCCGTCGTACACATCTCCGCGACGCTGGGCCTCATCGGACAGGACCGTGGCCGGTCGACCACCGCCGGGCTGCACAGGGCGCTGCGGGCCGACGCCGAAGCGGCCCGGCACCTGCACGACCTCGACCGCGAACGGACCGAACCCGCCCGCTTCGTCCTCCTCTCCTCCCTCGCCGCCGTCGGCACTTCCCGAGGAGCCGAGCGGGCCGTCGCCGACGCCCTCCTGGACGCCCTGGCCGAGGAACGCCGTGCCGCCGGACTGCCCGTGACGTCTGTCGCGTGGGGACCCTGGGCCGCCGCCGCCGGCCCGGACACCGGCGGTACCGGGGACGATGCCACCGCGCGGGACGGGGGGCTCGTCCCGATGGACCCGCAGCTCGCGCTGCGGGCGCTGGACCGTGCCGTCCGTACCGGGGAGACCCGCACCCTCGTCTTCGACGCCGACTGGGAGCGGCTCGCGGCCCTGGTCGCGGCGGAAACCGGGGCCCGGCCGCTCGGCCGGCTGTTCGACCGGGTCCCCGCGCTGCGCCGGGGGCTGCACAGCGCTCACGGGGACGGCACGGCACGGGACGACGGCCGGTACACCCAGGACGCGGAGGAGTTCGGACGCCGTCTCGCGGCACTGCCCGCCGGCGAACGCGGCGCCGAGATGCTGCGGCTGGTACGCACGCACGCCGCCATGGTGCTGGGCCACGACACCGACGAGGCCGTCACCCCGGAGCGCAGCTTCGTGGAGATGGGCTTCGACTCGCTCACCGCGACCCGGATGCGCAACCGGCTCGGCGCGGTCACCGGCCTCCGGATCAGCGCGGCCGCCGTCCTCGACTGCCCCACCCCGGACACCCTGGCCGAGCACCTGCTCGGCCTGCACACGGCCCCGCGCACCCGCCGGCGCCCCCGCCTGCGCCCCCTTGCGAGCGGAGTTGAAACCCAGACACGAAGGGGGGGGGGGCCGGCCACCTTCCGTCCCGCCCCCTCGTTCCCCTCTCTGGCTCTGGTCCCTGCTCTCTGGCTCTGGCGCTCCGCCCTCAGCCGCGCTTGACGCCGAGGCTCAGACCGTGTTCGTAGGGCAGGCCCGAAACGGTCGCGACCTCCTCGAACCCGGCCTCGCGCAGCCACCGTTCGTAGTCACGCGCCGGGTAGGCCATGCCCCGGCCGCTGGCCAGCACGTTGAAGTACAGGCCCAGGCGGGCACCGAACACCCCTTCCGTCTCGTCGTCGGAGACGTTGTAGCCGTACACCATGACCTTCCCGCCCGCCGGCAGCGCGGTGTACGCCTTCTTCATCAGGTGCAGGATCGCGTCCTCGTCGAAGATCTCCAGCACATGGCTGAAGAGCACCGCGTCGGGGCCGTCGGGGCCCTCGGGGAACGGATCGGTGAAGATGTCGCCCGGCGTCACGCTCACCCGCTCGGGATGGGCGGCGGCCTCCGCACCGGACGCCAGCCGGGAGACGCTCGGCATGTCGAACACCGTGGTCCTGAGCCGCGGGTGGCGGGCCACCAGCCGCGCCGAGGTGCTGCCGTCACCGCCGCCCACGTCGAGGACGTGCCGGACGTCCTCGAAGACCGGCTGCTCGATCAGCGCGTCGACCGAGCGGAGGGTGAACGCGGTCATCGCCCGGTGGAACACCTCCTCCAGCGGAGGATTGCGGGACAGCCGTCCGTACAGGGTCGGCTCGTCGCCGGGGTGGGCGGCCAGGGCGGTGTTGGTGCCCGTCCGCAGCGCCGTCGTCATGTCCGCGAACGCGGGATAGTAGACCTCCTTCCAGCCGGTCAGGATGTGACTCCAGCTGTCCGGGGCGCCGTCCGCCGCCAGCAGCTCCTCCGCGACGGCCGAGTTGTGGTACCCACCGTCCCGGCGTTCCAGCAGGCCCGTCGCGCACACCGCCTGGAGCAGCACCCGCAGCTGGTGCGCGGGCAGCCCGCTGAACGCCCGGATCTCCTCCGCGCCCGCGCCGGGTCTCCCCGACAGGAAGGGGAAGATCCGCAGCTCGGCGGCGGTCGTGACGGCGTTGAACAGGGCCGGGGCGTTGACGAGGAAGTGGAAGCGTTCGAGGACCGGATCGTCCTCGTGGGCGGCGTTCTTCATGGTTCTCCCGGGGAGGAAGGGCATCGGCCGGCACGGCACGGTGGTCGGGCACGGCACGGTGGTCGGGCACGGCACGGTGGTCGGGCACGGCACGGTGGTCGGGCACGCTAGGCGGGCCCGCCGGGCGCGGCAACGACGAACGCCGCCGTTACGGACGTACGGCGGCCGACAGCCTGGTGACCGGCCCCGCCGCCAGGCGTCCCGGCGCCCGCGGCGCTCGTAACTGTGGCTCCCACCGATGCCGGCGCCCCCCGCTCCTCAGCATTCTCGCTACTGCCCGAACGAGGCGGAGCGCGCCCGCGTGACGGCATGGAGACGGCCCAGCCCGCATTGAGGAGTGCACGTGATCCCTGCGTCGTATGCGCAACGCCGGCTGTGGCTCGTGGACCGGCTGGAAGGGCCGAGCGCCCTGTACACCGTCCCCCTGGTGCTACGGCTGTCCGGCCGGCCGGACGTGGCCGCGCTGCGGGCCGCCCTGCGGGACGTGGTGATCCGCCACGAGGCACTGCGGACCCGGCTCCCGCAGGTCGACGGCGAACCCGTACAGGAGATCGTGCCCGTCGGCGACCTGCCCGAGCTGCTCACCGTGGACGCGGTACGGCTCGGTGAACTCGACGCCGAGATCGGCCGCACCGCCCGGCACGTCTTCGACCTGGCGCACGGCATCCCCTTCCACGCCCGGCTGCTCACCGTCGACGACCGCACCTCGGCGCTGGTCCTCGCCCTGCACCACATCGCCGCCGACGGCTGGTCGGCGGCCCCGCTCTGGCGTGACCTCTCCGCCGCCTACACCGCGCGACTGGCCGGTGCCGAACCCGGCTTCGCGCCGCTGCCCGTGCAGTACGCCGACTACACCATGTGGCAGCGCGAACTGCTCGGCGCCGCCGACGACCCGGAGTCCCTGCTCAGCGAACAGCTCGCCCACTGGCGCACCGCGCTGGCCGGCGCCCCCGAGGAACTCGCGCTCCCCACCGACCGGCCGCGGCCCGCCGCCTCCGCGCACGCCGGCGGCACCGTGCGCCTCGACGTGCCGGCCGCCCTGCACACCGCGCTCGCCGACCTGGCCCGGGCCGAGAACGCCACCATGTTCATGGTGTGGCACGCCGCGCTCGCCGTCCTCCTCGCCAAGCTCGGCGCCGGCGACGACATCCCCGTCGGCAGCCCCTTCGCCGGACGCGACGAGGCCGACCTGGAGGACCTCGTCGGGTTCTTCGTCAACACCCTGGTGCTGCGCACCGACGTCTCCGGCGACCCCGCCTTCACCGAGGTCCTGCACCGGGTGCGACGCACCGCCGTGCGGGCCATGGACCACCAGGACGTGCCCTTCGAACGGCTCGTGGAGGAGCTGGCCCCGGCCAGGTCCCTGACCCGGCACCCCCTCTTCCAGGTCAACCTCACCCTGCACAACACCCCGCGGATCCCCGTCGAACTGCCCGGTCTGACGGCCGTCGCGGACTTCGCGGAACTGCCGCTGGTCAAGTACGACCTCGACTTCCAGGTACGGGAGGAGTTCGACGACGCGGGCCGGCCCGCCGGGCAGCGGGTCGAACTGCACTACTCCGCCGCCCTCTTCGACCACGCCACCGCCGAGTCCGTCGCCTACCGGCTGCTGCGCGTGCTGCGGCAGGCCGGAACCACCCCGGACGTCCCGCTGCACGCCGTCGACCTCCTCTCACCGGCCGAACACGGGGCACTGCTCGCCACGGCCGGGGACACCACGCCCCCGCCCCGCGCCGCGACCGTGCCGGGGCTCTTCGCCGCGCAGGCCGCCGGCCGGCCCGGCGCGGTGGCCGTCACCGACGGCACGACCACACTCACCTACGCCGAGCTGGACGCCGAGGCCAACCGGCTGGCCCGGCACCTCATCACCCGAGGCGCGGGGCCCGAGACCCGCGTGGCGGTCGCCCTGGACCGCACCCCCGGCCTGGTCGTCGCCCTGCTCGCCGTCATGAAGGCGGGCGCCGCCTACCTGCCGGTCGACCCCGCCTACCCGGCCGCGCGCATCGACGCCCTCCTCACCGACGCCGCCCCCGCCCTCCTGCTCACCACCGCCGGCTTCGCCACCCGCACCACCGCGGGACCCGACGTGCCCCGCGTCGTCCTCGACGACCCCGGCCTGCGCGAAGCCATCGCCGCCCAGGACGCCGGCCCGCTCACCGACGCGGAACGCACCGCGCCCCTGCTGCCCGGCCACCCGGCCTACGTCATCCACACCTCGGGCTCCACCGGTGCCCCCAAGGGCGTCGTGGTCGGCCACACCCAGGTCACCACGCTGCTGCGGGCCGCCGCCGACCGCTACTGCTTCGGCGCCGACGACGTCTGGACCTGCTTCCACTCCTACGCCTTCGACTTCTCCGTCTGGGAACTGTGGGGCGCACTGCTCACCGGCGGCCGGCTCGTCGTCGTGGGCCACGACACCTCCCGTTCCCCGGCCGACTTCCGTGACCTGCTGGTCCGCGAAGGCGTCACCGTCCTCAGCCAGACCCCCTCCGCCTTCCGGCAGCTGGCCGACGCCGACGCCCGGCGGGACCCCGCCGCACTCGACGCCCGGCTGCGGCTCGTCGTCCTCGGCGGCGAGGCCCTGGACCCGGCCGGCCTCACCGAGTGGCACGCCCGCCACGGCGCCGACGGCCCGCGTCTGGTCAACATGTACGGCATCACCGAGACCACCGTGCACGTCACCCACCTCGACCTGGAGCCCGGCCACGCCGCGGGCGGCGGCTCCGGCAGCCCCGTCGGCCGCCCCCTTGACCACACCCGGGTGTACGTCCTCGACGACGCGTTGCGGCCGGTACCGCCCGGCGTCCCGGGCGAGATGTACGTCACCGGCTCCGGGGTGGCCCGCGGCTACCTGGACCGGCCCGGCACGACCGCCGCCCGGTTCGTCGCCTGCCCCTTCGAGCCGGGCGTCCGCATGTACCGCACGGGCGACCGGGCCCGCCGCGCCGCCGACGGCACCCTCACCCACCTGGGCCGCGCCGACGACCAGGTGAAACTCCGCGGTTTCCGCATCGAACCCGGCGAGGTGGAGGCGGCCCTGCGCGACCACCCCCAGGTCGGCGACGCGGCCGTCGTCCTGCGCACGGACGCCCCCGGCGACCACCGCCTCGTCGGCTACGTGGTGCCCCACGCCCCGGCCGGCGCGAGTGGCGCGGCGGGCGCCGCACTGGCCCGCCGGGTACGCGAGCACGCCGCGGCGCTGCTCCCCGCCCACATGGTGCCCGCGGCCTGCGTCCCCCTGGAGCGGCTCCCGCTCACCGCCAACGGCAAACTCGACCGCGCCGCGCTGCCCGCCCCCGCCCCCGACGGCGACGCGGGCGGCGGCCGGGGCCCCGCCACGGTGCGCGAGGAGATCCTCTGCGCGGTCTTCGCCGATGTCCTCGGCGTGGCACAGGTCGGCGCCGACGACGACTTCTTCGCCCTCGGCGGCCACTCCATGCTGGCCGTACGGCTCCTGGACCGGCTGCGCGACCGGGGCGTCCGCGTCGACATGCGGACCCTGTTCACCACCCCGACCCCCGCCCGGCTCGCCGCCGCCGCGGGGCCCGCACCGGTGGAACTCCCCGAGGCCACCGTCCCGCCCGGCGCCACCCGCCTCACCCCCGACATGGTCCCCCTCGCCGGTCTCACCGAGGCCGAACTGCGCACCGTCGCCGACGCCACGCCCGGCGGCGCGGCCGCCATCGCCGACATCTACCCCCTGGGCCCCCTCCAGGAAGGACTCTTCTTCCACCACCGGCTGCACACCGAGCGCGGCACCGGCCCCGGCGACGACCCCTACGTGGTGCGCTACGTCCTGCGCTTCGGCACCCGGCAGGGCCTCGACGCCTTCCTCGACGCCCTCTCGCAGGTCATCGACCGGCACGAGGTGCTGCGCACCGCCCTGGCCTGGGAAGGACTGCCGCACCCCGTGCAGGTCGTGCACCGGCACGCCGCCCTGCCCGTCACCGAGACCGCACCGGCGGACGACGACGGCACGGACGGCGACGGCACGGACGGCGACGGCACGGACGGCGCGGAACGGCTGCCGGCCCACCACGACGAGCCGCTCGACCTGCGCCGCGCCCCGCTGATGGACGCCCGCACCGCCGCCGAACCCGGCACCGGGCGCTGGCTGCTCGCCGTTCGCATGCACCACATCACCCAGGACCACACCACGCTCGACCTGGTGCTGCGGGAGGCCACCGCCGTCCTCGCCGGCCGCGGCGGCGACCTGCCCGCTCCGCACCCCTACCGCGCCTTCGTCGGCCAGGCCCTCCTCGGCGTCCCCGCCGAGGAGCACGCCGCGTACTTCACCCGGCTGCTCGGCGACGTCACCGAACCCACCGCCCCCTTCGGCGTGCTGGAGGTGCGCGGCGACGGCAGCGACGTCACCGAACGCCGCACCGGCCTCGACCCGGCCGTGACGGCCCGGTTGCGCGAGCAGGCCCGGCGTGCCGGAGTGAGCGCCGCGACCGTCCTGCACGTGGTGTGGTCCCGCGTCCTGGCCGCCGTGTCCGGCCGGGACGACGTCGTCTTCGGCACCCTCCTCCTCGGCCGGATGCAGGCCGGCGAGGCCGCGGGCCAGGTGCCCGGCCTGTTCATCAACACCCTTCCGGTGCGCGCCCGCACCACCGGCGCCGGAGTGGCCGCGGCCGTCCGCGCCATGCACGACCAGCTCGCCGGGCTGATCGTCCACGAGCACGCCTCCCTCGCCACCGCCCAGCGCGCCAGCGGCGTCCGGGCCCCCGCCCCGCTCTTCACCGGCGTCCTCAACTACCGCCACGACACCACCGGCGACGGCGGCCCCGGCACGGTCCTGCCGCCCGGCACCGAGCTGCTCGCCTTCCGCGAACGCACCAACTACCCGCTGCTCGTCTCCGTCGACGACGACGGCACCGCGCTCGCCTTCGACGTACAGGCCGCCGGCGCCATCGACGCCGATCTCGTCACCCGGCTGCTGCTCGCCACCACCGAGCACGTGACCGGCGCCCTCGAGCAGGCCCCGGACACCCCCCTGGCCGACCTCGACGTACTGCCGCCCGCCGAACGGCACCGCATCCTCACCGAGTGGAACGACACCGGCCGCCCCGACCTGGCCGCCACCCTCACCGACCTTTTCGCCGAGCGCGCCGCGGCCACCCCGGACGCCCGCGCGCTCACCTTCGAGGACCAGCACCTCGACTACGGCGACCTGGACGCCCGCGCCAACCGGCTCGCCCGCCACCTCACCGGCCGCGGCGTCGGCCCCGAGGACCGCGTCCTGCTCCTCATGGACCGCTCGCCCGACCTCGTCACCGCCCTCCTCGCGGTCCTCAAGTCCGGTGCCGCCTACGTCCCCGTCGACCCGGACCAGCCCGCCGAGCGCATCGCCCACCTGTGCGCCGACGCCGCCCCGGCCGCCGTCCTCACCACCACGGCCCACGCCCCGGCCGTCCCCGCGACCGCCCCGGCCCCGATCGCCGTCGACGACCCGGACGTACGCTCCGCCGTCGCCGCACACGACGCCGGCCCGCTCACCCAGGACGAACGCACCACGCCGCTGCACCCCGCCCACCCGGCGTACGTCATCTACACCTCCGGGTCCACCGGCACACCCAAGGGCGTCGTCGTCCCCCACTCCGGCGCCGTCAACCTCCTCGCGTACCGCTGGCCCGGACTGACCGCCGGCAGCCGCCTGCTGCAGTTCGCCTCGATCGGCTTCGACGTGGCGACCTGGGAGATCATGACGGCCTTCGCCGCCGGTGCCTGCCTCGTCGTCGCCCCCGCCGCCCGTCTGCTGCCCGGGGCCGGCCTGGAGGACGTCGTCGAGCGGCACGCCGTCACCCATCTGCAACTGCCGCCCACCGTCCTCGGCATGGCCGAGGACGACCACCGGTTCGCCTCCGTGCGCACCCTGCTGGTCGCGGGCGAGGCACTCGGCCGGGCGCTCGTCGACCGCTGGGGCGCCGGCCGCTGGTTCGGCAACGCCTACGGCCCCACCGAGACCAGCGTCGTCGCCGCCGCCGACGGACCGCTGCGCCCCGGCGACGCGCCCACCATCGGCCGTCCCCTGCCCGGCGTCCGGCTCTACGTCCTGGACGGCCGCCTGCGCGCCGTCCCCGACGGCGTCGACGGCGACCTCTACGTCGCGGGCGCGGGCCTGGCCCGCGGCTACCTCGACCGGCCGGACCTGAGCGCCGAACGCTTCGTCGCCGACCCCTACGGGGCGGCCGGGACCCGCATGTACCGCACCGGCGACATCGTGCGCCGTACCACCGACGGCCGGCTGCTGTACACCGGCCGCGCCGACGACCAGGTCAAGATCCGCGGCTTCCGCATCGAACCCGGCGAGATCGAGACCAGGCTCACCCAGCACGAGGGCGTCACCCACGCTGCGGTCGTCGTCCGTGAGGACGCCCCCGGCGACAAACGCCTCGTCGCCTACGTCGTGCCCGCCGCACCGGCCGCCGCCGCAACCCTGCCCGCCGCGCTCCGCGCGCACCTCGCCGCCCGGCTCCCCGCCCACCTGGTGCCGGCCGCCTTCGTGCCCCTGGACCGGCTGCCGCTGTCCGTCAACGGCAAACTCGACCGGGCGGCGCTGCCCGCCCCCGGCCGCATCACCACCGGCACGGCCGCCCGCCCCGCGGGCACCCGTGAGGAACTGCTCTGCTCGGTCTTCGCCCAGGTCCTGGGCGTGGACCGGGTCGGCGTGGACGACGACTTCTTCGCCCTCGGCGGCCACTCGCTGCTCGCCGTCCGCCTGGTCGCCCGCGTCCGCGCCGTCCTCGGCGCCGAGATCCCCGTGCACGCCGTCTTCGAGACGCCGACGGTGGCGGGGCTGGCGGCGCGGCTGGAGAGGGCGGTGGGGCCGGGGGTGCGTCCTGCGGTGGGGGTGGGGGTGGGGGAGCGGCCGGAGCGGTTGCCGTTGTCGTATGCGCA
>NZ_JBSICH010000056.1:0-22983 GCF_053613315.1 Streptomyces sp. JK94 | reverse complement strand
ACCAAATTCAACCGGTCGTTGCAACACCGGCCTGTTGGAGCAACAGTAGCTGCTCGTTGAACACCTCGGCCGGTGTCCTCCAGCCGAGCGTCTTGCGGGGACGGGAGTTGAGGGCATGGGCGACGGCCTCGATCTCCTCGGCGGACCACCTCGAGAGATCGGTGCCCTTTGGGAAGTACTGTCGCAGGAGTCCGTTGGTGTTCTCGTTCGTGCCGCGTTGCCATGGGCTGTGAGGATCGGCGAAGAACACGGGAATGCCGGTCTCGACTTTGAATTTCGCGTGTGCCGACATCTCCTTTCCTCGATCCCATGTCAGCGACCGTGCCAGCTGCTCGGGCAGTGTCGACATCGTATTGGCGAGTGCGTTCTTCATCGTGGTCGCCCCGTAACCGGCCAGCGCAGGACCATTCTTGACCGTGTGTTTGTGCCGATAGCCTTCCTCGCGCGGCAGGTGAATCAGCATCGTGAATCGAGTTGACCGCTCGACGACCGTGCCGATCGCGGAACGCTCCAGCCCGATGATCAGGTCCCCTTCCCAGTGGCCGGGAACGGCACGGTCCTCGGCCTCGGCAGGCCGTTCGCTGATCAACGCTTCGGGTGTCACGTGTGCCCAGGTCTTGCGACGTGAACGAGCACGCGGGGCGCGCAGCGCGCGGCCTGTGCGAAGGCACAAGATCAGCTCACGCTTGAGCGCCCCGCGGCCCTGGATGTAGAGCGCCTGGTAGATCGCCTCGTGGCTGATGCGCATGGACTCATCATCCGGGAAATCACGCTTGATCCGGTTCGCGATCTGCTCCGGACTCCATGCCTGCACCCACGCGCGGTCCTTGCGGTGCGGCTTGTTCCGTCCCGTCCACTCACCCGTCGCCGGCCCTGCGATCGCCTTGCCACCGGGCGTGCTGATCTGTCCGGACAGTCGCTCCTGGACGTACGCGTGCAACCGAGGATTGGCGACCAGCTTTGCCGTTTTCGGGCGGCGCGCGGCCATATCCGACTTCCACTGTGCAACCGATGCCCGGTAGTCGAGCTTCCCACTCCTGGTGGCCGCGTTGCGCCGCAGCTCACGGGAAATCGTCCCCGGATCACGGCCGACTTCCCGAGCGATTTCACGTACGCCCTTGCCCTGGGCTTTCAGGAGCGCGATCTCCTCCCGCTCACGAAACGACAGATACCTGCCCGAATGCGGCTTCGGATCGAACGGTCGCATGCCGCCACACTGGCGGAACCAGCGCGTGGCCACCGCCGGCGCCACGCCGATAACCCCGGCCGCCTCCTCGGCGAGAAGACCCTTGGCGATCTCGTCCCAGAAAGCCGCTTCCACGTGACGCTGGTACTTCGGATGCCCCGGGGACCTCAACTTCGGCCGCACCGCCCGATCGGCTGCCTGCTGACGACGAACCATCCAACACCTCGCTGGTCACGAGGTGTTGCGACGACCGGTTGAATCCGCCCTGGCTGCCCGCGTCGCTGTGGTGTATCAACTCGCCCCGTGCCTGGGGGTGTTCGTCGCGTTCGCGTTGCCACAGTGCCATCTCCAGAGCGTCCAGGACGAGCTGGGTCTCCATCGACGTGGAAGGGGCGATCTTGCAGTCGTGCTCGGTGAGTGTCCTGCAGATCGGCCCGCCCCCGCCGAAGCGGCCTTGGTGCTCGTCGACGCACGCTACGAGCGTGTGTGTGGCCGGTCGAACTCGGCCGCGAAGAAACTCGCCGCGGCCTTGAGGATCTCGTTGGCCCGCTTCAGCTCGGCGTTCTCCTTCTTCAACGCCTTGAGCTGGGCGGACTCCTCCGTCGTCGTCCCGGACGCGTCCCCGCGTCGATCTCGTGCTGCTTCACCCGGTTCCGCAGCGTCTCGCAGGAGCCGATGCCGAGCTTGTCGGCGACCGCCTGCAAAGCGGCTGTCTCATTGGGGTGGTCGTCGCGCACCTCGGCGACCATACGCACCGCACGGCGGCGGAGCTCAAGCGGGCAACGGGAAGGCCGCGCCATGACTCGATCCTTTCATGAGATCGAGTCTCCATCCGGGGCGATTCAGCCCGGCGGGCGGCCGCCGTCCGCTGCCGCATGCGCGCTGTTGGTCAGTCGCTGGTTTCCTGCGGATAGCCGTCGTCCAGGACGATACGGATGGTCTGGCCCTGCCCGGCGGGATCGGTGAGTTCGGCGGCGATGCGGTTGTAGGTCATGGTGGCCAGAGCCCATTCGCTCTGCAACGGAGCCGTGGTGGAGCGGGTGTTCCACAGCTCGATCAGCAGGGCGATGAGGGAACGCCCGGACAGGACGGTCTGGACGCGGCCCTCGCGGCCGTCCTTGATGTCCTCGACGGAGGGCGGGGTGCGGAAGTGGCTGTGGCCGGCGGCCAGGGCGGCGAGCCACTCCCAGGTGTCGCGGTGCGCGATCAGTTCGACGGAGGCCACGCCGGCGGCCTTCAGCAGGAGGACGCCGTGGGCGATGCGTGGGTCATCCGCTCCGGTGGAGGCCTGCGGCGGCGCCGCGGAAGGCTGGCCGGCGGATGTGCCGGTGCCCTGGTAGGCGGCCTCGATGGCGTTCTTCAGCGCGGGGTCCTGCTCCTGGGCGCCGTCCTCGGGCTGCGGCTGGCGCTCGGTGTTCTCCATGATTCCCCCCTGGTGTTCGGTGTCGTCGAAGGCGGTCGGCCAGGCTTCGGCGGAGGCGGTCAGGCCATAGCCGGCTTCGGGGCCGGTCGGCTGCTCCGTCTCCCCGGAAGGCGCCGGCGTGCTCTCGCCGGGCGTCCCGTGCGGAGCGGGGGACCGCAGGACGTCAACGAGGTCGAGCAGATGCCGCAGTTCGCCCCGTGTGTCGTTCAGGTCGCTGATCATCCGGTCCTGACGCCGGCGAATCTCCCGGTTCTCCTCGCGCAGCCCGGTGACGCCCCCCTCGATCTTTTCGAGGATCTTCAGGCGGCTCTGGACCAGCTCGCCGTGCAGCGCGGTCAGCCCGACCGTCGGATCGTCCAGACGTTCCAGACGTGGTTGCGCCGCCTCCAGCTGGTCCTGCATCTCGGCGAGTTTCTTCATCGCCTTGTCGAACTCACTTTTCCACCCCACGTGACCCCCTGGTTACCCCAAGCAATGAGACCGCTCCTACCTCCCCATGGAGAACTCGCACAACGCGGCCGTTTCCAGCCCTTCCCTGACCGAGATCACGCCACTCGACCACGAACGTGATTCGTACGCGATTTGTACGCTGAACGTACGCGATTCGTACGTTTTGTGGAGTAGGGTGTGGGTCGGGAGGTGTTCCATGTCCGAGTTGTTCGACGCGGTCGATGCACTGCTCGCGTCCCGCGCCAAGCTGCCGCCACCGACGGAGCGCAAGCGGCTGCGTGCCGCGCACGGCCTGACGATCGACGAAGTGGCCACCGCACTGAAGGTGCGCCGGGCCACGGTGTCCGGCTGGGAGTCCGGCAAGACCGAGCCCCGCCCGCCGGAACGTGACGCCTACGCCCGGCTGCTGGACAAGCTCGCGGAGCTCTACCCCGCACCAGCCGAACCGGCCGCACCCGTCCAGGACGCTGCGGTACCGGCCACGTTCACCGCCGCGTCCGCCCCGGCACAAGCGCGGACTCTGTCCACAGGGGAGGCGTCCGAGGCTGCGGACATGACTGCAACCGAGAACACCCACACCCCTGCTCCTGTCGCCGCTGCTCCGGCGGTCGCTCCGCGTCCGGCGCGCACCATCAGGACGTCGTCGACGTCGCGCCGCCCGGGTGCGAAGAAGGCGGCCCCGGCCGGCCCCCCGGGCTCCGCCGATCCGCGGTTCGAGAACGGGCCGCTGGCGGTCGTCGATGTCGAGGACGGGCAGGTGCTGGCGTACTGCACCGGCGGCCTGGTCCTGGACGTGCCCGCCAAGAGCATCCCGGCCCTGGTCGACTGGACGCTGCGCGAGGCGAAGCTCGGGCAGCCGAAGCTCGCCGGTCCGGGCAAGGACGCCGACCCGCTGATCGTGCTCACCGAAGCCGCGCTGGAGCGCTACGGCCTTCCCGTCACGCTCACGGAGGAGGAGCGCCTCGCCGGGCGGATCCCGGAGGGCCACAAGGTCATCAAGCAGCTCGCGCGTGCGGAGTGGAAGCTGACCAAGCGCGGCTTCGGCCCGTGGGCGCGGATCTACCGCCCCGCCACCGGTTCGGAGCGGGCCTGCGTGCAGCTGTGCATCCCCTCCTGGAACGCGCTCGACACGCGGCACTGGGGCGAGGCCGGACAGCTCCCGCCGGCGGAGCTCGCCCGTGTCCTCGGTGTGTATGCCTCACGCGTGATGACGCCGCGCGGCTCCACGGCCGTGACCGGCCTGGAGCTGATGACCGCCCTGCACCCGCCGACCCGAGCCACCGCGCCCGACAAGAACGGCAAGCGCACCGGCGAGCACAACCCCGGCTCGCTGGGCAGGGACGCCATCGACCCGATGAACTGGCCGCCGTGCGAGGTCCCCGACGGCCACCCCGTCCTCAAGGACCTGCCGCGGTTCCACGTGCGCGGGCCCGCCGAGAAGCTGTTTGAGGAGGCGTACGACTGGGCACGGCCGATGACCGACGCGGAGTGCACCCTGCGGCACCTGGTCGGCATCGACGTCAACATGGCCTTCGCCGCCGGCGCCAACGGTCTGAACGTCGGCCTGGGCGAGGCGACGCACGTCCAGGCCCCCGTATTCGACCCGAAGCTGCCCGGCTCGTGGCTGGTCGACCTCTCCCACGTCGACCTGTCCCACGTGAAGGTCGGCAAGGAGTGGGTGAAGCTGGACGGCAGCCTGCTGCCGAGCCCGTTCACGCCGAAGGGCGAGCGCCCGACCGGCCCGGCCTGGTACGCGACGCCCACCGTCGCCTACGCCCAGGAGCTCGGCTACGAGGTGCGCCCGATCGAGGCGTGGGTCCGGTACGACAACGGCCGCTACCTGGACGGCTGGTACAACCGGCTCCGTGACGCCTACCTCGCCACGATGGCCGACCTCGGCGTCGACGCCGACCTGGCCCCGGCCGACTTCCTCGCGGCGATGGACGGCTACAAGGCCCGCGACCCGGAGCTGGCAATCGTCGTCTCGGCGATCAAGGCGACGGTGAAGGGCGGCCTGGGCAAGCTGCGCGAACGCCCGCGCGGGGAGGGCTGGCGGCCCGGCGAGCCGTGGCGGGCCCTGTCCCGCCCGACGTGGCGGCCGGACATCCGCGCGGCGGTCATCTCCCGCACCCGGGTCAACCTGCACCGCAAGATCGTCAAGCACGCCGCTTTCACCGGACAGTACCCGGTCGCGATCCTGTCCGACTGCGTCGTCTACGCGGCCAACGGCACCAGCCCGCTGGACTTCCTGCCCCACCGGGACGGCAAGCCGCTGCCCGGCGGCTTCAAGCTCGGCATCAACCCCGGCCTGGTCAAGCACGAGGGCACGCAGGACGTCCTGTGGGGCGAGGAAGTCCGGGAGCGGTTCAACGCCCCGGAACTCAACCTCGCCCGGTACATCAAGGACGGCACCGTCACCGACGTCGGCAACGGAGAGTAGGAGAGGGCCACGATGAGCCTGTTCGGGGACGGCCTGGAGGCCGCGGTGCAGAAGGCGTTCACCCGCCCGGCACCCAGGAGCGCGGGCGCGCAGATGCGGTACCTGGTCAAGCAGCTCAAGAGCACCAAGGCGGTCGCCCAGATGCTGCGGATCTCCCAGCGCACCGTCGAGCGCTACGTGAAGAACCAGATCAAGAAGCCCCGCCCGGACCTCGCCGCCCGCCTGGAAGGCGAGGTGAAGAAGCGGTGGCAGCCGCAGATCCGGGCCAAGGCCCGGCAGAGGGCTGCGACCACCGACGGCATCGTCATCGACACCCGCGCCCGCATGGGCTACACGGCCCCGATCGGGTCGACGGACCAGGACCGCATCCGGCACCTGACCGTCGCCCTGCCCCCGCAGCACGCCGCCCGCCTCTTCGACGCCCATCAAGCCGGTGCCACCGACCAGCAGCTCCAGGACATCACAGCCGAAGCGCTCAAAGAGGTCTACTTCCAGGACAGCGGCCGCCGCGCCGGCAGCCTGGAAGAGGTCCGGTTCACCGACATCGAGCACCTCGAGTTCGACCTGTAGGCCGCTCCCTCATCACGAGCGCGTCGTCCCCGGCATTGAAGCTGCCCGGGGCGACGCGTCGCGCATTTTGGGCGGACCGACCCCAGGTCAACATTTGCACCGCTCGTTTGACAGAGCCAAGCTACGGCCGCGTCGTGTCGACGGTCACGTATCCCTCCACCGGCAGCGTCAGTTTCCTCACCCGAATGTTCGTACCGCACGTCCCTGAACCGCCCGAGCTGGCGCTGTCAGCGTTGTGGTCGTCAGCGCGCGCTCCCAGCTGCCCGGCAGCGCCGCGTACCGCTAACGGGTGGTGTACCAGGACCCAACGGCCAAATGCCTTGATGTGTCTACATAATGCGTGATGCGAACCGTCCCGGGCGCTGCCGCCCGACATCATCGAGGAGCAGCATGTTCAGTAGCACGGTGGCTCACCACGCGGACCTGTCGACCGCAGCCGCAGCGGCTGCCCGACCCCGCTTGCGTCGTCTCATGCGCAAAGTGGCGGGAGTCTCGGCAGCTCTTGGGGCTCTCGTCCTGCCGCAGGTTCTGTCAGCGCCTGCAGCCCACGCGGCCGTCCGCGAAGTACACGTTGCTTACCTCGACAGGGACACCCTGGGATACACCCAGTACGACGTACGCTTCAACGGGAGCGTCCAGCCCGTGGCAGCACCGAACCTGGATCCGAGGAGGACGTTCGGTGTGAAGGGCACGCTCGATGCGTACTGCCCGGACAACACACTGACCAACCAGTACGTCAAGCTCCAGGTGCGGGCCAGCCGCGAGAACCACAGGTTCGAGTTCGAAGCGCGGTGCGACGAGACCCCCAGGGAAATCTCCTTCTGGAGCACCCGCGACTACCCGGGCGACACCATCTCGTTCCGAGTCGGTGCCACGAGTGGCATCCTCAACAGCTACCAGTACGGCCCGACAGTCGCCTACGCAATCGACTGACCCTTCAAGACGTCGGACAGCTCAGCCGCAGCGAGGGCTTGAGTCTGCCGGCACGCGGCACGCAGGCCGTTCGGTGACCGGCTGCCGGGCGCGGGGCCCGGCAGGCTGGTCAGGCGACGGGAACGGCGGGGCGGATCAGGTTGTCGGCGGTGACGTATTTCTCGCCCTCGCGGTTGTGGACGTGGGGTTCTCCGAGGGTGAAACCGCCTGCGGAGTCGAGTTCCGTCATGTCCTGTTCTGTGAGAGCGAGGTCGAGGGCCTCCAGGTTGCTGGACATGGCCTGCGCGGTGGGTGCGGAGGTGATGGGTACCAGTGCGGTGGGTGAGCGACGGGCACGGTGCAGGACCCAGGCGAGGCCGACCTGGGCGGAGGTGGCTTCATGCCGGTCGGCGACCTTGGCCACGGCCTCGCGCACGCTCAGGTCGGCGGGTGTGGGCCGGTTGTTGGCGGACCAGTGCAGTAGACGTGCTTCGTCGCCCCCGGTACCCGGATAGGAGCCGGTGAGGAACCCGCTGGACAGGGGTGACCAGGCGCCGAAACCGATGCCGAGGGCCTCGGCCATGGGGATGATCTCGCGTTCGGCGCCGCGTTCGGCCACTCCGTACTCGGAGGTGACCGCGGCGATGGGAGACCAGCCGTGCTGCTCGGCGATGGCCTGCCCGCGGGAGACCCGCCAGGCGGGGAAGTTGCCCAGACCGCCGTAGCGCACCTTGCCCGAGCGGACGAGGTCGTCGAGACCTCGCAGGATCTCCTCGATGGGGGTGACCGCATCGTGGGCGTGCAGCCAGTAGAGGTCGACGTAGTCGGTGTTCAGGCGGCGCAGGGTACCGTCGATGGCGGCCATCATGGCCTTGCGGCTGTTGCCGACACGGGCGTGTCCCTCGGTACGGGTGGAGCCGACGGAGTACTTGGAAGCGATGACGAAGTCCTCGCGGTCCTTTCCCACCAACTCGCCCACGAGCCGTTCGGACTGGCCGCCCTGGTAGCCCTCGGCGGTGTCGATGAAGTTGCCGCCCGCTTCCGCGTATGCCTCGAACACGGCGCCAGCGTCGTCGACTCCCTCTCCGGGGCGACTGAGTCCGCCGATGCCTTCATGGGTTCCCAGCAGGCCGGTGCCCAGGGAGATTTCGGAGACACGCAGACCGTTGTTGCGGCCGAGGATCCGGTATTTCACGAGACGTGCTCCTGAGGGGGAGGGGTCGTACCGACGGAGGCTCCGCCATCGACCACCAGGGAGGTTCCGGTGATGTAGGCGGCTTCGTCGCCGGCGAGGAAGAGGGCCGCCCGGGCGATGTCATCCGGCTCGCCCAGCCGGGGGACGGGGAATGAGGTGGCCATGGCCTCGGCCATCGGAAGGATGTCCTCCTCGGTGAGCATGGAGGTACGGATTCCGCCGGGATGAACGGCGTTGGCACGCACCCCGTCGTGGCCGTAGGTGACGGCGACGTGGCGGACGAGGGAGCTCAGGGCGGCCTTGGCGGACTGGTAGGCGGCGTTGGCGGGAAGAGCGGTCTCGTTGCCGTTGGTCGCCGAGATCGCCACGATCGATCCCCTGCCGAGTTGTCGCATGCCGGGCAGAACGCTGCGGATGCCGTGGAACGCGCCGGTCAGGTTGACCTGGAGTGAAGCGGTCCAGTCCGGTTCGGTCAGGTCGGCCAGAGCGGGCTGGGACATGGTGAAGGCGTTACTGACCAGTACGTCGACCGGCCCGTAGCGGTTCTCCGTCTCCTGGCGTGCCTCGTCCCACGCCTCACGCGAGGACACGTCGAGGCGCCGGTAGAAGGCGCGGCCACCGGTCGAGGTGATCCCGGCGACGAGCGCCTGCCCCTCGCGGTCACGGATGTCGGTGACCGCGACGCGGGCTCCTTCCGCCGCGAACAGCCGGGCGATGGCCGCACCGATGCCCCGGGCGGCTCCGCTGACCAGAACGTTCCGCCCGTCAAGCCGCCCGCTCACAGGACACCGCTGCCGGTGTAGAGCACCTCGGCGTCCTGCCGCGAGCGGTGAAGGTCCAGGTAGGTCTCGGACATGGTGTCAGGCATACTGGCCGGTCCTTCCTGCCCGATCCAGGTCGCTATCGCCACGTGTGCGGCGTACACACCGGTTCCCTCAAGGGCCGCATGCAGATTCAGGACCCAGTTGCGCAGCGCGCCGGACGCCGCAGCGATGTTCGCGAACGGCGGGTGCACCACCGGCCCCGAAGAGGCTCCAGTACTGACGAGGATCGTGCCGCTGCCCCGGGCGATCATGTCGGGCAGCACCTGCTGCACGGCCGTCACGCCCCCGAACAGGTACACGTCCAGCTGCGGCAGCAGCGCCGCCACGCTGAGGTCGGTGGCCCCGACGGCGTCGACGGCAGCCGGGTCGCTGGGTGCCGGAGAGTATTCCAGAACCTCGACCGGTCCGAAACGTTCCTTGATGGCGTCGAACGCCTTCACCAGCGCCTCACGGTCGGTGACGTCGGCGACGAACCCCTCCGCCCGCACTCCCTCCTGGGTGAGGTCGCGCTCCAGCTTCTCCAGTGTCCGCGCGGTGCGGCCGATCAGAGCGACGTCGAACCCCTCTGCCCCGAAGCGCCGCGCGATCGCCTTGCCCAGCCCCGGGCCGGCTCCCACGATCACAGCTGTACTCATAGCGACTCCTATATCGTTTCGCTGGATGAATGATTTATAACTCTAAACCATCCTCGATGCTAGATTACTTTCATGACCGACGACCCAGTGATCGACGCACACCGCTCCCGCCCCGGGCTCATGCTCGCGCTGCTCGGCGCCGAGGCGATGCGCCGGTTGCGAGAGGCACACACCGCTCATGACCTCAGCCCGCGCCAGTTCCAGATCCTTGGTCTGCTGCATGACCGGGGCGTCCTCGGTCAGGGTGAGCTGGGGCGTCTCACCGGTGTCGCGCCCAGCGTCCTGGTCGCCTTGCTCAACCCGCTGGAAGCCGCCCACCTCGTGCAACGTCAACGAGACCCGGTCGACCGCCGCCGTCACGTCGTCGCCCTCACCGACACCGGTCGTGCCCGCTTCGACCGCGCCTCCCAGGCTCAGTACGATGTCGAGGACACGCTCTTCGCCGCCCTGAACCCCGCGCAACGTGAACAGCTGCGGGACCTGCTCACCCGCGTCCGCGACGATCTCACCCAGCACCAGGATCACTGCGCCACCCCGGCCTCGCTCGAACCAGGGCCAACAGCCGCAGGCGAGCGCTGACCGCCGCGCCGCGGCGCGCGGCATCTCGGAGGGAGCGGAGGTATCTGCCGGGCCGCGCCGTTCCGGAGCACTCCGCCGTTCAGCGCGCCGGCTACTTCGTTCCGCTCCCGTGACGCCGGACGGTCGAGCGCGTTGTGGTCAGGGTTCGTCGGGCAGGGAGCTGCGAAACGGCCGGTGCCGGCTGGAGGATCGCTCCACGGTCAGCACCGACCGACGGACGGGGCGATCAGAGGTTGCCGCCGGTGATGAGCCGGCACCGCATGGAGCCGCCGTCGTAGGTGACGACGTAATCGGCCCTGCCGTCTTCGCTGATGTCCCGGAACGTCGGCTTGTCCCCGGGGCAGTCCGTCTCGCGTACGAAATCGAGGTGTTCGGTGAAGCCGCCGCCCCCGCCACCGCCGTCGTTGAAGTAGGCGTGCACGGTGCCTGTGCTGCCGACCACCAGGTAGTCGGCCCGCCGGTCGCCGTTGACGTCGGCCAGGCGCAGTTTGTCGCGGGAGCCGTACCAGACGCCGGGTGCCCAGTCGAGGCGTTCCATCCAGTGGATGGCGTTGCCGCCGTCGGCGGGGGTGTTGGTGTAGGCGTGGACGGACCCGTCGGCTCCGGTGCGCTGGTAGTCGTCGCGTCCGTCACCGTCCACGTCGGCGAAGCGGATGGCGGCACCCGTGGCGCCGCTGCTTCCCGGGCGACGACTCCGGCGTAGTTGAGCTCGAAGGTGCCGCCGCCGCTGCGGTACCAGGCGCGCGGGTTCGGCCAGGTCCGCCGTGGTCACCGCGCTCATGTCGGCCAGTTCGACGTGACTGCCCCGGGTCCGGCGCGCCTCGACGAGCGCGGGCAACGCGGCGTTGAAGGCGTCGATGCGGGGTTGCAGGCCCCCTGGTGTTTTTGACGTGCGCCTTTACACACCGGCAACAGCGCGCCAACCAGCCATTTCGGCGGCGTCCCACTCACGTCCGCCCGGCCGCAGGCCGCTTCAAGGAGGGCGGCGGGGCAGGAATCGGGCCGGCCGACGCGGTCGCGGCTGCCCCGGGCAGCAGTACAACCGGGCAGCCGGTCCCGGTTCGGCGGGCAGCAGCACGGGTAATCGCTGCCACACGCTGGCCTTGTCCCGGGCCGCGACCGCCGCGGCCCGCCAGCACCGCTCCTTCTCCCCACCACAGGTCAGGGATGCAAGCGCCACCGGCCCTCGGAAACGACATCCAGCTTGCCGTCCCTGACGCGGACGGCTGTCTCGTCGTCGATGAAGTAGATCGGGAAGTCCGCCCGTGCGGCGATACGGTCGGCCCAGGCGTCGCCCCGCTCGGGGAAGTCCGCCGAGTACAGATGGGGCTTGAGGTACCAGTCGAAGAGCCCGAACGGCGGCTCCACGGACGTCTCCCCGAGCACACGCAGGTCCTCGGTGTCCCCGATGACACCGGCGGAGTCCTGGGTGAGATGACGGCTGAAGACCATGGAACCGGCGCTGAACCCCACGTAGACCCGGCTCTCCAACGCCTCCAGAATCCCGTCGGCCAGGCCGTTTCCGGTGATGCTGCGCGCGAGATGGTAGTGGTTGCCGCCGCCGACGTGGATGACGTCGGCGTTCAGCAGCCGGTCGAGCACCATCTGCCGGGGCAGGCCGTTCAGTTCCAGGACATCGAACTCCCGCCAGCCCAGGGCGTGCAGCCGGTTCATGTCGGCGAGGAACCACCCGTGGTCCCCGGGCTCGGCGACCGACGCCGTCGGCACGTACACGACGTTCGCCGCCCCGAACGGTTTTCCCAGCATGTCCCGCAGAGCGTCCCGCAGGGTGTCGTTGCGCAGGCCACCGGCGGTCAATAGAAAGTTCACCGGGCGAGCCAAGCACGGCCGCGGTGTACGCGCAACGAGCGCGGCATGCACCACGCCCGCCGCAGAGAGCGTCCTGTCCGTCCCCTCGGCGGGGTGCGCTGCGCCTCTGTGACGCGGCGGCGCAGTCGGTAGCCGTACAGCGGCCCGGCAGGAACCAGAACCTCTCTTCCTGTGCGCAGGCGTTCACGCGCTCGTTCACTGGTAGGAGAAGCCACCACCACGTAAATGCACGCGAGCCCCTCGAATCGATCACGAATCCGTTGGCCGCCGTTCGCAGAGCCTCTCTCAAAACCGGCATGAAGGACGGCTCTCCCATCTCGGCACCGTCGTCTCATCGGGTCTCCGCTGGGGATTCCGGTGCCGGAGGTGGGCGAGCCGAATCGCGTCGGTCCTTACTCGGTTGTCACGCTGGCCAGGAGCTTCGCCGTGCGCTCGGGTGCTTCCACCGGGAAGTGGTGGCTGCCCAGGTCGACGAGGAGGATGTCGAATCGGTCCCCGTAGCGGTCGATCGCTTCCTGCGTCGCGAAGGCACGTATCGCGAACACGGTGATCGGCTGCTTCGTCTCGCGCAGTGCTGCGTCCATGTCCCAGTGGACCAGCCCCTCGATGGAACGCAGACCAGCGGGCTGTCGCACCGCAACCATCTTCTCGAAGTACGCGTTCTTGAGAGCTGAGTCGAAGCCTGCCGGCGAGCCTCCTTCGACGAGGCCCCGCACTCCGGCAGCAAAGTCCTCACGGAACATGTGCACCATCGCGGCGGTCTGCTCTTGACTCTGCGCCGGGAAGAGGGACAGATAGGTGAGCGAGTCGAGTGCGACCACATGTGAGACGTTGTCGGGGAGGAGTCGGCCGACTTCGACGGCGACCGCCCCGCCGAGGGAGTGCCCGGCTACGACAGCTGTGTCCACCGACTCGGCTTCCAGCACTGCCGCCACGTCACGAGCGAACTCTTCCATGGTCCAGACGTCTCGCGTCGACCGTGACTCGCCATGCTCGGCGAGGTCGACCGCGAGGACGCGGTAGTTCGCGGGCAGATGGTCGGTCACTGCGTCGAAGTCGCCGCGGTTGCACGCCCAGCCGTGGATGAGGACCAGGGTCGGGCCTTCGGCCGGACCGCTGACCGTGTACCGGATCGTCGTGTGGTCAGATCGCTGGACCTCGAGGTTCTTCTTGTCCCTGCTTGCAGGCATCAGGATGTCTCCCTGGTTCTTGAGTTTTTGTTCCGCATTGGCGGAATGCCGTGTCTGAGCTGGTCTGACGGGAGGTGTGGCCGAGCGGGTGCCTCTGTCATGGCCGACGCGTCACCGGGACGACGGCGTCACGACGGCACGGCGCTGCACCCGCATCTGGTTCAGGCGCAGTGCGAAGGCGGAGAAGGTGAGTACTACGATCGCCAGCCCGTAGATATCGGTGGCGGTCCTCAGGCCCAGGGCGGTGACGGCGATTCCTCCGAGTACGGCGGGCACGCTGTTTCCGAGGTAGCCGATGATGTTGGCCAGGGCGAAGATGGCGCTGCGCTCGTGCGGCTTGGCGATCCGGGCGAAGGTACCGAAGGTTGCCAGTACCGATGCGCCGAAGCCGAGGCCTGCGACGACGGTGCCGACGGCGGCCAGCCAGGCGAGGTTCTCCGCCGTACCGGCAAGCGATATCAGGGTGCCGAGCCCCAGTAGCGCGGACGAAGGAGCCAGCAACGAGGTCGTGGGACGGGAACGGAGCAGGGCGATCGCGAGCGCTCCGGTGCCTGCCAGGAGCATCACGACGACGCCGCCGATCAGACGGTTGTGCAGCCCCAGCAACTCGGCCGCGACGGACGGGCCGAGCGAGAGGTAGAGCCCGGCCAGGCCCCAGCCGGCGATCATCGCCGGCACCGCCGGGACGATGTCTGCGCGCAGATACGCCGGCATCGCGACCCGTGGGCGCAGGGAGGCGACGGCTCCCGGCCGGCGCGGCGACGTTTCCGGTATCAGGGCGACGACCACTGCCGCCAGCACCATTGCGCCGAGCAGCAGCGCGTAGATCAGCCGGGTTGGAGCGGGACCGAACTGCACCAGCGCTCCGGAGCCGAGGGCCCCGAGAGCGAGCCCGGTCAGGGGAGCCACCGACGTGATGACGCCTGCGCGCCCGCGGGCGTGCGACGGTTCGAGATCGACGATGGTGGCACTCAGGGTGGTCGTCGCCGCGCCGGTCGCGACGCCCTGCAGCACCCGGGCGATGGCCAATACGAACACGTTCCCGGCGGAAAGGAACAAAATGAGCGCCACCATCTCTAGTCCGATCGCCGCGGCGAGCACCGGACGGCGGCCGAGGTGGTCCGACAGTGCCCCGATGACGAGCAGCGAGCCCAGGAGGCCGACCACGTAGAGGGCGAAGACGACGGTCAGCACCCACGCCGTGAACTGCCATTGCTGCTGATAGAGCGCATAGAGCGGGGACGGTGCGCTGGATGCGGCCAGGAAGAGGACGAGAAGGGCGGCCACGGCGGTGAAGGCTCCCTTCGGCGGCACACGGTGTAGGTCGCCGGGGGGCGGTGACGTGGGGGCGGTAGAGGGCACAGACATGTTTGGCCTCGCAGTGATCATTGCGTTAGTGGCTCGACGGTAGCACAAACGCATCGATCGCTGCAAAATAAACGCAGTGATCGATGCGTCGAAAAAGCAGTGATCAGTGCAATACTGGTCGCATGACCGCTATGGCTTCCCCACCGCCCCATGTCGGCAGCCGCCCGGGCGGCCGCTCCGCCCGAGTGCGCGCAGCCGTCCACCGGGCCGTCAAGGAACTGGTCGCCGAGGAGGTCGGCGAACAACTCACGATCCCGGTCGTAGCAGCCCGCGCAGGAGTGCACGCCACCACGGTCTACCGTCGCTGGGGCTCCGTCTCCGACCTGCTCGCCGACGTCATGACCAGCCGTTTCTCCGGCGATATCGTGGTGCCGGACACCGGCAGCCTTCGCGGGGATCTGGAACGCTATGCATCCGACCTCGCCAAGGACCTCAGTGACCCGGACACCCTCGCCCTGGTGCGCGCCACCATCGGCACGGGCGGAGAACAAGGCGCCGCCGCGTGTCGCGGAGAACGCCAGCAACAGCTCGAAGCCGTACTCGGACGGGAAAAGGCCCGGGGTAATCAGACCCCGGCCCTCGAGCACGTCACAGACGCCGTGCTCGCCCCTCTGTACTACCGCGCCGTTTTCACCAACCTCCCCCTCACCCCCGAATGGACACGCGCCCTCGTGTCCCGCCTGCTCCCGGACTGACGGCTCACCATCGGCAGCCCATGACGCCGCCACCCCGCGACCCCATCATCCGAGAACGAGATCCACACGCACGGACGCCGCTGCCCGCACGCCAGACGCCGGTATCCGCAGGCTGCGAAAACCGCATCCGGCCGGCAGTGGGGCCTGCCCCGTTTTCGGTGCGGTGACGCCACCATCTCCGGCGGGAGATGAGCCGTGTGACGTCGTTGCGGTTGGGTGACTGCCGCTTCACCTGGTCTTGGCACCCCCTTCTCGGGGCGATCTGCCTCCTTCTCTACGACTCGAGCCGTTGCCGGGCCGGCAACTGTGTCCGGCGTCGCCCTGTCATCGCTGGGACTCACACCTCAGGCGGCTCGTCACCCAGGTCGTGAACGAGGTGCCGCAGCGTTGCGGCACCCCTTTGCTGAGGCAGGCCCGTGGCCGGTGAAGGGGACCTGTGGCGCAGGCTGAGCCGCACACTCGAGCAGGCCGTCACGACTCTTCCCGATGGCGCGGTGCTGGTCCTGGCGGTGGACGCGGCGGACAACAGCGCGGTCGCGGCCAGAGAGCGCGACGAGCGGAGCTTCCTTGAGAACCTGGTCGCTCCCGCCCTCCGCGCAATCCCCCGACGGACGATGACCATTCCGGTGATGACCGACGCCGAAGCCGCTGGCTGGCTCACCGCCACCGCGGCCGGGGAGATGTGACCTACGTCCCGAACACACCACGGGCCCCCGGGAAGACGCTGGGGCTGGGCGGCCTCGCGCTGATCAACGCGGTCAGTGGTCGACATATCCGTCTGCCTTCTCGTGGATGCCGTCCGGTCGAATGTGCGGCCAGTACACCAGCGCCCAGCCCAGGACGACGAGCCCGGTCCACGGCCCCGCGACGACCGCCATGACGAGCGGCCCCGTAACCGTGCCGATCCGGCCGCCCGTTCGGATCCGGCGGGAGGTCCGCCACAGTGCAGCACTCACCCACGTACTGAGATCACCTCGACCGGTGGGGTGCCAGCGTATGGAAGACATCGCGCAGGACCACCGGAACAAGCGCCGCCCCTGTCGCGGAAATGATCCAGTCCATGGTGTGGCCTCTCGTGCCGTCCCTCATATCAAACCCGAGGAGGGCAGCGGCCGCAGACCCCTTGGCCGGCGTCTCGGGCACACGCAGCCCCGTAGAACCCCATCCGGCAGGCGCTGACCGTGCCTGCGCCAGAGGGGAGGTGCAAGGTTCTCCCACCCGACTCGGCCCTATCCCCGCGCCTGGCTGAGCGGACCTGCGTCGCTGCCTTGGGGCCGGTTCCGCCGAAGCGACGGCCACAGGATTCGGGCGATCGTTCAGTGGGAACCCGGAACAACGGCCGTCCGACCGAGCAGTGTTGCTCGGCACTGTCCACTGCAAGGGAGTACCTGGGTGATGGATTCACTCACGTTGATCACGGGTGAGGGGCAACAGGTGGAAAAGGGAAAGGAGTTCGCTCCGCTGGCCGTCATGGCCCGTGCCGGCGGCGAACCGGCCGGAGGCCAGGTGGTGAGTTTCTACGTGGACGACCCCCAAGGAACCGGCACCGACTTCCAAGGCGGTTCTCCAGTCATGATCACCACGTCCTCGGACGGCGCGGGCAGCACGGATGTTCCGCTCATCGCCGGTGAGTCCCCGGGCACCGTCCAGATCAAGGTCATCGCGGACGGAGCGCACACCGAATTCCCTCTGGAGGTCGTGTAGAGCCGTCAACCAGGGCGCGGCCGAGGCCGTCCAGGACTGCGTCTGAACCGCCCCGGTTCGAAATGGAGACTCGATCTCATGAAAGGATCGAGTCATGGCACGGCCTTCCCGTTGCCCGCTTGGGCTCCGCCGCTGTGCGGTGCGTATGGTCGCCGAGGTGCGCGACGACCACCCCAATGAGACAGCCGCTTTGCAGGCGGTCGCCGACAAGCTCGGCATCGGTTCCCGCGAGACGCTGCGGAACCGGGTGAAGCAGCACGAGATCGACGCGGGGACGCGGTGGAGGAGACGACGATCCCACGCTCGAGCATCAGCTCCTCGACCTCGCGGAAGCTGAGCGGGAAGCGGTGATACAGCCACACGCAGTGGGAGATGACCTCGACCGGGTACCGGTGACCTTTGTACGACGGCGGCGTGCTCTCCACGTGCGGCTCCTCCAGCATGATCAGCCCGGAGACCATCCCTGGCCAACAGTCAACGGGACAGCGCCGGCTGGAGCCTTACGGGCTGATGACGGCGGGAACAGGTTCAGGGCCCTGCGGCCCGGTGGCGGGCCCTGAACGTCTGCGCGGGACGCAGGGGAGCGTTGCACGTACCGCCATGCAACAACCTGACCAAGCCCTGCCGGGCGTGATCGTCCACGTCACTCGGCGGGACACGGCCTTCTACGGCTCGATCGGCTGTAGAAGGCCGTTGGCTCCGGTGGTGGCGTGGGTGGCCGGCAGGTCGGCCGGGAGCTGCGGGAGGTACTGCTCGTCGGTGTTTACGGGACCTGTACGCGTTCGCCGGTGAGGGCGATGCGGACCTCGATGCCGGGGGCGAGGCGGGCGACGGCGTCGGCGTAGTGGCGGGGGTCGGGGTTGGTCTTGGTCATCATCTGGTCGCCGAGGCGGCCGCTGTGGAAGGCGTAGTGGTGCGGGATCGCCAGGGTGGGGCGCAGCGCCGCGGTCAGGCCGGCGGCTTGTTCGGCGTCCATGACGAACTGCCGCATGCCGAGCGGGCGGACGCACAGGCCGTTGGTCGGCAGGATGGTGAGGTCGACGGGGCCGATCCGGTCGGGGATGGTGTCGAGTTCGGGGACGCGTAGCGAGTCGCCGCCGAAGAACACGGTGCGGCCTTCGGCCTGGAGGACGAAGGTCACCTCGTGGACGCCGTGCTCGCCCGGGGTTGCGGTCACCACCAGGGGGCCGACGGTCGTCGTCTCCCATGCCTCGATGGTACGGACGTCACGGAAGCCCTTGCTGCGGGCGATGGTTGCGACGGTGCCTGGGCCGATCAGCGGGACGGAGAGGTCGAAGCCGCCGTCGAGCAGGGCATCGAGGTCGCAGTGGTCGTAGTGCTCGTGGCTGACGACGACAGCGTCGATCCGGCCGAGGCCGGCGACGGTCGTGGCGAGCTGTTCGCCGGGGTGGTAGGTGGCGGTCTCGGTGAACCAGGGGTCGGTGAGGATCCGGGTCTCGCCGATCTCGACCAGCTGGCAGGCGTGCCCGATCCGGGTCGCGGCAAGGGGGGTGTTCATGGGTTCTCCTGCTTGGGAGGCGATTGTTCAGGTGGGTCAGGCGCCGAGGTCGAGGTCGAGGATGGCGCCGAGGAGCTCTTCGGGGGTCTCCAGCTGGGGGAGGTGGCCGGTGCGGGGCAGCAGGGTGAAGGCGGCGCCGGGGATGGCGGCGGCGTAGGCGCGGCCGTAGTCGGGGGTGACGATGCCGTCGCTCTCACCCCAGATGACGTGGACGGGCAGGTGGAGGTCGGCCAGCCGGCCGGCGAGTGTCGGGTCGGACATCGTGGGACCCGTGTAGCCGATCAGGGCCTGGAGGTCGGGGCTCGGCCCGGCCTGGCCGGCGGGCGGAACGGGTGCCTTGCGCGGGTCGTGGAAGGAGTAGGTGCTGATCTGCTGCGGTGTCATGCCTGCGAGGTCGGTGATGGGGTGGCCGTCCACCTCGATGCCGACGCCGTCGACGATGACGGCGCCGCTGACACGCGGGCTTTCCTGCAGGGCGATCTCGGCGGCGAGCCAGCCGCCGAAGGAGTTGCCGACAACGGTGACGTCGGTGAGGTCGAACTCCTCCAGCAGCGCGACGTATGCGCGGGCCAGCGCGGTGACGCCGGTGAGGCCGTCGGCTTTGGGGGTGCCGCCGAATCCGGGGTGGGTCGGCAGCAGTACCCGGGTATGGGCGCGCTCGGCGAGGAGATCGGCGAAGCCGGCCATGGTGGGGATGCCGCCGCCTCCGTGCAGGAGCAGGAAGGGGCGGGTGCGGTCGCGGTCCTGGACGGTCATCTCGACCGGTCCGGCAGGGGGTGTGAGGGTGTGGCTGGAGGTGCGGGTGGGCCGGAGGGAGCCGGCGGGGACGAGGGCGCTCATCGTCTTCACATCTTCTCTGCTTCTAAGTTTCCTTATATAAGGAAGCTTAGATCAGGTCTCGTATCTAAGCAACCTTGGATTGGAAGTAGACTTGGGCCATGCATCAGCCCTCCGATGTCGGCCTGGCCATCAAGCGTCTGCAGCACCGGCACCACCGCGCCGCCAGCCAGGTGCTGGCTCCGCTCGGCCTGTCGCTGGTCCAGTGGGACACCCTGCGCCACCTGCACGCCAAGCCCGACGCCTCGCTGCACGACCTGGCCGTGCTGACCTTCCAGACCGACCAGTCCTTCGGATCGCTGGCCGCCCGCATGGCCGACCGCGGCCTGATCCAACGGGTACCGGGCCCCGGGCGCGCCGTCCGCCACCGGCTCACCGAGGAAGGTGCACGGCTGCTGGCCGAGGGCCAGACCGCGGTCGACGCCCTCACCGCGGCCTCGTTCAGCGCCCTCACCCCCGACCAGCTCGACCAGCTCGGCGTCCTCCTCGACATCGCCCTCGGCCCCGACCCCACCGCCTGACCCCCCGCCGGCCTGCGCGAGAGGGCCCAGCACGGCCACGGCACCTACCTGCGCTCGCGAGGAGCCCACTACATCGCCGTCGTCAACAAGAACCACCCCGGCCTGTTCGACCGCGTCCGCACCCTGCCCTGGCGTGAGATCACACTCGACCACTACGAGCGCACCCGGGCGCACCACCGCGACGAGATCCGTCGGCTGAAGACCGCCGCGTTCGCCCACCTCGACCACCCCGACGCCCGCCAGGCCCTCCAAGTCGTGCGCTGGAGACGAGACCTCGGTTCGGGCAAGCTGACCATCGAACGCATCTACCTGATCACCAGCCTGCCGCCCGGCGCGGCCACCGGGCGCCCAGCTCGCTTCCCGGATCAGAGGCCACTGGGGTATCGAGAACCTTCTCCACCACGTCCGTGACCGGACCTTCCGCGAGGACGACTCAAGATCCGTACCGCTCGACTGCCCCGCACAATGGCCAGTCTCCGGAACCTGGCTATCGGCCTCCACCGGCAGGACGGCCAGAGGAACATCGCAGCCGCCCTCCGGCACGCGGCCCGCGACTACCGTCGGCCCCTGGCCCTCCTCGGTCTCACCGGATGAATCCGGACGAGATCACTTCACGCAAAGACCCTGATCCAGAGACCAGAGGTGGCGACAGCCGCAAAGCAGCAGCAGTAAGGGAAAGAGACGGGCTTCCTGACCTCAGGCTCGGCACGGTGCCGGATGCCTGCCACGACGCCTTGGGGCTTCATGCTTCTGATCACCCACCGGACGCCCCCGCCTGGCGGGGACAAGTCCGTCGGCGTGCCGGCGGGCGGAGCGTGAGGTGGTCCCCGACGGCGGCACCCTGATCTCCTACGGGCGGCTGGGTTCCGGCACGACGTCGCTGCCTGGTCCTTGTCGGGTCCCCGGACGGGCGCCTGTAGCCACGATGGTGACAGAAATGGCAAGATGGGGTAATGGCCCGCTCCACAAACACCCGATTCGCCGTCGCCGTGCACGTACTGGTCATCCTGACAGTCGCCCCTGACGGCCAAGCCGTGAGTTCCGAGGAGCTCTCCAAGAGCGCCAATGTCAACCCTGTCTACGTACGCCGCGTGCTCGGACCGATGCGGAACGCCGGGCTGGTCCGGTCCCGGTCCGGCGTGAACGGCGGCTGGGAACTGGCAGTCGACCCCGCTCAGATCACTCTCGAACAGGTATGGCTGGTACTCCAGGGAGACGAACCCGTGCTCGGACTGCACGGCCCCGATCCCACCTGCGTCACGGGCCGGTCCGTCCAGAAGTCCCTGGTGTCGATCGACCGTGCGGTCGCCAACGCTGTTGCGACGGCCCTCGGACACTTCACCGTGCAGGAGATCTCGCAGGGTGTTCCGGAGGCGGCGCTGCTCCTGGAGGGCATGCGACTGTGATCCTCTCCGTCCGCCGGCCGAGGAGGACCGTGCCGTAAGGCGGAGGATCGGTCAGAGACCGTTGCGTGAAACGCTTCCGGCCCGCCGGGCTGATGCCCGGCGGGCCGGAAGCACGAACAAGATCTTTCACGTGGAGGCGGACAGGCTCTCCTCACCGGCGGATCCGGCCCGAGCCGTGGTGAAGGTGATGAGGGCGTCGGCTGCCGGGCCGGAGGAGGCGGGGTTCTGGCCGGTGATGAGCAGGCCGTCCTGGACGACGTAGGGCTGCCAGTCGCCGATCTTGGAGTAGTTGCCGCCGAGCTTGATGAGTTCGTCCTCGACGAGGAAGGGGACGACATCGGTGAGCTGGACCCCTTCCTCCTCGGAGTTGGTGAAGCCGGTGACCTTGCGGCCCTGGACCAGTGGGGTGCCGTCCTCGTTGACGGTGTGGCGCAGGACGCCGGGGGCGTGGCAGACCAGGGTGACGGGCTTGCCGGAACGCAGGGTCGTCTCGATCAGGCGGGCGGAGGTGGCGTCCTCGGCCAGGTCCCACAGCGGGCCGTGGCCGCCGGGGTAGAAGACGGTGTCGTAGTCCTGGGCGTTGACCGAGTCCAGGCGCACGGTGGTCGCCAGCGCTGCGGTCGCTTCCGCGTCGGCCTCGAAGCGGCGGGTCTGGTCGGTCTGGTTGGCGGCCTCGTTGCTCTTGGGGTCCAGGGGCGGTCGGCCGCCCTTCGGGGAGGCGAGGGTGATCTCCCAGCCGGCCTCCTTGAACCGGTAGTACGGCGCGGCGAGTTCCTCCAGCCAGAACCCGGTCGTGCGACCGGTGTCACCGAGCTGGTCGTGCGAGGTGAGGACGACGAGGACCTTCATGATGACTACTCCTGTGGATCAGTGGGCCGGACGGGCGGGGATACGGGTCACCGGGCGAGGAAGGCCAGCAGGGCTTCGTTGACCTCGGCGGTGTGGGTGGTGAGGAGTCCGTGGGGTGCGCCGTCGATCTCGGTGTACTGGGCGGTGGGCAGGGCCTTGGCGAAGCGCCGGCCGGTGGCGTCGACGGGCAGGGTGCGGTCTGCGGTGCCGTGGACGATCAGAGCCGGGACGTCGATCTTGGGGATGTCGGCGCGGAAGTCGGTGGGCCAGGTGAGCGGGGCGGCGGCCGAGGCGATCGCGCCCGATCCGGCGGCGACGTTCCAGGCGTTGCGGACCGCTTCTTCGCTGACGCGGGTGCCCAGGTTCTCGTCGAGGTTGAAGAAGTCGTTGTAGAAGCCGGTGAAGAAGGCGTACCGGTCCTTCTTCACCGCCTCCGAGACACCCTGGAAGAAGGAGGCCGGCGCCGCGCCGTCGGGGTTGTCGTCGGTGATCTCCAGGAACGGCTCCAGCGAGGCCAGGAACGCCGCCTTGGCCACACGCGCCGAACCGTACGTCGACAGGTAGCGGGCCACCTCACCCGTGCCCATCGAGAATCCGACCAGCACCGTCTCCCGCAGGTCCAGTGTCTCCAGCACGGTGTTCAGGTCGGCGGCGAAGGTGTCGTAGTCGTACCCCGTCGAGGGCTGGCTGGACTTGCCGAAGCCCCGCCGGTCGTACGTGATCACCCGGAAGCCCGCGTCCAGCAGGGCCGACGTCTGCCCCTCCCACGAGTTCCCGTCCAGCGGGTAGCCGTGGATCAGCACCACCGGCTGACCGGTCCCCTTGTCCTCGTAGTGCAGCTCGATGTCCG
>NZ_JBSICH010000055.1:0-30175 GCF_053613315.1 Streptomyces sp. JK94 | reverse complement strand
ACTGGCTCTAACAAAAGCTGCTGATCATGAGGCTGTCGGCCGCTCTGCCCGTATGTCTGGGCATGGGAAACCGTCAGTCGCGGCCGTGGATCGTGTCGGACGAACTGTGGTCGCTGGTCGAGCCGTTGCTGCCGCAGCCGGGTCCGAAGAAGGCCGAGGGCAGACCGCGGGTGCCAGACCGGCAGGCCCTGTGCGGCATCCTCTTCGTCCTGCACACCGGAATCCAGTGGGAGTACCTGCCCCAGGAACTCGGCTTCGGCTCGGGCATGACCTGCTGGCGGCGCCTTGCGGCCTGGAACGAGGCCGGCGTCTGGGACCAGCTGCACCAGCTGCTGCTGAACGAGCTGCGGTCGAAGAACCAGCTGGACTGGGAACGGGCGGTGATCGACTCCTCGCATGTGCGGGCCGCCCGACGGGGCCCAAAAGCGGGCCCAGCCCGGTCGACCGCGCACGGCCGGGCAGCAAACACCACCTCATCGTCGACGGCCAGGGCATCCCGCTCGCGGTGTCGCTGACCGGCGGCAACCGCAATGACGTCACCCAACTCGAGCCGCTGCTCGACAAGATTCCCGCCGTCGCGGGCCGGGTCGGCAGGCCGCGCCGGCGCCCGGATGCACTGCTGGCCGACCGCGGCTACGACCACGACAAGTACCGCCGCCTGCTCTGGCAGAGAGGCATACGCCCCGTGATCGCGAAGCGAGGCGAGCCGCACGGCACCGGCCTGGGCACCTTCCGCTACGTCGTTGAGCGCACGATCGCCTGGCTCCACGGCTTCCGCCGCCTGCGCATCCGCTGGGAACGACGCGACGACATCCACGAAGCATTCCTGGGCCTCGCCGTCTGCCTGATCACCCACCGCCACGTCCAGCGGCTTTGTTAGGACCTCTAACGGCCGCGTCGTGCACTGTCGCGTCACACCTAAAGGGGTGCAGTGCGCGACGGTTCGCGTCGCCGTGTCGTGCACGTCGTAGTTGTCGTTGAAGACTCGTGACTCATCAGGTGATCTCCAGAGGGCTGAGGCCCTTCCCGGTACACATGCCGTCGGGGCAGCGGTACTGGACCGTGCTGGACGACGATCAGTTGACGCCTGTACCGGAAGCGGACGAGTTCCTGCGGCATGTGCGCTTCGGCCGCGATCAGGCGGAGTCGACTACGCGTACATATGCCGGGGCAGTCGTGCTCTATCTGACGTGGTGCCGCTGCACCGGCCGGGATTGGACGACGGCGGCGGGCCGGCTGGGCAGCTTCATGTTCTGGCTGCGGCACTCGACCGGTGACGGCAGTCCGGCGCCTCGGCGACGTTCCGGTGGACCTGCCCGAACCTCTCGCTGACCTGGCCCTTCAGCAGGTAGCAGTTCGCCGCAGCCATGCCGTCCTCGCCCGCACAGCCTCGCTGCGGCCAGCCCGGCCGCCCGATCAGTGCCTGGGCCATGGGAGAACGGCTCCGCAAGCTCGGCATCCGTCTCGCGGAGACCCGCTCGACTGCCCTGTTCCAGCTCGCCACCGAACTGCCCGCCGCCACCCTCGCCCACACCCTCGGCACCCACATCACGGTCGCCGTCAAATGGCAGCGGGCCGCAGCAGGGGACTGGGGCGCCTATGCAGCCGAGATCAGCCGGAGGAACAGCTCATGAGGCAGGAATTCCGGGAGCTCCAATACCCGAGTGCACCATTACGGGTCACCGAGAAACGCACCCGGGCCGCGGTCGACAAACTCGTCTCGCACCAGTTCGACCGGCACGGCAACAAGATCTGGACCCAGGCCCGCCAGCTCCTGGAGCACGAGCACGCCCGCCTGCGGAACGGCCAGGTGTCCGTCCCCTACGGCATCTGCGTCGAGCCGAGCAACGTCAAGGCCGGTGGCCACGGCTGCCCATTCCGGTTCCGCTGCGTGGGCTGCGACCACTTCCGCACTGACCCGTCGTACTTGCCCGAGCTGCGGACCTACCTGGACACCCTGCTGAGGGACCGTGAACGTCTCGCAGCGGCCTCGGACCTCGACGCCTGGGCCCGCACCGAAGCGACGCCGTCCGACGAGGAGATCAAGCGCATCCGCACACTGATCCGCCGCGTCGGGACCGACCTCGACGGCCTCACCGACGACGAACGCGAACAGATCAAGGACGCCACCCGGACCCTGCGCAAGTCCCGCACCGTCTCCCTGGGCATGCCCGGCATCCGTCCGCCTGAGCCGGATTTGCGGCTGGAGCGCGACGCGTGAGCACATCACCGGACCACCTGATTCGAGCGCGGGCCGCGGACTCCGACCGTCGCCGAAACCGGGTGTTCAAAGCCCTTGACCAACTGACTACCGCCGGCGAGGAGATCAGCGTCCCGTCGGTGGCCCGCGCCGCCGGCGTCCACCGCAGCCTGATTCACCGCCACGGAGACCTGCACGCGGCCGTCATCGCCCGCGCGGGCCAGCCCCCGGCCCAGACGACCACCGGAACGCAGGTCAGCCGCAAGTCGCTGCTGGCCGACGTCGCGAACCTCACCGCCCGCAACGGGCGACTGTCCGCCCACATCACCCGACTCGAACGGCGCCTGTCCGAGACCCTGGGCCAGACGGCTTGGGAAGCATCCGGCCTCGGCGCCCCGGCCGACATCGAGACGCTCACACGCCGCACCACCGAGCTGGAACAGCAGATTCTCGATCTTCGCGGCGAACTCGCGGAACGGGACGAAGACCTCGAAGCCGCCCGCGCCGCCAACCGTGAGCTGATGGCCCAGCTCAACCGCTGACCGCGTCATCGCCGTCACCCCCATTACTTCAGGGCGGCGGCGTTGATCACCAGATGCGCCAAGTTGTCCGCCACCATGACCAGCACGTTGGCTACCCGCAATGATCAAGAAGCCCCCGTCGCGGACACCCGAGCTGTGAGAGGAGATCATGAGCCGCACCGAGCCGGCATGAGTTCGTCCGCTGAGCCCGGGAAAACCGTTGGGTGTAGCTCCTTTCGAGGGACGGCTCCACCTGCGTGAACTGCGGATCGGGGTGCTCTCGAGTGATCGACTGGGCCACCAAGGCGGCTGGCGCGGCGACCTGCGTCTCCTACGCTGTCGATCTGCATGCGGAGCGCGAGCGTGACCTGCGGGATTCCGAACAGATCTCCACAACCAGCAGTCGAGTCGAACCGGCGAATGCGCAGCTCAGCCTATCCCTCGAAAGGAGCTGCAGCCGGTTTCAGCAACTGCCCCTGCTGCATCGCTCGGCGCGGTATCGCCCAGGTGTCACACCGTGCGAACGGGCGAAAGCCCTGTGGAAGGCGGGGGTCGACTGATAGCCGACTGCTGCGGCGATGGACTCGACCGGGTCTTGGGTCTTGCGCAGGCGAACCGCTGCCAGATCCATACGCCACTGTGTCAGGTAGGTGGCCGGGCTCTGCCCGATGGCTGCCGGGAACCGGCGGGACAGGGTCGCCCGGGAAACGCCGAGAGCGGAAGCCAGCGTTGTTGTGGTCCATGGCTGTCCGGGCTCAGCGTGCACATGTTCCATCGCGCTGCGCACGAGCGGGTCTTCGAACACTCCGAGCCAGGTGCCACGATGTCCGGACCGGGTAGGGAGCCAGGCGCGCATGAGTTGCACGAGCATGACGTCGACCAGGCTGTTCAGCACCGCTCTCCCCGCGATTAGGGGGCGACTCAGTTCTCGCCCGATCATCCGGACGGTGTCGTCGAAACCGGCCTCACCCTGGTCCCCGCGGATGTGCACCACCTCCGGCAGCGCGCCGAGGACCTGGGTCCGCACCGTGTGGTCGCAGTCGTAGCTGATGGTCAGGATGCGAGTGTGGGCGGGCTGTGACCCCAGGCGAATCACCTCACCCGTCTCGAGCGCCCGGGCCGCCATCGCCGGATCGGCTGCTACTGAAGTACCCGTCCCTGGCGCGCTGCCAAGCATGTGCGACGGCCCGTACGGCATGAGCACCACGTCGCCCACCGCCAGTTCCAGGCACTGCGGCGACAAGTGTCTGCTTTCGAGCCAGGCGCTGCCGGCGGTAACCACGTGCAGAACTGCCGTAGTGCACTCTGTCACCGGGATCGACCAACTCCCGCCCGCCTCGATCCGTGCGCCGATCGTGCCCCGCACGCCGGAGATCTCCAACACGTCCGCAACGAGATCCATGCGCCCAGATTAGATGACGCAAACGAGCAAGAAAAGTGAGTAGTTCAAGCATCGACTGCTCACAGGATGCTCCATACAGTGAAGTCATGACAACCGATACGATGCGGGCACTCGTCGCGACCGGCTACGGAGATCCCGAGCAACTCACGATCGCCGAGCTCGCCGTCCCACGCCCCGGCCCTGGCCAGATCCTGGTGAAGATCGCCGCCTCGACGATCAACCCCACCGACATGCGCGTCGTCACCGGCGGCTATCGCGAACTGGTCGACCTGCAGTTCCCCTACACACTCGGCAACGAGTTCGCGGGCACCGTCACCGAAGCCGGACCGGACGTCACCCGCTTCCGCGTGGGCGACGAGATCTTCGGCATGGCCCTGCCCCGCCAGCTGCGCCTCGCCGCCGACCTCGTACGGCCGTCACTGAGCACCGGTGCCCTCGCCGACTACGCGGTCTTCGAGGCGGACACGCCTGCACTGGGCCACCGCCCGGCCGCCGTCGGCGCAGAGCAGGCCGCGTCCCTGCCGATCGCGGGCGGCACCACACTGGCCATCATGGACACCGCGAAAATTCGCCCCGGCGAGTCCGTCCTCGTCATCGGCGCCACCGGCGCGGTCGGCCTGACCCTCATTCCGAACCTGGCCACAGCCGGCGCCGAGATCACGGCCACCGCCCGCACGACCGAGGCCGCTGAACTGCTGCGCAGCCTCGGAGCCCACCACACGGTCGGCTACGACGGCTACCCCACCGGCGTCGACGTCGTCCTCAACCTTGCGCTCTTCGCCGACGGCCTGCCTACGGCGGCACGCAGCCTGCGCCCGGGCGGCCGGCTGATCTCAATCGTCTTCCCCCCGCCGGAGCCCCGGCAACTGGAACGCGACGACGTGGAACTGGCCTTCGTGATGCAAATGGGCGATGAGACCAACGGCGCATGGGCCGTCGCCGAGGCCGCAACCGCGGGCCGACTCTCCACCCCGATCGCCCGCCGATACTCACTCGACGACGGCGTCGAAGCGGCAATCGACTATGCCCGCAGGCACCCGCTCGGCAAGATCGTCGTAACTGTCTGAGCAGAGAAGCCGCCCCCGCCTCGCTTTCGGGGTGCTGAGTGGGCCTGGTGAGAATGACCTCGGCATGCCGGTTCGACTCGACTGCTGGTCGTGGAGATCTGTTCGGAATTCCGCAGGTCACGCTCGCGCTCCGCCCGTCGAAGCCCGGCCCGACGAGGCCGACCGGCAGACGCGTGACTACGCCAAGGACCTCCGGCACGCCGCACTCCCGGTCCACGTCCGGGACGCGATGGGCCGCATCGAACTCAGTCTCGAAGTACGGTTCCTGGCCTTGTGTCGCCAACCAGGGTTGGACTGTCGGATCCGCCAGGACGTCTACTACGTCGCCGAGCGCGCCGCGATGGCCCTTGACCTCGGGCACTTGGAAGCAGCAGAGCGGGAGATCCAGCGCATG
This sequence comes from Streptomyces sp. JK94, assembly GCF_053613315.1. Taxonomy (NCBI): domain Bacteria; kingdom Bacillati; phylum Actinomycetota; class Actinomycetes; order Kitasatosporales; family Streptomycetaceae; genus Streptomyces; species Streptomyces sp. JK94. Next base: position 24,591 of record NZ_JBSICH010000055.1, on the reverse strand, counting down.
GAACAGGTGGGTTCCATGGAGCCGCGGGAAAACCGCTGACGCCGAGACAACCAACGACACCAGCTCAGATTAGCGACGGTTCGGCTGTCCGCGACACGTGTCGCGGACAGCCGAACCGTCGCTACCTGCGGATTCACTCCAGTCCACGCCAGCTACCCCGAGAGAAGGGCAGTGGTGGAGGCATGCCAGGCGGCCGTCGGCCGTGCCGTGGACCGTCTTCTCCTCGGTGACCGGGTCCTGGTAGGTGACCGGGTGGTCGTCGGAGGCGCCCTTCACGCGGGCGCAGAACCGGTCACGTGTGCCGGGCAAGCCCAAGGGGACCCTGGGCAAGCCCACCGTGCGGCAGGCTTGCCCAGCCCGGAGGCCGGCGACAGGCTCGCCTACGGCCTGCCTTCGGTCAGCCGGCTGGCGGTGTTCTCGATCCACAGCAGCGCCCATTCGACGCCGGCCTGCCACCCGGGGTCCGCCTCGTCGTACCGGGTTTCGGCGTCGGTGCGGATGTTGGCGGCGAGGGTGCGCAGGTCTTTCTGCAGCCCTTGCCGCCGGGCGGGGTCCATGGTCTGGCGCATCTCGTCAGTGATCTCAATGGCACGGGGTCGGCCCCGGCGAGGCACGGCGCACGGGTGCGGCGCTGTGCTCCCAGCCACGGATGTCCTTCCGGCTGATCGTCGAAGGGAGCAGCAGCATGCGGTACCGGGTGGTCGACAGGGAGGGGTTCCGGCTCGTGGGCAGGGGGACGCGGGTTCCGCTGGTCTACGAGGGGATGAACCCGGCCGTCGTGGAGTTCGTCAGGAGCATCGGCAAGGAGACGCCGGGGTGCTGGGAGGAGCACGCCGACGGGGAGCCCTCCGGGGTCGTGGCCGCGGTCAGCGACCACTCCGCCGACGACGCCGAGGGCACCGAGATCGGCTACTTCCACGGTGTGGTGAGCGACGTCGAGGTGCCGGACGCTTCGGACAGCCTTGCCGTCGAGCCGGGGACGTGGGCGGTCTTCGAGTCCTCGGGCGAGTTCCCGCTGGCGGTGCAGTACCTCTGGCGGGACGTGTACACGCAGTGGTCCCCGTCCAACCCGTACCGGAACCGGCTGGGGCCGTCGCTCTCGCGTACCCGGGTGTCCGAGGACGGCACCCACGCGGACGCGGAGCTGTGGATCCCGGTGGAGCGGGTCAGCGGCTGAGTGCCGGTAGCACGTCGGAGGTCGTTCTGCGGATCGGCACCGGGCCGGCGAGGGCCACCGGGGACGCGCTGAAGGCACCACACGGTACGTGGTGCCTTCAGCGCGCCTACGGCAGGCGCAAGGTGTACCCGGCCGGGGTCACGCCTTCACGAGGAGCCTGCCGCCGAGGCCGCTGCACTGGTTCATGCTGCCCGTGGTGGCGCGGAACCCGGGCGGGATGGGCGAGGTGGGACACACGTACAGGCCGGCGCGGGCGACCTTGTGGTACCAGGAACCGATGCCGCCGCAGTCGTACTTGTCCCAGGCGGTCACGACGTACCCGGGCACGATCGGCGAGCCCGCGCAGGTCCAGATGCCGTCCTTGGCGAGCTTGTGGCGCCAGGAGCCGATGCCGCCGCAGCCGTACTTGTCGTGGGCGGTGATGACGTAGCCGGGCACGATCGGCGAGCCCGAGCAGGTCCAGATGCCGTCCTTGGCGAGCTTGTGGCGCCAGGAGCCGATGCCGCTGCACCCCTGTTTGTTGTGGGCGCTGATGACGTACCCCGGCACGATCGGCGAGCCCGAGCAGGTCCAGATCCCGTCGCGGGCGGGTTCCTGGTACCAGGAACCCCTGCCGTTGCAGCCGGTTTTGTTGAGCCGGGAGATGACGTATCCGGGGGGAACCGGGTCCCCGCCGCAGGACCACCCGCCTGCCGCGGCCTGCGGGGCAGCGGCTTCGGCGGCGCTTGCCGTGGTGACGGTCGTGCCGGTGAGGACGGCCGCGAGCATCGCGACCGTTCCGACCATCGCGGCGAACCTGGTCCGGAGGACCGCGGTCGCCGTACGCGTGCGCAGGCGTAACTGACTGTTCACTTCACACCCATTCTGGACAGGCTCGCGTGCCCGGCCGCGACGGCCGAGAGCACCTGGCGGTGGGACAGGTGGGACCTTACTGAACTCCGGTGACAGGCAGTGCTGTTGTGGGAAAACCTGCGACCACGGTTTGGCGGCGGCGACTGACAGGTCTGTTAGTGATCACTAGCCTCGCGCTTTCACGAGGTGGGGCGTCCGAGGCTTGATCATATAAGCGGAGAGTGCTTCTGACCTGCAACGACGGGACTTGTCGAGGGTCCTGTTGGCTGCATGGGAAGAAGCACTCTCCAGGTGAAGAAGCGTATCGGGTCGCACCCGCGTGTCCGCATCGAGGGCGGCGGCCGGGCGGTGGTCTCGCAGGCCGGAGGCGTGCTGCTGGTCGAGACCGTCCGCAAGGCCGGCCTGGACGCCGCAATATCAGCGGCGCTGACGCCGTGGCGGAAGGCCCGGGCCGTGCACGAACCGGGCAAGGTCCTGCTGGACGTGGCCCTGGCGGTCGCGTTGGGCGGGGACTGCCTCGCGGATGTCGGCATGCTGCGGGCCGAGCCCGCGGTGTTCGGGCCGGTTGCCTCCGATCCGACGGTCTCCCGCCTGATCGACTCCCTCGCCGCCTCCGGGGAGAGGGCCTTGCGGGCCATCCGCTCCGCGCGGGCCGAAGCCCGGCAGCATGTCTGGCGGTTGGCCGGCGGGAGAGCGCCCGATGCGGGCGGGTCGGTGACCGTCGATCTGGACGGGGTGCTGGTGGTCGCACACTCGGACAAGGAGGACGCGGCCCCGACCTGGAAGCGGACCTACGGTCACCACCCGTTGACGGGGTTCGTCGACCACGGACCGGGCGGCACCGGTGAGCCGGTCGCGGCCCTGCTCAGGCCCGGTAACGCGGGCTCGAACACCGCGGCCGACCACATCACCGCCACCCGCATCGCCCTGGCCCAGCTGCCGAAGAAGTACGGGCGCGGACGTCAGACCCTGATCCGCACCGACTCCGCGGGCGGCACCCACGGCTTCGTCGCCTGGCTCGCCCAGCGGGGACGAAGGCTGTCCTACTCGGTCGGCATGGTGATCACCGACGCGATCCACAGCCACGTTCTGAACGTCCCGGCATCGGCCTGGATAGAGAAGCACCACGCCGAGCAGACAGCGGCCGAACGAGCGAACCTGAAACCCCACCCACCCGCTCTGACCAGCTGATCAATCTCTCCCAAGCAACGGGGGAACCTCAGCCGTGGCGGCGGGGCCGTCCGCCGCGCGGTCCGGAGCGGGCAGGGCCGGTATCGCGGAGCATGACGCGGTCCGAGCGCAGACGTCCTACCAGCACCACCGGGAGGTCCGCCAGGGCGTGGGTGGTAGGCGGTGTCGTAGCCGGAGTCCATGACGATGAGGATTTCGGCATCACCCGGCCGCCAGTGCCCGACCGCTACCAACCGGGCGACTACGTCGCGGAGTTGGCTGGTGGTGACCTGGGTGGCATCATCCGCCGACCCCAGGCGGACCGCGTCCAGGAGCGCGCCCCAGGAAGTGCGGCCCGTTTCCAGGGCGGCGACGAAGGAGTACGGCCAGCCTGGCACGAACTGGTCACTGCTGCGATCGCCGCGTCCGTAGACGTGGCAGAACAGCCGCTGGTCACTGGTCGGCGCATCGGGCCGCAGCCAGTGCGACACGTCCACCGCGAGCACGATCCGCCCGTCGGCCGGCCTCGGCAGCGGCAGGCCGGCCGGCACGCGACGCAATCGGGACGGCTCCAGCCAGCCCCGATCCAGCGCGGCGTACAGAGCACCGTGCCCGCGCCGGTGCTCGACTGCCAGAGACAGCTCGACCAACGTCTTCACCGGCCCGTCCGTACACAGCACCGCATCGGTGAGCTCGAAAAGCGCATCCGCCCGCGTGTAGAGACACTCATAGAACTCGACTCGAAAGCGGGACAACAGGCCCAACGCCTCGCTTCCGGACACATCGACGGGCAGACTCATGCGCAGCGGCCGTTCTCTCGTTCTTCGTGACTCGACATCTCGAAGCGTGGAGAACGGCCGCGTCCGCTGTCCTGGGAAGAACCGCAGGTCAGCAGGACGAGTGACCCATGATGTTGAACGCCAAGCTCAGTCATCCGCCGAGCGGATGTCGCCTCCGTCGGGTCCAGCGATGGTTCCTTGGCCGTCCGAGGCATCGTTCACGCTGCTGCGGGAGTCGAAGTAATGAACTCGCCAGATGGCGTTGGTGTAGTAGCTACTGCCGTCGGAGCGCCTTCCCCCGTAGACGTTGTCCTTGTAACCGGTCTCACAGTAGAGATAAAGCTCCTTGTTGTGGCTGTTGACCTCCAGCTGGATGCGGTCACCGACGCGGATAACCCGCTTGCCGCCGACGGTGAGATTGTCGGTGATGGCGACGTTGTTGCCGGGCAAGACGTTGACGTGGCTGTTGATTGTGAGCGGTTCGCCGTACGGGCCGCGGAGGTCGGCGATCCGGACGATCCCTTTCCCGACGGCGTTGAGGTTGCCGTTGGCGGTGAGGTTGCCGTTGGCGGTGAGGTTGCCGCCGACGGTGAGATTGTCGGTGATGGCGACGTTGTTGCCGGGCAAGACGTTGACGTGGCTGTTGATTGTGAGCGGTTCGCCGTACGGGCCGCGGAGGTCGGCGATCCGGACGATCCCTTTCCCGACGGCGTTGAGGTTGCCGTTGGCGGTGACGTCGCCGATGGTCGTGATGCTGTTGTTGAAAGTGCTCGCCCCGGTGACGTTCAGGACCGCGTCGACCTTCAGGCCCGCATTCTGGCTGACCCGCAGCGGGTTGCTGCCCGCACCGCGCACCGATCCGGCGACCGTCAGGTCCTTGGCGGTGTTGCTGAGGCTGACGCTGTCGGCGAACGTGGCCGGGCCCTGGACGGTGAGGTTCCTGACGACGAGGTCAGGAATGCGTACGGTGACGGCCGTGGTCAGGGTGTGCGTGAGGGTGACGCCACCGGCTGTGACTTCGGCGCGGAGCATGAAGCCGGTGACGGTGGTCAGACCGCGCGGGGTGGACCAGACACGTTCCTTGTCGAGGGGGACTCCGGCGGGGGTGTCGCCCCAGTGCATCGTGTACTTGGCGTCCGAGCCCTCCCAGCGGAGCACGGCGACCTCGCCGTTCTCCACCATGATCTTCTCGGGCGCGAAATTCCGGAACACGAACCCGGCCGGGAACTTGTCCACCACGACCGAAGCGTCCTTGTTGGTGAAGCTCCCGTTCGTCCTTGACGAACTCTCGACGATCGCGATGGAAACCTGACCCGCCGTGCGGTTGACTGCGATGTTGGACAGGGTGAGGGTGACGATCTGCCCGGTGAACTGCACCGCGCGGGCCGGAGTGAAGGTGATGACCGCGAAGCCGCCAGAGACGGTGGGGGCGGACGGCGTCCAGCCGGTGCTGGCACCGGTCTTGATGTCGGCGCCTTCGGTGGTGAGGTGCTCGGCCCCCGCGCCGACCGGCACCCGGACGGTGATTTTGTTGCACCAGGCCGACGTGGTGATCCCGCCGCCGACATTGATGTTGACGGAGCCGTATTCGGTTTCCTCGGCGGAGCTCACCCGCAACGGCTTCGGGTCGGTCGACGGTTCGTACGGCAGCAGGTTGGTGGCGTTCACCATGACAACGCTCATGCAACAGCCTCTCTATAAGCGGAGGTTCAGGATGTTTCGGTCGCGTCGAGCAGCAGGTATCCATACCGGGCCTCCGCCTGCGGATCCCCGAAGTGCGGCGCGGAATCAGCCGGAACGATCGGCAGCTCCACCCACTCGGTCTCCGACCCGCGCGGCTCGGCCCAACTCCACGCTCCGTGCCACGACGCGGGCTGCGGCAGCACCACACCTGCCTCCGTCGGCTCCTCCCCCGCCCGCGCCCGCCGGGCTTCCTCGGCCTTGTCGACCCGCTCGGCCGCCAGCAGTGGGCCGAGCCGGAAGGACGCCCGGATACGCCGCATCGCCTCGGACACCAGGTCGTCGGGCAGCTGGACCTTGGTCACCGGGAGGATGTCTGTGGTGGCATGCACCGCCGCGTACGGATCCATCAGCAGCGTCAGGTGGTGCGTCACCGGCTGGTCCGGGGTGCGCGCGGGTACGGCCAGGCCGTGGCCTTTGTCGATCGGGGTCAGATAACCCCCGCCGCCCTTCGGCATGACCGCGTGGCAGAGCTCGTACGACGTCTCCTGGTCGAGCCCGGTCGCCCCGGCGAAGTATCCGACGAGGCCGTCACCGAGCCGCTTCTCGTTGCCGAGCCGGACCGGCCAGCGGTAGCCGTCGTACTCCTCCTCCGACTCTCCAAGGACCTGGCCCCAGCTCGGGTTGCCCAGCAGCGGCCCTTCGAGCTCGACGCCCAGATCGGCGCGCACCAGCGCGAGCGGGCGGCCGATCAGCCGCAGCGGAGAGCCGTCCTCCTGCGCCGCGTCGTCGAGGATGGTGTCGAGGGTCTGGTCGATGGTGTCGAGCAGACCGGTGAGTGCGGCGGCGGGTTTGTCCTTCAGGGTGCGGACGAACCGGGCCAGGTGCGGCATGGCGTCCTCGAACTCCTGAGAGTCGACGTCGGGATGGGGCGAGCCGGGGAGCGGCAGCCACACGCTGTCGTCCGCGCCGTCGACGTCCGTGACGACGCGGAGTTCGCCGAGGGAGACGCCGTCGGGTCCGTGGACGACGAGAGTCTGGTCGAGATGGTTGAGCAGCAGCCAGCCGGCCAGGGGGTTTTCAGCCGTGGCCGCGCGGGCCATCGACGAGAGCCGCTGTCCGTCCACGGCGCGTACGGTCTCCAGCCGCACGCGGGCGCCCTGGAGGAGACGCGGGCCGAGCTGGACGAAGCGGGCCGTACCGATGAGGTCCTCGTGCAGGACCTTGTCAGGGGCAACGCTCTCCGCGAGGGTGACGGAGACCTGTTCGTAGTTGCCACTGTTGACGATGTCGTAGGTGCGGCCGAAGCGGTCCACGATGCGCAGGTCGTGAAAGGAGAACTGACCGGCGCGGACCGGCTGGAACGGTGTTCCGGGGTCGTCGGCGGGCGGTTCGAGCGGGCCGCCTTCCGGGACGCTCTGGATGTCGCCGACGAGCCTGACGATGGCCTCGGGGACGTGCACGGTGGTCCTGGCGGTGCCGTCCTGCTGGACGAGCCAGTCGTGGAAGCCGTCGAGGCGCTGGGAGAGCATTCCGGGGTCGCCGAGTTCGTCGCGCAGGGCGAGCAGGCCTTCGGTGGGAGCGCCGGAGTAGGTGTCGAGGTAGCGGTCGATCTGCTTCTGCAGGACCCACGGCACGCTCGGGGTGAGGAACGCCCGGTTCTTGAAGGTGAGCCAGCGCAGGTCGGCTTCGCCGCCGCCGGGCTGGGCTCCCCGGCCGGACCATTCGTAGCGGCTGCCGTTGAAGGTCCAGTAGGTGGTGCCGTCGGCCTGGTAGGGCGTGGGGCAGTACTTCAGTTCGTATTCGAGGTGCATGGGCAGCCAGGGCTGCCGCCACGGCGCGGTGTACTCGGGGACGGGCCCGGCGACGGCGGCGGGGTCCTTGAGAGCCGCGTCGAGAGCACCGGGGGCCCGGGCCACCTGGTCCAGGAGGGCGAACTCGGCGAGCAGCGGGGTGCAGGCGTCGGGGAGTCCGGCCAGTCCCGGGCTGGGCGGAGTGGTGGGCCGGTTGTAGGTGATGCCGCCGACGGTGATCCGGGTGATCAGGGCCTCGGGGAGGCGGCAGGGCAGCGGGGTGTCCCGGGTGAGGGGTTCCTTGGCACCGGTGTCCTTGATGAGCACGACCGGGTCGGCGGGGCGGTAGTAGGACTCGCGGGCGGCGCGCTCCAGCTGGTAGCGCGGATCGAGTCCGCGTTCGGTCGCGTACTTCCCGATGTTGGCCGCGAGTTCCTCCGGGGTGCCGCCGGTGGGCAGTTGCCTCGACAGCACGAACTGTTCGTCGAGCAAAGCCTTGGTCCGCCCGGCCAGACTCGTCGCATCGTTCTCGTTGAGCTGGACATCAGCTGCGGCGTCGAACCCTGCGGGGTGCTCAGGGGTGAACGGGGGAACCGGCTTGTTGCGCAGCCACCAGATGTTCCAAAGGCGCTGCTGAGAGCGGCGGAGCCTGGGCGTGAGGTCGTCGTACTGTCGTTGGACCTCGTTGAGTTCGGTCAGCCATCCGGGTTCCGGCGGCGGGGGCGGCAGTTCGTCGTCGCCTTCGACGGGGCGCGCGGTCACCTTCCACGCATGGCCGCCGTCGGAGCCGGAGAACCAGGAGTGATGGGTGAGGGTGTCGAGGTCCTCTTCGCCGTCGGCGGTGTCGAGTGTTTCGAGGGTGCCGTGGAAGAGGGAGCGTACGAGGTCTCCGGTGCGCGCGGACCGGGTCTGGCGGGCGGCCAGCCGGCCGAGGGCTTCGGCGCTGCTGCTGCCCAGCGTGAGGATCTTGCTGAGCTCGATGTTGCTCGGTTTGTCGGACTCATAGGTGGCGCCTTCGCGCTGCCAGTCGACTCCCAGCGCCGAGCCGCTGTAGAGGGTGCGGTCCAGGGCGTCGGCGGCGGTGCCTTCGGGGGTGTCCCAGCCGAGGGCTTCGAGGAGGTCGGCCGTCCCGGTCGCGTCCGGCGGGAGCAGGCCGGGCACGGACGCGGCGTGGTTGAGGTAGTCGAGGGCGTCGTCGTTGTACCAGCCGACGACGAAGTAGCTCAGTGTCGCGTCGGGCGGGTAGTTGTCCAGGTCGCCTTTGAGGTCCTCAAGGGTGTCGTGGATGGAGAACACGTCTTTGTTGTACGGCTGGTAGGCCGCGAAGCCGGGCAGTCCGGGCCCGGCCGCGGTCAGGTGCGGCTTCTGGGCGGGTGGTTCGGTCCAAGGCGCCTGGGTGAGGTCGTGGCGGCGGCCGAGGAAGGTCAGCTCCAGCGGAGCGCCCTTCGGCGCATCGGGGTTCGGGTGCTTGTTGGTGCCGTAGACGTCGTTGCCGTCGGCGTCCTGGACCGGGCGGCTTTCCAGGTAGTCGCTCTGCACGATCCACCCGACGGCCTTGCGGTCCGCCGCCGCCGCTGTGGTGCTGTAGCGCACGACCAGCCAGCGGTTGGGGACGAAGGGGAAGGTCGTCTCCCCCGTCGTCTGGTCGTAGTGCCCGTTGGCCAGCGCCTCGGGCAGCTGCCAGTGGACGTAGACGCCTTCGCTGTCCGGGCCCATGGTCTCGGTGCCGACGCCGGGGGGCGGCTCCGCGCCCGCGCCCTCCTCGATCATGGCGTCGAAGTTCGGCGTCCACCGGTTGAACGTCTCGGCGGTGCGGGTCAGCCGGTTGACGACAAGGGCGTTCACCTTGACGGGGACGATCAGGTCCGTGGCGCTCATCAGGCGGTCTCCGTCCGGGCAGGGGTGCCGGTGGGGCTGAGGATTTCCTGTTCCAGCGGGGCGTTGACGAGTTCCAGGGCCAGTTGTCCGGGGTCCAGGTCGGTGAGCCCGAATTCCCGGGCCAGGGCGGGCACCAGGCCGCCGGTGCCGAACATCTGGAGCACCGCGGGTCCGGCGTCCGGGTTGGAGCGCAGGTGGAGGTCGAAGAGGCTGCCGGTGGCCGGGTAGTAGGTCTCCAGCGGGGTGCCGATCGGCGGGTCGTCGGCCAGGCTGCGCAGGCCGAGGCGGTTCCCGGAGTCGATGCCGTAGTGGATGCCCTGTCCCGGTTCGCGGATGACGACCTTGTCGGGGACGCCGTCCCAGAGGACGAGCAGGATCCTCTTGTCCGGTTTGGCGCGGCGCAGTTCGGTGAGGACGGTGCCGTCCTTGAGGTAGGCGTTGACCTTGATGTCCGGCCAGGCGGGGATGAGTTCGGAGTGGATGAGCAGCCCGCCGGCGGCCCGCTTCGCGCTGCCCGACCGGGCGGTGGCCCGGTTGAGTTCGGGGGCGAGGCGGCTGTCGACGGAGGTGTGCACGCCGACGTCGGCGGCTCCGGCGACGAGCGCGTCCAGCCAGCCCTGGTCGAGGCGGAACATCCGGAGGGATTCGAGGGGCAGCATGCGCGGGTCGGGCACGAGGTGGTGAAACGGCACGCCCTGGAGCAGGCCGAGGCGGGCCTGCCAGGCGGCGATGGCCTCGGCGTTGCGTTCCGCGGTGGTCCGCAGCAGGGAGACGGCGCGTTCTTCCGCGAGCACGGACCTCGACTGCGTACGTGTCACTCTCGGCTGCGGCGTCCTGCGTCCGGCGTCGTCCGGGAGCTGGGGGCTGTTGAGCCCGGTGCTGAGCCGTTCACGGAAGCCTGGGGAGGCGAGTTCGCGCAGCGCGCCGAGGGCGGGCGGGGCATCCGGGTCGGCCGAGGCGCGCGCCGGGTCTCCGGCCAGCGCCATCAGTGTCGTCGCCCGGTTGGCGAGTTCGCGGCGGGCCCGGCTGACGGCGGTGGTGTATTCGGGGTCGGCCAGGCCGATGGTGCGACCGAGAGTCCAGGCGACGGCATAGCTGACGTCGAAGATGCCGTGCTCGGGCTCGTAGATGAGCGCGTGGTCGGAGGTGGTGTGCGGGCCGGGGCTGTGCTCGGTGGGCACGTCGAAAGCGGTGACCGGCGTGGCCGGGCCGCGGTACCAGGCGAAGGTGCGTTCGCCGGAGAGGGTCCGCTGCGGGACGGCGGTGTAGCCGAGTGCGAGGCGGTCGCGGACGTAGTCGTCCTCGGGGTCGTCGGTGACCGGTGCGGTCACCGGCAGGCGCAGGGCGAGCTCTTCGGGGTCCTCGGCGCCGGGGGCGACGAGGTTCTCCAGCAGGGCTCCGGGGTCGGCGGCGGGCCCTTCGCTGCTGGTGAAGCTCCAGCTGTGCAGCGAGCACAGGCGGACGGCCGTGGTGCCGCCGGGCAGGGTGCCGGACAAGCGGCCCTCGAAGCCTTCGAGGGAGACCAGGTGGACGGCGTAGTTACCGGGGTTGTGGGGGAAGCGGTTGGTGTTGACGACCGCGTACTCCCCTTCTTCGAGGACTTCGCCGTCTGCCCGGGCCTTGTTCGCGTCGACGACTTTGCGGACGTGGGCGAGGTAGTACATCTCGTCGTCGCGCGGGGCGACCGCGTTGAAGAGGTCCGCCGGGACGTCGATGGTTTGGCACTTGCTCCGGGCCTCAGCCTCGTCGACGCTGCCGGACGGCAGGTTCGGGCCGTTGACCCCCGCCTCGGCAGGGTTGCGGAGCTCCTCGACGGTGCGCAGCACGGTGTCCCCGGACGCGGCGGGGTCGTCGGGCAGTTCGTTCTCGCCGAAGACGAGCAGGGCGAGCCAGGGCGGGCGGGCCGGGGGCTGCTCGGCGCGGGTTCCGGCGAGGTTGCGTTCCCAGGGCAGGATCGACCGGCTGAGGGTGATGTGGGGCAGGGTCCTGGTGTAGGCGCCGGTGCTCTCGCGCGGCGGGTAGTAGGCGTGGACGGACGCTTCGCTGAGCACGAAGCGGACGGCCTTGATCTCGAAGGTCTCTTCGGACGGGAGCAGCTTGTCCTGGGCGTCCAGTGCGCCGCCGGGGTCGCTGAGGGTGTTATTGACCACGACCCGGTAGTCGCCGGGGGTGGCACGCGGGATCAGGTGGTCGAGGAAGTGGATGCGCAGATCCGGTTCAGCGGTCACGGCCGGTCACCTCGTCGCGGTGGTGGTCAGGGGCGGGGTGGTCAGGCTGCGGCCGGCGAGTGCGGCGTAGCCGGTGAGCGGACTGTCGGTGTCGGCGCCGGGTCCCGCGCCGAGCCGGGCGAGGGTGCTGAGTACGGCGGTGCGGCGGGCCTTGACGGTGGGGGCGGCGACGGTGTTGACGATGGTCCGGACGCTCTGGTCGTCGGCCCGCGGCTCGGGTCCGGCGGGGTTGGAGACGCGCAGGGGCATGCGACCGTCCGGGAGTCCTTCGTACGAAAGCGCCTGTGAGGTGACGGGCCCGGTGTCGGTGCCGTAGTCCGGCTTGGGGAGGGTGATCCTCAGCCCGGTGAGGCGGTTTTTGAGCAGTTCGTCGCCGTCGAGCGCGTCACCGGGTTTTGCCAGGGGCTTGCCCCACAGGCCGGGGGCGACCGTGCCGGTGACCGGCTTGACCACCCAGTGGTGGTCGGTGGGGTGGAAGGTCGTGCCGTCCTTGGTGATGGTGACCCGGTGGGCGGAGGTGACACCGGTCTTCCGCATGGGGCGGATGTCGATGGTCCCCTCGTCGGACTGCTTGATCAGCCGGTCGTTGATGTAGAGGTGCGAGGCGGGGATGCCGGCTTCGGTGGTGAAGGTGAATCCCGCCGAGGAGACGAGGGTCGGTTCCTTGGCAGCCGCCCGCCGGGCGATCTCGCCCTGATCTGCGTCTGCGAGCAGGCCCTCGTTGGGGATGACCCGGACGGGTGCGGGGATCTGGGTGCGGAACTCGGGCCAGTCCACGGTGGGGGTGTTGTCGCGGGAGGAGCCGAAGCCGAAGCTGAAGGAGATGAACCAGAGTTTGACGGTGGCCCGGCCCCCGAAGGGCGGCAGCCACAGGTGGAGGTCGATGCCGACCTCGACGGAGATGCGGACCCGGACGAACCAGACCTTGATGGTGGCCGCGACGCCGATGCTGATGCCGAGCTGGACGTCGAGGTAGAAGGGTTTCCACTGGACCAGCACGTCGAGGTGTGCGGTGAACCACGCGGAGAAGATGCCCTTGTCGTAGACGGCGGCCAGGCGCCCGCCGAACATGAACGCGGCGGGGGTGATCGCGGCGTAGGCCTCGGCCCGCACGGTGATGTCGCTGGCCGGGGACCACACGAACCCCAGGCGCTTGGGCCGAGGGTAGTGCGTGGGGACGTTGTAGTCGGGGTGGTAGCCGCCGAGGCTGATGGCGAAGTCCCCGGCGCGGCCTCCGCCGGTCCAGACGTATACGGCGATGCCACCGGTCAGTTCGATCGACGGATCGAGCACATAGCTGCCGGGCAGCAGAGCCACGTCCATGGACAGGCAGTGCTCGGCGGAGCTGAAGCCGAGGCTCAGGCCGATGTTCACCCTGGCGATGGCCCGGGCGTTCGGGTTGAGGGTGCGCGGCAGGCTGACGGAGGTGCGGCCGAGCAGCATGGCCTTGACGGAGTCGCCGAGTTCGATGACGGCGAGGGCTTTGGTCTCGATGAAGCCGAAGCTGGTGAACTTCACTCCGGCGGCGATCCAGTACTGGCCCTCGGTGGGGCGGATCCAGCCGGTGGGTCCGGTGAGGGCCTTGAGCGCGTCCTCGGGGGTGTACGGCGCCGGGGCCGGCATGCCGGGCAGGGCTTGGGCGGCGTCCAGCCGTGCCACCAGGGGGAATTCGGCGATCTCGGCGCCGGTGGGGACCTTCTTGAAGGAGCTGTTGATTCCGAATCCGGCGGAGAAGCCGGTGACGGTGAAGGGTGGCGGGCCGAAGACCGAGGCGCCGCCGAGGAGGGAGATCTCGCCGTAGATGAAGACTGAGTGCCAGCCTTCGACGCTGCGTGCCCACACGGCCTGGGCGCCGAGTTCCACCGCCATCGCCTGGACCAGGATCAGTCCGGCGAGTTCGAAGTCGAGGGTGGGGTCGTCGGGTGTCTTGTTGAGCAGGCCGCCCTTGAGGCCGATGAGCCCGTCGGCGGCGGTGGCTTCGATGTTCATGCCGTGCAGGAAGGGCAGCAGCGGGAAGCCGCCGCTCATGCCGACGTAGAAGCCGAGCCCGGCGACCTGCCAGGTGAGAGAACCGATCGTGACCTGGCCCTGGAGCTCGATCAGCAGGCCCTTTTTGAAGTCGTAGCGGAATACGATCGACGAGAGGTAGACCGGCCCGAACTGCTTGCCGATCACAAACTCGTATTCGAGCTTCGGCTTGTCCGGGCTCTCCGGAGCCGGTCCGAACTTCGGCGGGACGGTGATCACCAGCGCCGGGGTCGGCTTACCCATGACCGCGAGGTGGACCGCCGCACTCACGTTCTTGCCCAGCGGAACCCCTGCCGCCGCGTTCACCACCGGCAGTTGCTGGAGCGGGCCGAGGTCGTACTCCGTGACGACCCGGTTGATCTTGATGACGTCTTCGGCGCTGAGGTTCTCGGAGACGTACATGATCTGGAGCGCGGGCAGGGAGAGCAGCCCATTGCCGATCATGGGTCCGACCACCGGCAGCCCGGAACCGTCCCAGTCCGTGCGGGCCCGGACCATGGCGACGGTGGTGGCCTTCGGTTTGCCGTCCTGGCCGGTGCGGCCGAGCACCGTGGTCCGCAGCACCAGCAGTTCCACGGGGTTCGCGCCGGTGCCGTGGTCCACCGGCGCTTCGGCGGTGACCATCAGGTTGTCCATCTTGCCCATCGGGTGCTGGTGCAACTGGACCCGCTCCAGCCAGTCGACCAGCGGTCCGGGCAGTTCGACGCCGTGCTCGCCGAGGGCTTCGAGCAGCGGGGTGATCAGCAGCGGCGGTCCGTCGAGGGGCTGGGCCGTGCCGATGGACTCCTTGCGCAGTTCGGCGCGGAACTCCAGCGGGTCGGCGACCGCCCCGCCGAGCTGGAAGCCCACCCAGGGCCCGGTGCCGGGGCACCGTCCGGCCGCGGCCGCGGGCTGCCCGGCGGCCAGCAGGACCCGCAGTGACCGACCGCCGGACAGTCCGGACAAGTCGACGCGGGCGACGGCGGTCTGGAGCAGCCAGGTCGCCGGGCTGGCCTCGAAGAGCAGCGCGTCGACCGCCGTGCCGGTGGCGAAGAACCGGGCGCTGGCCGGCATCTGTTCACCGGCCAAAGTGACTTTGCCGGTCACTGTCAGAGCGGCGCTGTCGGCAGTCGCCTCAGTGAGGGTCAGAATGCCGCTGGGCAGGTGCTCCAGGGACTCGGCCTCGCCGCTCAGCCCGAGCCGCCCGGTGTCGAGCTCGAACGTACCGGCACCCCCCGACGGGAACAGTGCAACCAGTTCGTCGACCGTCAGCGCCATGGGTGACCCCCGCCTGTGGACACGGTTGAGTGAGGCGCCCGCGGAAATGCGGGGCCCCTGTGCCGTTACAGAAAATAAAGTAGGCGAGGGGCACGGAAACATCAATACGGAACGTGCTCGTGGCACAGCAATCCGGCTATTACGTCTGGAAAACACCGACCAGGAACCTGGAAATGGCCACCTCTCGCCCGTCAAACGCGTTTTCATGTGCGGGGGTTCAGGTTTTTTACGGGCCGCCGAAAGCGGACACCCGATCGAAGGGCCGTTCGGAGAATCGATTCGGTCAGCGAATTTGTAGACGACCGAGCCCGCTGCCCGCTGTATGCTCCACGTCGCCATCCACTTTCTCGAATGAATGGCCGAATCGCGGAATTCGGCCATGTGCCCCCAGGGCAGCGTCAAAGTCAGTTGATCAGGTAGCGGGGCGGTCCAGACCGACGGGCGGATGATGCGACCGTGGGAACGCTCGGTTCGGACGTGCTCCTCCACTTCGGGGACCGCGGGTGGCAGAGCTGCGTGGACCCAGGCGAACGGGGCCGCCTGGTGGCCCTTGGCCGACAGGGCGTAGTCGGCGTGACGCTGTTCCAGCAGGTAGGCGACGGTGCCGCGCAGTGTGGGCGGGGTCGACGTTCTGGAACATCCGTCGGGTGGTGGGTCGCTGGCCGCGCGGCGCCGACGTTGATGGGCCATCGACGTTCTGCGGGTCAGAGGTCTCCCGAGCCCTCCCTGGTTGCACTTCCTGCACGGACAGCGGATTGACGTTGCACTGCGTTTGCGAGGGTGGAATAGGTCGGTGGGTTATCGACTAACTTACGGTGGAAATCGGACGGAATGGCTCACACGGCAGTGCGGGACGCGGCTGCTACAGGTCAAACTCCAGGTGCTCGATGTCCGTGAACCGGACCTCGTCCAGGCTGTCAGCATTACCTTGGGTGCGAGAGAGCGACAGGCGTGGGAGGTAAGTAGCCCGCAGCGAACCGTGCCTGACAGGCATTTACTGATTGTTCATTGGCTCTGCAGCATCTGCGGCGATCAGCCGGCTGTTCTACCATCAGCCGCTGGTTGACGTTACGGAGTGCCTGCATGGCAGTATCTGCTTGAGTAGGTGTTTTTCAACTCGTCCTTGGACTGCGTCCGGCAGTCCGGGAGCGCGTGATCTTTGTACCAGAACAGGGTGTGCATGCCGCAGGGACTTGATGGACTGGGGCGATGAAGATCTTGTCCCCTCGTGTCCAGCGGGCTCTTGAACGGTTCAGCGCCGCTTATCCCTGGGATCACAACGCCCACTACCATCGCTGGATCCTGCGGCAGTTGCCGAGGCGCTTCGACCTTGCCCTGGACATCGGTTCCGGAAGCGGTGATCTTGCAAGGCTCTTGGCCGGACGAGCCGACGCTGTGCAGGCCGTCGATTCCGATCCGGTGATCACAGCTCAGGCCCAGAAGCTGACTCCTTCCGGGCTCCCCGTCACCTTCACCGTCGCGGATGCAATGGCCGAGTTTCCTGCCGGCCCTTACGACATCATCACGTGCGTCGCCACGATCCACCACCTGCCGTTCACTCAGGCGCTCACCCGATTCCGCCGTCATCTGGCTCCGGGAGGGACACTGGTGATCGTCGGCCTGTCTCGCGCCCAGACCCCTCTGGACCACCTGCTCGGTGTTGTCGCCATTCCGGCCAACGCTGCCATGGGATGGCTGAAGAACAAGGGGCGCCGCTCGCAGCGGCCCGTCTCCATGACGGCCCCTACTCGCTCAGCGGACATGACCTTTGACGACATCGTCCGTGAAGCCAGAGACGTCCTCCCTGGCGCACGGCTGCGACGATGGTTGTTCTGGCGCTTTACGCTCGTATGGAATCAGCCCTGAGTGGCCCGTGGCTTCCTCGGCCAAGTGTCGGTGCGGGGGCTTTTGCGGGTGAGACGCCGGGTCAGGGTCTGTCAAACGAACGAGCGGTGTAACCGGAGTGGTTGGGTTGCTGAGCCCCTTCCAACCTGACGGATGGTTGGGCTGCGGGCCCCGGCGGCGGACATGCAGAAAGCTCCTGGTAGACGGGTTCACGACCAAGATCACCGCATCCGCCAGGAGCTCGTGCGCTTGTCTACCCGTCTGCCATCGATCTGTCCAGCCGTACCCTGCGTCGTCTCTCCGGTCTGCCGGCAGGTCACCGACGCCGGATCGGTTCTCGCTGGCGCCGCCTGAACTGCGGCCGACAGGCTCTGCTCGTACTCGCCCACCTACGCCTGCGGCGACACCTACAGCCGCCTCGCCGCCGGCTTCCAGGTCGGGATCGCGACGGTCTACCGCTGCATACGCGAGGCCGTCGGCCTCCTGGCCACCCTCGCCCCGACGCTGGAGCAGGCCATGCCCACCATCCGCGGGAAGGCGTACGTGATCCTCGACGGCACACTCCTGCCGATCGACCGTGTTGCGGCCGACCGCCCGTACTACTCGGGAAAGAAGAAGCACCACGGGATGAACGTGCAGGTCCTCACCGACCCGGCCGGACGACTGCTCCGGGTCTCGGACGCCCTGCCCGGCGCCGTCCACGACCTGACCACGGCCCGCACCCACCGTGTCCCCGCCGCCCTCACCGCCGACGACATCAAGTGCTGGGCAGACAAGGCCTACCAGGGCGCCGGACCCGCCGTCCGCGTCCCGATCCGGGGCAAGCACCTGCGTGGCTGGCGCCGCCGCCACAACCGCGATCACGCAAAGATCCGAAGCCTCGGCGAACGCGCCATCGCCACCCTCAAGTGCTGGCGAGTACTCCGCAAACTGCGCTGCAGCACCACGAGGATCACCACCGTCGTCCGCGCCATCGTCACTCTCGAACTCACCAGCTGATCAAGATGGAAACGGCTCACTGACGGGCGGCTGAGAGTCGGCCGTCGAAGGTGATGCCGGAGGCGTTCAGGGCGGTCTTCCAGCGCGAAGGCCGTCACGTTTCGCCTGTCCGTGGTCACTGTGCTCAGTTGCGGCTGTTTCCGCGAAGTTCGTCGTCGGTTCGGGTGGGCTGGGGCATGTCGGTACTGTGTGGGGGCGCTGTCTGTCTGGTCGGCGTCTTCCTGGGGGGATGAGCGAGACGAGGGTTATGCCGGAGCAAGCGAGCCCGCCTGCGATAGCACTGCACGATCCTCTGGCCACAGCGGTCGAGGCGGCGCGGATGGCAGCGGTGCGCCGTTACGACATTCTCGACACCCCGCCGGACGGCGCCTACGACCGGGTCGCGGCGCTGGCCGCGCGCCTGTTCGAGGTTCCGGTGGCGACGGTGACCATCGTGGACGAGGACCGGATCTGGTTCAAGGCCACGCACGGGCTGGAAGGCGTCACCGAGATCGGCCGCGATCCGGGCCTGTGCGCCTCGGCGGTGCTCACCGATGACACCACCGTCATCCCCGACACCCTGCTCGACCCGGTCGCCTGCTCCAATCCGCTGGTCGCCGGTCCGATGGGGGTGCGGTTCTACGCCGCCGCTCCGATCACCACGGCCGACGGGTACCGGCTGGGCACGGTCAACGTCCTCGACACCCGCCCCCGCGAGATCAGCGAGGCGGATTCGGCCACGCTGGCGGACTTGGCGACAATGGTGCGTGACCAGCTTGAGCTGCGGCTGTCGGCGCTGCACGTGGTGCGCGCCGAGCAGGAGCGCCGCCGGGTCGAGCAGGAAAAGCGCCAGGCCGAGGAAGAGGCCCGGCAGCGCGCGGAGCGGGACAAGGCGGCCATCGCCGCGTTCGCCTCCACGCTGCAGCGCACCCTGGTGCCTCCCGTACTGCCCGCGGTACCCGGGCTGGAGCTCGCCTGCCACTACAAGACCGCCTCCCCGCAGGAAGTGGGCGGCGACTTCTACGACGTCTTCCCCATCGGCGCAGGCCGGTGGGCGTTCTTCCTGGGCGATGTGTGCGGCAAGGGCGCCGAAGCCGCCTCGGTCACCTCACTGACCCGCTACACGCTGCGGGCTGCGGCCCTCGTCGACGCGGACCCGACGGCCGCGCTGAATGCCCTGAACACGGCGCTGCTGCTGGACGCGGCGGTCGGCACCCGCTTCTGCACCGCCATCTTCGGCCTGCTCGATCCCGCCCCAGGCGGCGGTTTCACAGTCACGCTGGCCACCGGCGGCCACCCGCCCGCCTACCACCTCACCCCTGCCGAGGAAGGCGGTGTACGGGTGGAGGCGGTCCGAGCCAAGGGCGGCATGCTGGTCGGCGCATTCGCCGAAGCCGCCTTCGCCTCACGCACCCTCCACCTGGCACCCGGCCAGGGCTTGCTGCTGTATACTGACGGGCTGACCGAGGCCCGCACCGCCGATGGCCACATGCTCGCCGACACGGGCCTGACCGACTTCCTCGCCCGGCGGTCGACGCCGGTCAGGGCCGGCCGCCTGATCGACGACACCGTCGCGCTCCTGGACACCCTCCCCGACACCGAACGCGACGACGTGGCCCTGCTGGCCCTGTCCGTCCCCACCCCGGATGCCGCTCCCGCGGGCATCATCACCACTGTTCACAGCGCCGCCGCCCCGACCGCCGACGTCTCCGTCGGGCAGGAGAACCGACGCCCATGACCGCCGCACTCCACATCAACGTCCCGCACACCGACGGCACCCTGGCCGTGATCGCACTGTCCGGCGAATTCGACATCACGACCGCGTCCGCCGTGCGGGCCCGCGCCCTGGACCTCATCGCGGCCGGGCACCCCGACCTGGTCGCCGACCTGGCGGGCGTCACCTTCTGCGACTCCTCAGGGCTGGGCGCCCTCGTCGGTATCTGGCGCTGCGCCAAGGACGCCGACGGCTCCCTGACCCTGGCGGCCATCCCCGACCGGCTGAGCCGCCTGCTCAGCGTCACCGGGATGGACACCTTCCTGCCCGCCCATCCCACCGCCGACGCCGCGCTTGCCGCACGCCAAGGCAACCGCACCACCGCCTGAAACCTCTCGCTCACCAGGGCGGCACCACCAGCTGGCTAGCACTGCGCGGGCCGGCCCTTCTCCCCGCAGGGCACGGGGGCATGGCCAAGCGCGCGCCGCAACCAACGTACTGGTCGCGACGCGCGCTTTCATCCGCTCCGCCAGGCGCTACACGTCGGGGCGCGGCGTACAGCACACCGGATGCTGTCTTTCCCCGCCGGGTCAGTGGGACTCGTCGTAGGGGTCGCGGCTGCCGGACTTGGCCAGCCCACGGCTGATCATGTAGCCGACGGTCAGAATCACGATGTACAGCCATGCCTTGTCGGCGCGGAAGTAATCGGCGTGTCCCTCTTCGGTGCCCACGACCATGGAAGCGATCAGTACCGCGACCACGGAGGCGAGGTAGATGAAGAATTCGGTCGTCTTCAGAGCCGACTTCGTCTCGGTCGACAGCCGACGGGGCCGATGCGCGACAGGGCCGGTGCCAGCAGGATCGTTCGGGTTGCCGGCCGGGGTTCCGATGTTCATGGCGATGCATCCATCCAGTACGTGCGAAGCACCTCATGCACTCCACGAGGGCGGAAGCGCCGCGTCAAGATCAACGCTCCCAGCCTCCGACTACCCCGTGTCAGCTACATAAACGGCAGATAAAGCTTGCCGAATACAGCAATCTTCTGAGACATCGCCTGACGTGTTGCACCCCTGACCTGCCAGAACCCGCCCGCACACACAGCACCGGTCCCGGGCCTGAGAGGCCCGGGGCCCGGTCACGGCACAAGAAGGCGATCAGAGGCCGTCCACAACGGCCTGTGGGACCGTCACCGGCCTTGCTCAGTCGCCCACGCGTTTCTCACCGAACAGCATATGGCACCAAAAGCACCCACACCGGGCTCGCCCTGTACCAGATCCTCGACGCCCTCCAGGACATCCTGAGCTGCTGGACCGGCATCCGGTCACGAGGGTGACGTGGTGGTGCCAGCCGGGCCGGGACCGGCCCTCGAGCCCAGGCCGTGCTTGAGTTCGCGGTAGTCGTGCTCGATGCGCCAGCGGACCTTGGCCAGAGGGACCAGGTCGGTGATGGGGGTGTCGGCGGGCAGGCTGGACAGGCAGTAGTCGGTGGGTGCCTAGGCGCCTTGGGGCCACTCGACCAGCAGCCAGCAGTCGGGCAGGACGCCGTCCCACCAGCCCTGTCCGGCCGAGGCGGCGGCCCGGATGGGACGCTCGACGGCCTTGCCGGCCGGGCGCACGCGCACGGCGGCGAAGCGGGAACGTAACTGGCCGCGTAAACCCTGCCGCCAGGTCAGGGAAGTGAACGCTCCTGTCCGAGATCGGCGGCTAGGGCCGCCACCGAGGGGGCCCGGCTCCGGTAGCGGGGCTGGGGCCAGCAGCCGACGGGAGCGTTGCGGTCCGGAACCACCGGCTTCGCGTCGAAGGGGTGGGCACTCATGTCCGCGCGGACGGCCAGCACGTAGTCGATTCCCCGCTGAACCAGGCCGGCTCGCAGGTGGGCATTGGCGCCGTAGGCGGCATCGGCCACCACGACCGGCGGGCGCATGCCCCAGCCGGCCAGTTCATCGAGCATGTCCAGCGCCAGCCGCCACCTCTCCCGGTGGGTGATCTCGGGCGGGATGCGGGTGGCGGTCCTACGGCCGGCGTCCGACGCCCACTCCCTGGGCAGGAACAGCCGCCACTGCAGCGGGCAGGAGGCGGTGTCACTGGCGGCGTGGACGCTGACCGCGACCTGGCAGCTGGCGCGTTTGCCAGGCAGGGCCCCGCAGTACTGCGGGGCCCCAGCGACCGGCATCCGGCCGTCCTTGGGCAGGCACCGACACATCATCGATCACCCAGGCCGTCGGGGCGATGAGCGGCAGCATCCGCTCTGGGAGCCGCCGCTGCACCGGCACGGGTTCCAGGTGGACTGGTTCACGAACTGCTGCAGATTCCTTCGCGTCACCCCTATCCGTAACCATCCCGGCTACGCGCATGCTAATGTAGCCGCAGCGGTGGCAGAAAGGGGAAGGTGGTCGCATTCACGCAGGTGACAGCGGCGGCTTGGGGAGTCTTCCGAACCGGCTGGGCGCGTCTGACGACTTGCCCAGCACCGCCTGTGCCGACGTGCCAGGCACCGCCCCGGTCCGTGCCCGCGGAACGGCAGGACCTGCCGCTCGAAGAACGACACCTCTCCCGAAGAACGACACCTCTCATGGAGATACAGGTACAGATGAAGGCGAAAATGAAGAGTGCGCTGCGCCCTTCCCGCAGGCGTGTTTCCGCGCTCGCTGCCGTCGCGGGGGTTGCTGCCCTCAGCCTGGCGGTCATGCCGTCGGCCTCCGCAGCCAAGGCCGAGTCCGTCGAGCCGGCGGCGAAGCCGACGGTGGTGCTGGTGCACGGGGCCTTCGCGGACTCCTCCAGCTGGAACAGTGTGATAACGCGTCTGCGGCACGACGGCTATCCGGTCGTCGCTCCCGCCAACCCGCTGCGCGGCGTGGCGAGCGACGCGGACTATCTGGAGAGCTACCTCAAGAGCGTCAAGGGACCGGTCGTCCTCGCCGGCCACTCCTACGGCGGCTCCGTGATCAGTGCCGCCGCCGCGGACAACCCGGAGGTCAAGGCCCTCGTCTACATTGCCGCGTTCGTCCCCGACAAGGACGAGACCCTCGCGGAACTCGGCGACCGGTTCCCGGGCGCGACCCTCCCCCAGGCACTCGATGCGGTGCCCTACCCGCTGCCCGGCGGAGGCACCGGCACCGACCTCTACGTCCAGAAGAACAAGTTCCACGACGCCTTCGCCGCCGACGTACCCCGGTCGGTCACCGACCTCATGGCCCTCACCCAGCGCCCCCTGGCCGCCTCCGTCTTCGACGAGAAGACCACGAAGACCGCCTGGAAGACCATCCCCTCCTGGGACCTGGTCACCACCCAGGACCACGCCATCGCACCGGCCGAGCAGCGCTTCATGGCCAAGCGCGCCCACGCCCGCACCATCGAGGTCGACTCCTCGCACGCCGTCGCCATCTCCCACCCCGGCACGGTCACCCACCTCATCGAACAGGCCGCCCGAGCCACCTCCGAGTAACCCATGGGACACCCGTGCCGATCACGACCCGCCGCCTCCGGCCGTCGGTGAGGTGATCGGCGGACCTGGCCAGGCGGGCACGGTCGACGGGTGAGTGGAGCAGTCGTTCAGTTCTGAATGCCGGAGCACACAACACACAGTGAAGGTTGGACGTCATGGGACGTATCAAGGTCGGCACGGAGAACAGCGCGGACATCGAGCTGCACTACGAGGACAAGGGGACCGGTCAGCCGGTGGTGCTGATCCACGGCTACCCGCTGGACGGGAACTCGTGGGAGGGGCAGACGTCGGCCCTGCTGGACGCGGGCTTCCGGGTGATCACGTACGACCGGCGGGGCTTCGGCAAGTCCAGCCAGCCCTCGACGGGGTACGACTACGACACCTTCGCCGCCGACCTGAACACCGTGCTGGAGACACTGGACCTGCGGGAGACGGTGCTGGTCGGATTCTCGATGGGCACGGGTGAGGTGGCCCGCTACCTGTCGACGTACGGTTCGGCGCGTGTGGCCAAGGCGGCGTTCCTGGCCTCGCTGGAGCCGTTCCTGGAGATCACCGACGACAACCCCGACGGCGCGGCGCCGGCCTCCTTCTTCCAGGGTGTCTCGGAGGCGGTGAAGAAGGACCGGTACGCCTTCTTCACCGGCTTCTACAACGACTTCTTCAACCTCGACGAGAACCTGGGCACCCGCGTCAGCGAAGAAGCGGTCCGCAACGCCTGGAACGTCGCCGCCGGATCGGGCGCGATCGCCTCGGCCGCCGCCCCGCTCACCTGGCCCACCGACTTCCGCGCCGACATCCCCAAGATCGACGTCCCGGCTCTGATCGTCCACGGCACCGCAGACCGCACCCTGCCCGTCGACGCCACCGGCCGGCGCTTCGCCAAGGCCCTGCCCACCGCCCAGTACACCGAGATCGACGGCGCACCCCACGGACTCCTCACCACCCACACCGCCGAGGTCAACGAAGCCCTGCTGGCCTTCCTCGCCCGGTGACCCGTATCCCCGCCCGTCCGGCCCACTGATCCACAGGAGTAGTCATCATGAAGGTCCTCGTCGTCCTCACCTCGCACGACCAGCTCGGTGACACCGGTCGCACGACCGGGTTCTGGCTGGAGGAACTCGCCGCGCCGTACTACCGGTTCAAGGAGGCCGGCTGGGAGATCACCCTCGCCTCCCCGAAGGGCGGCCGACCGCCCCTGGACCCCAAGAGCAACGAGGCCGCCAACCAGACCGACCAGACCCGCCGCTTCGAGGCCGACGCGGAAGCGACCGCAGCGCTGGCGACCACCGTGCGCCTGGACTCGGTCAACGCCCAGGACTACGACACCGTCTTCTACCCCGGCGGCCACGGCCCGCTGTGGGACCTGGCCGAGGACGCCACCTCCGCCCGCCTGATCGAGACGACCCTGCGTTCCGGCAAGCCCGTCACCCTGGTCTGCCACGCCCCCGGCGTCCTGCGCCACACCGTCAACGAGGACGGCACCCCACTGGTCCAGGGCCGCAAGGTCACCGGCTTCACCAACTCCGAGGAGGAAGGGGTCCAGCTCACCGATGTCGTCCCCTTCCTCGTCGAGGACGAACTCATCAAGCTCGGCGGCAACTACTCCAAGATCGGCGACTGGCAGCCCTACGTCGTCCAGGACGGCCTGCTCATCACCGGCCAGAACCCCGCCTCCTCCGGCCCGGCAGCCGACGCCCTCATCACCTTCACCACGGCTCGGGCCGGATCCGCCGGTGAGGAGAGCCTGTCCGCCTCCACGTGAAAGATC